>JAFRWU010000109.1 GCA_017441705.1 Clostridia bacterium | reverse complement strand
GTCCCCTCCGGGATCTTCAGGAGCAGCGTGCTGGAAGCCGTCGGCTTCTCCCGCAGATTCAGGGTCGTCGCGGCTTCCACGACGGTTTCCTGCGCCGGAGCGGGGTCCTCGGCGGGAGGATTCTGAGCGCCGCCTTCGGTCGGCTTCCGGGTGAAGTCCAGATTCACCCAGCCGGTCTTTCCGTTATAGGTCGTCTTCGCCCACTTGCCGGAGCGTTCGCCCACCGTGACCTTCGTTCCCTCCGGGATCTTCAGGAGCAGCGTGCTGGAAGCCGTCGGCTTCTCCCGCAGATTCAGGGTCGTCGCGGCTTCCACGACGGTTTCCTTCGCCGGAGCGGGATCCTCGGCGGGAAGCTGCGCCGGTTCCTCGGGAGATTCCGGAGAGGTCGAAACCTTTTCGGCGAAATCCAGATTCACCCAGCCGGTCTTGCCGTTGTAGGTCGTTTTGCCCCATTTTCCGGAGGTTTCCTTGACCGCGATCTTCGTCCCTGCCGGGATCCGGAGGAGCAGCGCGCTGGAAACCGTTGCCTTTTCCCGCAGGTTCAGCCGCTCCGCGGCGCGGTAAATCGTTCCGTCGCCGGGGGCCGGATCCTTTGCTCCGCTCGATATCTGATCGGCAAAGTCCAGATTGACCCAGCCGGTCTTGCCATTGTAGGTCGTTTTGCCCCATTTCCCGGAATAATCGGTGATCGTGATCTTCGTTCCCTCGGGGATCTTCAGGAGCAGCGTGCTGGAAACCGTCGCCTTTTCCCGCAGGTTCAGAGTCGCCGCAGCCTTGTAGACCGCGCCTTCCGGCGTTTCGGGCACATCCGGCTCCTTTTCATCCTCCGCCTTCTTCGAGGCCTTCAGGCTGATCCAGCCGGTCTTTCCCTCATAGGCGATCCTGCCCCATTCGCCGTAAACCTCCTCCGGCTTTACCCTGGTCCCCTTCGGGACCTTGACGAGAAGCGCGGCGGAAGCGTCGTGCGCTTTCCTCATCTCGGCTTCGGCGGTCAGCTCGTAGGTTTCGCCCGCCTGATACGGGCTTTCCGGCACGTCCTCGAACACGGCGGTCACGGTGACGGCTTCGGCCGGCATGGTAAACGTGGTCTTTGCCGCGAACGCGTCGGCAAAGCTTCCCTTGCCGGAGCTCTTCCAGGTGCGGAACGCCTTTCCCTTGCCTGGATCCGACGCCGTGACGGTGACCTTTTCTCCCTCTTTGTAAGAGCCGCTTCCCGTGCCGTTTTTTACGGTCAGCTCGTAGGTCTTCTCCTCCGCGGGAGGCGTCTCCGCAGCCGGTTCGGTTTCGGGCGGCTGCCCGTCGGACGGATCCTCCGCCGGCGGTTTCTCGGAGGACGGCTCCTCGGTCGCGGGCGCCTCTTCCCTCTTTACGGTGAAGGCCGCCGGCTCGGATGCCGCGGAAGCCGCGGTGCTGCCGGGTCTGGCGTAAACCAGACACTTGTAGCTGCCGCCCGCCATATCGCCAAAGGTGACGGTACTGGCCGTCGTGCGGGCGCGCAGGATCGAATCGCCGATCCCGCTCCCTTTGGCGGGAAGGACATATACGTCGTAATAGGAGGCGTCGGTCGCCTTCCAGGAGATCTTTACATTTCCCTTGTCGTCGACGGCCGCCTTTACCGTCTTGACGGGCTTGGCATTGGAGGTCGTATAATCGGGAACGCCGTAGTAACTGATGCTGGTATAGGCGCGGTAAGAGGCGGAACTGGATTTGCCGTAAGTCCTTCTCGCCACGGTGCCGGAGGTGTTCCCCTCCACCGTGCCGATGGAGCCGTCCTCCATCACCTCTTCAACGATCCCCACGTGGTTCATATCGCCGGCATATTCCGGCCAGTCGAAATAGACCAGATCGCCCGGCGAGGGGAGATACTTGTCCCGCGGATAATAGGTCACCCCGTGGGAATACGCCCTGGCATACCCGGCGGTCTTGATCACCGAGGTGGGAACGCCCGCCTGGCGCGCGACCCAGGAAACGAAATAGGCGCACCACGCCACATTTCCGCGGCCGAAGGTGTATTTGCTGCCGTTGGTCTTGCCCAGTTCGTTCAGGGCGATCGCGATCATGTCCTTTCTCTGGTCGCCGGTGACGAGCGGGCTGTCCTTCAGCTTTGCGCCGGCGTTGGCGAGATTGAACCATCCGGTATACGATTTGTAAGTCGTCCTGCCCCAGCCGCCCTTGATCTCCGTCACCGTCACTTCGGCGTTGAGAGGCAGCGTGACAAGCGTGTCGGAGGCCGCGTCGGCTTCCTTCTTCAGAGCCGTGGAATACCCGATGGCGTATACGTCGGACGTCCGGGCGGAGCTTTCCTCATAGGCCTTCAGATAGGCGGTGTTCACCCATCCCGTCTTGCCGCCGTAGGTGGTTTTGCCCCAGCTCCCCGAAACCTCGGAAAGCGTGATCACCGCGCCGTCGGGGATCGAGACGAGCTTTTTGCTGCTTGTAGCCGGGCCTTCCCTGAGGCTCAGCGCCGTGGTGACCAGATAGGTGCCCTCGGAGAAGGCGGGAGCCGTCTCCCCTCCTTCGGAGCCGCCGCTTTCCGCGACGTACTTCGCGTTGTCCAGAAGGAACCATCCGGTTTTGCCGCCGGCCGACGTTTTCCCCCAGTTTCCCGAAACCTCCGTCACTTTGACCTCGGCGCCGCAGCCGATCGCGCCGACCTTATCGTATTTCGTGCCGGCGCCCGACCGGAGATTGACGCCGTTGTCGGGCGTGATCCTGTATGTACCGGTCTGATAGTCGGCCAGAACCTGCGGCGCAAGAAGCGTCGCAAAAAGCGCGATCGCAAGGATCAGCGCAAAAAATCGTTTCATTTTCATAACGGTAATCCTCCTTGACGCCGGAAGCACGGCGCGGGAAAGCTTTCTCCCTCTTCTCCCCCCGGAAAAAAGAAATCGATATAACCTTGAACTATCTTTTCGTATTGTATCATATCCTGTCGTATTTGTAAACCCACATTATGCGCATATTCGTTTATATTATTGTATGCTATTCAGATTTCTTACATTTTGATGACATTTTTTGAAACTCTCTCGACAAGTTCCGCCGGATGTGTTATACTACCGGTAGACAATCGGAGGAAAGGAAGGACTATATCATGATTTTCGACCGTTTTTCAGAGCACGCCACCTACGAGCCTCTGCATCCGCTTTATAAAGAAGCCTTCGAGTTTCTGAAGACCGCCGCCGGGCTGGCTCCCGGCCGGTACGAGCTTTCGGGAGGCATGTACGCCAAGGTCTCCGCCGAGGCCATGTCGAAGCCCTTCGATCAGGTCGCTTTCGAAGCGCACAGGGACTTCATCGATCTGCAGTATATCGTCTCCGGCACGTCGGTCGTCACCTGGGCGCCCACCGACACCCTGACTCCGGTGACCGAATACGATCCCGTCAAGGACATCGTCAAGCTCAAGGGCGAAGGCACGAACGTCGCCGTCCACGGAGGCGAATTCTTCATCGTCTATCCGAACGACGGACACCGGCCTCACTGCACCGCGGGAGAACCGGTCCCCTACCGCGTGATCGTGGTCAAGGTGCCGGTCCTGAAATGACCGCCGCCGGGACCCTCCGGAAAAACAGGCCTGAGATTCATCGAACGCCGCGCTGCGGGGCATCCCGGCGCGGCGCTTTTCTTTCCCGGCTTTTCTTCCCGTGTTTTCGCTCTTTCCGGCCTCCCGACGCGGCAAAACGAAGGGATTTGCTCTTGAAATCCGGCGGCCGCTATGGTACAATGAGGCTGCGGATTCCGGCGCGGGAACCGTGAGGTTCCCTTTTCTCCGGCAATTCCGGATACAGATTCTTTCGTCGGGAGGGAGCGTTATGATTCCCCGATACAAACGCGTTATGATCAAGGTCAGCGGCGAAGCTCTTTCCGGCGGCGCCGGACAGGGCATCGACGGCGCCACCATCGGCCGCGTCGCGGATTCCATCCGGAAGGTCAGAGATCTCGGATGCGAGGTCGGCGTCGTCGCCGGCGGCGGCAATTTTTGGCGCGGAGCCAGAAACGGCCTTGTCATGGAAAGAAGCCGCGCAGATCATATGGGTATGCTGGCCACGGTGATGAACTGCTTGGCGCTTTCGGAAACCCTGGAAAACCTCGGCGTGCCCACGACGGTTTTTTCCGCCGTGCCGATGCCCCTGGTGGCTGAATCCTATTCGGTGGTGGCCGCCCGGAGACGTCTTGCCGAAGGACGGGTGGTCCTGTTCGGCGGCGGCACCGGCTGTCCCTACTTTACCACCGACACCGGCGTGGTCCTGAAGGGGATCGAAATGCACGCCGATCTGATCCTTCTGGCCAAGAACGTGGACGGGATCTACACCGACGATCCGAAAAAGAATCCGGACGCGGTCAGGATCGACGAGATCACCTGCGAAGAGGTCCTGGCCCGCGGGCTGAAGGCCACCGACGCCACCGCCATGTCGCTCCTTATGGAAAACCGCATCCCGGTGCTTCTTTTCTCCCTGGAGGATCCGGACGCGCTGGTCAAAGGCGCTTCGGGCGAGAAGATCGGGACCGTCCTCAAATAACCGTCAACAGATCGACCGCAGACAAAAAACTGCCCCGAAAGGCATCGACAGAAAGGAAGGAATCCTATGGCGAAATCCGATTACAAAGCTTACGAAGACAAAATGCAGAAAACCGTGGACGCAATGGTTTCGGAATTTGAAACTATCCGCGCCGGCCGCGCCAGCGCCGCGGTCCTCAACAAGGTCACCGTCAACTACTACGGCACCGACACGCCTCTGAGCCAGGTCGCCACTCTTTCGGTCCCCGAACCGCGGATGCTGGTGATCCAGCCGTGGGATCCTTCCCTCCTGAAGGCCATTGAAAAGGCCATTCTCGCCTCCGACGTGGGCATCACCCCCACCAACGACGGCAAGAACGTCCGTCTGGCCTTCCCGCCTCTGACCGAGGAGAGAAGACGCGATCTTACAAAGCTCGTTCACAAATACGCCGAGGAAGGCAAGGTCGCCGTCCGCAACGTCCGCCGCGACGCCATGGAATTCTTCAAGGCGCAGAAGAAAAAGTCCGAAATCACCGAAGACGACCTGAAGATCTGCGAAAAAGAACTGCAGGACCTCACCGACGAGTATATCAAGAAGGTCGAAGACGCAGCCGCCAAAAAAGAGAAGGAGCTTCTCGAAATCTGATAACGGAGACAGGAAATACCGCTCCGCGAGGATCTCGCGGAGCGGTATGATCAAAAACGATGGAAAACAACCTGATTTATCCCCGCCACGTGGCGATCATCATGGACGGCAACGGCCGCTGGGCCCAGAAACGCCTTCTGCCGCGCAAGGCGGGGCACGCCGTCGGCGCGGAGACCTTCCGTTCCACCGCCGATTACCTCAACAAGAACACCGGGGTGGAATACCTGACGGTTTACGCCTTCTCCACCGAAAACTGGTCCCGTCCCAGGGACGAGGTGGACGAGATCATGCGGCTTCTGCGCAAATACATGGACGAGGCCTGCTCCTCTCTGCTGGAAAAGAACGTCAGACTTCATTTTCTCGGCGACCTTACGATTTTCCCGGAGGATATCCGTTCCGAAATGGACCGGCTTCACGCGCTTTCCGAAAAGACCACGGGGCTTCACGTCAACGTGGCCGTCAATTACGGCTCCCGCGACGAGATCGTCCACGCGGTGCGCGCCTTGGCCGCCTCCGGCGCCGACATGGAGCACGTCACCGAAGAGGATATCACCGCTCATCTCTACACCGCGGGGCAGCCGGATCCCGATCTGATCATCCGCACCGGCGCGGAAAAGAGGCTTTCCAATTTCCTGCTCTGGCAGGGCTCCTACGCCGAACTGTATTTCACCGACGTCCTGTGGCCCGATTTCTCCGCGAAGGAGATCGAAGCCGCCATGACCTGGTTCCGGGGCAGGAAACGCCGCTTCGGCAACGTCTGACCGGCTTTTGAAAAGAGGGGAATCCATGCTGAAACGCATCGTGACGGCGGCGGTGCTTCTGCCGCTTTTTCTCGTCGTTCTTTTCTTTCTTCCCTACTGGTGCTCGGCGATCCTCGCCTCGCTGCTTTCCATGGCCGCCGCTTACGAGCTTTTGCGGAAAACCGGGCTCGTCCGATCGAAACTCATTCTGGCGATCACGATCCCGGTCTCCGGCTTCGCGCCTCCGGCCTTCACGCTCGGGCTGGATCCGGCTTTCGCGATCTTCCTCTATTTTGTCGTCATCGCCGTCCTTTTCGTCTACGCCATGGGGCACGGAGAGACCTTCCGCTTCGCGCAGATCTCCGCCTGTGTGTTCGCTATGGTGGTGATCCCGGTATTTTTCTCGGCGTTTCCGGTGATCCTGAAGGAGGAGAAGGGACGCTTCCTGATCGTCCTGCCCTTTCTGATCGCCTGGGGATGCGACACCTTCGCCTATTTCACCGGCATGCTTTTCGGAAAGCACAAGCTGATCGAACATATCAGCGCGAAGAAAACCGTGGAAGGCGCGATCGGCGGCGTCGCGGGCAGCGTGCTCCTGACGGCGGGATACGCCCTGATCCTTCGCTTCGCCTTTTCTCTTTCGCCCAATTATCTCCTTCTGCTCCTTCTGGCCCTGATGGGCTCCGTGGTCTCCCAGATCGGGGATCTTTCCATGTCATTGATCAAAAGAGAGAATCATATAAAGGATTACGGCAATCTGATGCCGGGCCACGGCGGAGTCCTGGACCGCTTTGACAGCGTCCTGTTCGTTCTGCCTCTGGCCTTCGCGGCGGTGCGCCTGTTACCGTTGATCTCATGAAATATCAGGATAAAAAAGTTGCTGTATTCGGCTCCACCGGGTCCATCGGGAGACAGACGCTGGACGTGATGGAGAAGCTCGGCATGCGCCCGTTTTCCCTTTCCGCCGACAAAAACGTCCGCTTGATGGAGGAGCAGATCCGCGCCTTCCGCCCCCGGTTCGCCTCGCTTCGGAACAAGGACGCCGCAAAAGACCTGCGCGTCAGAGTGTCCGACCTGGATACGGAGATCCTTGCGGGCGACGACGCGGCCGTAACCATCGCGTCCATGCCGGGATACGACACGGCGCTCTGCGCCTTTTCGGGAGTCGCGGGGCTCCCCTCCACGCTGGCCGCGGTCGAATCCGGCCGCGAGCTCGCCCTGGCCAACAAGGAAACCCTGGTCTGCGGCGGCGATTTCTTTCTGGCGCAGGTCAAAAAAGCGGGGATCCGGATGCTTCCGGTGGATTCGGAGCATTCCGCTATTTTTCAGAGTCTTGCCTGCGGGACGCACGGAGAGGTGGATCATCTGATCCTCACCTGCTCCGGCGGACCGTTTTTCGGGAAAGACGCGGAATTCCTCTCCCGCGTCACCCCGGCTGACGCGCTGCGGCATCCCAACTGGGCCATGGGACCGAAGATCACGGTGGATTCGGCGACGCTGATGAACAAAGGCCTGGAGCTGATCGAAGCCATCCGTCTTTTCGGCATGCCTCCCGAAAGGATCCGGATCGTGATCCACCGGGAAAGCGTATTTCATTCCTTCGTGGCTTACCGGGACGGCGCGGTGATCGGTCAGGCGGCCTGGCCGGATATGCGCCTTCCCATTCAATACGCCTTGACTTATCCCGAAAGGCTCCCCTCTCCCGTAAAGCCTCTGTCCCTTGCGGAAGCGGGAACGCTGACCTTTTACGAACCGGATCCGGTCGCCTTCCCCTGTCTCCGGCTCGCGACCGAAGCAGCTTTCGAGGGAAAAGGCGCGCCGGTGGTCCTGAACGGCGCCAACGAGGAAGCCGTGGCGGCTTTTCTCCGGAATGAGGCCCGTTTCACCGACATTCCCCGCGCCGTCGAACACGCCCTTCTCCGCACGCCGCACCCGGCGCCGGAAAGCTTCGAAGACATCCGCGCCCTGGACGGCGAAGCCCGCAGGAAGGCGCGGGAAGCGCTCGCTTCCCTCCGCTCCTCTCTCTGACGGCGCCGGGAAAGCTTCCGCGGCGCCTTTGCCGGTTTTTTCCAATCCTGAAAGGAACTCTTTGATTATGCCAACTTTCGTCTCTGTACTTCTCGCCGTG
Organism: Clostridia bacterium; assembly: GCA_017441705.1. Classification (GTDB taxonomy): domain Bacteria; phylum Bacillota; class Clostridia; order Oscillospirales; family QAMX01; genus RUG11797. The sequence continues at coordinate 16,246 of JAFRWU010000109.1, read as the reverse complement.
CTGGCCTTCGGATTTCTGGTCGCGGCCCATGAATTCGGGCATTTCATCGTCGCCAAGCTCTCGGGCGTCCAGGTCAACGAGTTTGCGATCGGCATGGGGCCGAAGCTCTTTTCCTTCGGCAAGGGCGAGACCCGCTATTCCCTGCGTCTTTTCCCCATCGGCGGCTTCTGCGCCATGGAGGGCGAGGACGCAGAGAGCGAAAACCCCCGCGCCTTCACCCGCGCCAAAGCCTGGAAGCGTTTTCTGATCCTGATCGCCGGTTCCGCGATGAACCTCGTCGTGGGGTTCCTGATCCTGGTCTTTCTTCTGGCCCCGTCGGAGTATACCACCGAACCGGTGATCTCCTCCCTGGCAGACGAGTACGGCGAAACCGGTCTCGCCGGGATCGAAGCGGGCGACCGCATCCTGAAGATCAACGGCGAGCGCGTCTATCTCACCCGGGATATCGCGGTGCTTCTCGACCGGTACGCGGGATCCCCCTACGAGATCGTCCTGAAACGGAACGGAGAGAAAATCACCCTCCGGGATACGATCCTGGAAAAGAAGGACCTCCACTTTGACGGAGAGGAATTTCACGGCTACGGCATCCGGTATCAGCCGGTCAGGTCCTCCTTTTTCGTCAACGCGCGGGACGCGGTCTACAGCGGGATCGATTACGTGCGTCTGGTCCGGTTCAGTCTGGCCGATCTCTTTTCGGGACGCGCCGGGGTCCGGGATATGTCCGGCCCGGTCGGCATCACGTCTGTGATGACCGAGGTGGTGTCCTCGGCCGATTACCTGAGCTTTTTCAATCTGGTAGCCTTCATTTCCATCAACCTCGCCGTGATGAACCTTCTGCCTCTGCCCGCGCTGGACGGAGGCCGGGTGCTTTTTCTCCTGGTGGGACTTCTGGTGAAGCTCTTCACCAAAAAGACCATCCCCTATAAATGGGAGGGTTACGTCCATCTGGCAGGTCTCGGGCTGTTTATCATTCTGATCGTTTACGTGACCGTCAACGACATCATAAGGCTGGTGAGCTGATATGTCCCGCAGGATCATGGTGCGTTCCCTCGCGATCGGCGGCGGCGCGCCGGTCTCGGTACAGACCATGGCGAACGCCGACCCCCGCGATTACGGGGCCTGCCTCGCCCAGCTCCGCGCTTTTGAAGCGGCCGGAGCGGATCTCGCACGCTTCACCGTTCCCGACGGGGACGCGGCGTCGGTCCTTGCCCGTCTCCGGGAGGTCTCCCGGATCCCGCTGGTGGCGGATATCCATTTCGACTACCGGCTTGCGGTGGCCTGCGCCGAAGCGGGAATCGACAAGGTCCGCATCAATCCCGGAAACATCGGCTCGCCCGACCGGGTCAAGGCCGTGGCCGACGCCTGCCGGAAGGCAGGAGTCCCCATCCGCATCGGCGTCAACGCGGGATCGCTGCAAAAAGACCTTCTGGCGAAATACGGTTCTCCCACGCCGGAAGCGCTGGTGGAATCGGCGCTTCAGCAGGCTGAAATGCTGGAAAGATACGACTTTTCCGATATCGTGATCTCCATCAAGGCGTCCTCGGTCCCGGAGATGATCCGGGCCTGCCGCACGCTTCGGGAAAGATGCGATTATCCCCTCCATCTCGGCGTCACCGAGGCCGGCGGAGGCGAAGCCGCCCTGGTCAAAGGCTCCGTAGGGATCGGCACGCTGCTTGCCGAGGGGATCGGCGACACGATCCGCGTTTCTCTCTCCGAGGACCCGGTCAGGGAGGTCGAAGCCGGCCTCCTGATCCTGAAGGCGCTGAAGCTGCGGGGCGGCGTGGACGTGATCTCCTGCCCCACCTGCGGCAGGACCGAGGTGGACGTAATGGAAGTCAGCCGCGCGCTTTCCGCGCGTTACGGCGCGGTGTCCCTGCCGCCCGAAAAGACGATCCGGGCGGCCGTGATGGGATGCGTCGTCAACGGTCCCGGAGAAGCCCGCGAGGCCGACGTCGGCATCGCCGGCGGCAAAAACCAGTGGCTCCTGTTCCGGAAGGGCGAAATCGCGGACAAGCTTCTTCCCGAAGAAGCGCTGCCGCGGATGATCTTTGAAATCGACCGGCTTCTGGAAGACCGGGGCGCGATCCTTCCCGAAAAAGGCTGATAAGCGCCGTCTTCCGCCGTTTCCCGCTTCCTTTATATTCTGACTCTGAAAAAAAGGACCGATCCATGGAAAACGCAGCCGCAAAAAGGCCTCTTTTCACCGAGGCTTTTTCCCTGTTCCGTCCCGAGGACGGCGCTCTTCGCGCCCTGATCGACGGCGCGCGGGTGGAAAAAATGCAGATCTTACGCGCTTCCCGCCGGATATGCGCGTCGGTTTCGTTTGTCCGTTCGCCGGGGGACGAAGCGCTTGCCGCCCTGGAACAGGCTGTCGCCGCGGCCTACAGTCTTGCGGACGTCGTCCTTGTGGAAAAGCACGAGGGACTTCTGCCGGACGACGGCCGGAGGGCGGCCGCCTATCTGAAGCGGCGGCATCCGTCGATCAACGGCTTTTTCAGCGACTGCGTCCTGTCCGAAGAAGACGGACGCGCGGTGTTCACGCTTTCCTGCGCCTCCCTTCCGATCCCCACAGCGGAGGCCGAAAGCGTCCTTTCCGAGTATTTTTCCTATGCGGGGCCGGATCTGCGGCGTCCGGAAATCCGCTTCTCTTCCCGCGAATCGGATCCCGATTTCGACCGGAAGCTCCGCGCGCAGATGGAAAAAGAGCTTTCCGCGCTGCCCTCGTCCCCGCAGGCTTCGAAAACGCCGGACGAGCCGTCCGGCGAGCCCGCCGCCAAAAAGCGTTTCGCGCGCGCCCCGCGCCCGAAGGTCATGCACGAAGGAGACACGATCTACGGCAAGCCCTTCGGCGACGCCTTCGTTCCTCTTTCCTCCGTCACCGCCGAGAGCGAATACGCCGCGGCCGGCGTCTATACGACCGTGGCGGGCAAGGTTTTCGCCGTCGAGCGCAAGGATTTCCGGAACGGGACCTCGGCCTCGTTCACCTTCGATATCACGGACAAGACGTCTTCCATCCGATGCAAAAAGCTGATCAATCTGGAAAAGGACGGAGATTTGCCCGACAAGATCAAGATCGGCAAGTATCTTTACGTGCGCGGCACGGTCAAATACGACCGTTACGTGGACGATATCGTCCTGGATCCGGTATCCATCATGCTCGGCAGCGAACAGATCCGGCCGGACGGCGCCGAGATCAAGCGCGTCGAGCTGCACGCCCACACCCAGATGTCGCAGATGGACGCCGTTTCCTCCGCCTCCGACCTTCTCAAGCGGGCGAAATACTGGGGACATCCGGCTATGGCCATCACCGATCACGGCGTGGCGCAGGCCTATCCCGAGGCGGCGAAGGCCGCCAAAGACCTGGACATCAAGGTCATCTACGGCTGCGAGGGGTATTACGTCAACGACCTGGAGGACGTGGTCATCGTCGCCGGCAGGAAACGCGAGCCCTTCGACGGTTATTTCGTCTGTTTCGATCTGGAAACCACCGGCGTCAACAAGGGAGAAGACGCGATCACCGAAATCGCAGCCTCTCTGGTGCACGGCGACACCATCGTCGACAATTTTCACACATACGTCAACCCGGAACGGCCTATCCCTCCCTTTATCACCGAACTGACCGGCATCACGAACGCCATGGTCGCAAACGCCCCGAAAGCGCCGGATGCCGTGCGGGCTTTTCTGGAGTTTGCGGGAGACCGGATCGAGGTGGCGCACAACGCCTCCTTCGACACCGGGTTCATCGCGGAGGTCTGCCGGAAAGAGGGCATCCCTTACGATCCCACTTACGTCGACACGGTGGAAATGGCCCGTTCTTTGATGCCCGATATGGAGCATCATCGCCTCAACAACGTGGCCGAAGCCCTGAAGCTCCCCAAGTTCAAGCATCATACCGCGTCCGACGATGCGAAAACCCTCGCTATGATCTTCATCCGGCTGAAGGAAATGGCCGCGGAAAAGCTGGACTGCCGCGATGCGGGCGATCTGGACAAGGCGCTCAACGACCTGCGCCGCCGCGCGGTGGAGGAAAAGGGCGGTTTTGCCAAAAGTCTTCCGGTCCGGCATATCCTGCTTCTGGTGCAGAACAAGGCCGGCCTGAAAAATCTCTATAAGATCATCTCCGCCGCGCATCTGGAGCATATGAATTCCCGCAAGCTGCCCATCATCCCGCGGCACGTCCTGCAGAGGTTCCGGGAGGGGATCCTGGTGGGCTCCGCCTGCAACGCGGGCGAGCTTTATTCCGCCGTTGCCGACGGAAAGAGCATGACGGAGCTCCGGAAGATCGCGAAATTCTACGACTTTCTGGAGATCCAGCCCATCGCCAACAACGCCTTCATGATCAGAAACGGCTCGGTCCGGGACGAGGACGCCCTCCGGGATCACAACAAAACCATCGTCAGGCTCGGCGAAGAGCTGGGGATCCCCGTGGCCGCCACCTGCGACGTGCATTTTCTGGACAGGGAGGACGAGGTCTTCCGCCGCATCCTGCAGGCCGGGAAGGGATTTCAGGACGCCGACGAGCAGGCGCCCCTCTACTTCCGGAACACCGAGGAAATGCTTGCGGAATTCTCCTACCTCCCGCCGCAGAAGGCGTTCGAGGTCGTGGTGACCAACACGCGGAAAATCGCCGATATGTGCGAAAAGATCAAGCCCCTTCCTTCCGAAATGTTCGCACCGGTGATCGAAAACTCGGCCGAAGATCTGCAGCGCATCGTTCTGGAAAAGGCGCACGCCATCTACGGCAAGATCCTGCCGCCCCAGGTGCAGGCCCGACTCGACCGGGAGTTGGGATGCATCATCTCCAATTCCTACGACGTCATGTACATGACCGCGCAGAAGCTGATCAAGGGCTCCAACGACCGCGGCTACATCGTGGGCTCCCGGGGATCGGTCGGTTCCTCCGTGGTGGCTTTCTTCGCCGGGATCACCGAGGTCAATTCGCTTCCCGCGCACTATATCTGTCCTCATTGCCATCATTCCGATTTTGACGCGCCCGCCGACGCCGTCGGCGCCGACCTGCCGGACAAGGACTGCCCGGTGTGCGGCACGAAATATGAAAAGGACGGCTTCAACATCCCCTTCGAGACCTTCCTCGGCTTCGACGGCGACAAGGTCCCGGATATCGATCTGAACTTCTCCGGCGAGGATCAGGCCAACGCCCACGCCCAGGTGATCGAGCTCTTCGGCAAGGAAAACGTCTTCCGCGCCGGCACCATCGGCACCATCGCCGAAAAGACCGCCTTCGGTTACGTCAAGAAATACTTCGAGGAACGGCCGCATCTGCCGAAGCCCTCCAAAGCGGAGGAATACCGGCTGGTCCTGGGGTGCACCGGCGTCAAGCGCACCACGGGACAGCATCCGGGCGGCATGATCGTGGTCCCCCGCACCAGCGAGATCTACGATTTCTGCGCGATCCAGCACCCCGCCGACGACGTGGAGTCGGACACGATCACCACTCATATCGATTATCACACCATGGAGGCAAATCTCCTGAAGTTCGATATCCTCGGGCACGATGATCCGACCATGATCCGCATGCTTTCCGATCTGACCGGCTTCGACGCCCGCAAGGTCCCTCTGGACGACAAGGACACTCTGAGTCTTTACCGTTCCTACGAAAAGCTCGGGATCGAGACCGACGATATCATCGGCGAGACCGGCTCCATCGCCATCCCCGAATACGGCACGAAATTCGTCCGGCAGATGCTGGTGGATACCCAGCCCACCACCATCGGCGAGCTGATCCGCATCTCCGGCCTTTCCCACGGCACCGACGTGTGGCTGGGCAACGCGCAGGAGATCATCGCCTCCGGCAAGGCGGATATCACCGGCACCATCTGCTGCCGCGACGATATCATGCTCTATCTGATCTCCATGGGAGTGGATCCCAAGCTTTCCTTCACCATCATGGAAAGCGTGCGCAAGGGCCGCAAGCTCAAATCCGAATGGATCCCCATCCTGGAGGAACACAACGTGCCCGACTGGTATATCGAATCCTGCCAGAAAATCAAATACCTCTTCCCCAAAGCCCACGCTGCGGCTTACGTGGTCAACGGTTTCCGCATCGCCTATTACAAAATGCACCATCCGCTCGCTTTCTACGCCGCCTATTTCACCATCCGCGCCGCGGCGCTGGACGCCGAAGCCATGCTGCTCGGCGACGAATACATGGTCAGCTTCATTCACAGGATCGAGGGGGACAAAGGAGCCGCCGCCATCGATCAGGAGCTTGCCAAGACCTACGAGGTCACCCATGAATACTACAAACGGGGCTTCTCCTTCCTGCCGCCCGACCTGTATCGATCCGACGCGACCCATTTCATCATCGAAGACGGGAAGCTCCGCTTCCCCTTCGCGGCGATACACGGACTCGGCGAGTCGGCGGCGAAGAGCATCGTCGCCGCGCGCAGGGACGGTCCTTTCCTCTCGGTGGACGACGTGATCACCCGTTCCCGCATATCCCGCACCAACGCCGACCAGCTCAAGAACATGGGGGTGTTCGGCGACCTGCCCGACAGCGATCAGATCTCCTTCTTCGGACTCTGAGTCTTCTCTGCAGCGATCCTTGTCTCATCTCACACATAAACCCCTTCGGTCCTTTTGGGGATCCGGAGGGGTTTTCTATTTTGCTTATTCCCTGTTTCCCAGCCGTGCCGTGATATACGGAAGCACTTCCTCCCGCTCTATCCCGAGCGCGGCCGCAAGCTCGCCGAAGAGAAGATCCTCGCCTCTTTTCATGAATCTTGCATCCACGGCACCCAGCTTCCTGTGCTGGGACTCCTTCTGCAACTTTTTCCGGTAGGCGATCTTAGTCAGTTCCACAAGATCCCGCCTGTCATGGCTCTTCAGAAGCGCCTCATACTGCTCCGCAAGCCTGTTGGCGGTCCCGTCCGCCAGATCCCGCGGTTCCACCTCCGGAAGGGAGTCGATCAGCGCTTCGGCCTCCTCGCGGGTCATCACCGGGCGCATGTAGACCTTATCGCTTTCGGCCGGCACCTTGATGGTATAGCCGCCTCCGTCCGGTGTGATCGTCAGCATCATCCTTCCGCCTTCTGTCTCAATTCTCTCGACCGTCGCCACACCCACGCTTGCATAGATGATCTTGTCTCCGGCTTTATACATCGTCTTCTCCTGTCCTTTCGGCGGGAGACGGAACAGCTCCCGCCAGTATTCTCTTCAGGAACCTGCCTGTATAGCTTGCCTCACACGCCGCGCATTCTTCGGGCGTTCCGGCGAAGATCAGCTCTCCGCCTCCTTCCCCGCCCTCCGGACCGAGATCGACGATATAGTCGGCGGTCTTGATCACGTCGAGATTGTGCTCGATCACGATCACCGTGTTTCCGCCGTCCGCCAGCCGTCCCAGGACGTTCAGAAGCACGTGCACGTCGTGAGCGTGCAGACCCGTCGTCGGTTCGTCGAGGATATAGCAGGTCTTCCCGGTGGCCGGCTTCAAAAGCTCCGACGCCAGCTTTACCCGCTGCGCTTCCCCTCCCGAAAGAGTCAGGGACGACTGCCCCAGCCTGAGATAGCCGAGGCCGACGTCGGCAAGCGCCTTGAGCTTTCTTCTGAGGCGCGGCACGTTTTCAAAGAAGGACAGCGCTTCGTCCGCGGTCATTTCCAGCACGTCGGAGATGTTCTTCCCCTTATACCGCACGTCCAGCGTCTCCCGGTTGTACTTTTTCCCTTTGCATACGTCGCATTCCACATAGATATCGGGGATGAAATGCATTTCGATTTTCACCACGCCGTCGCCGCCGCAGGCTTCGCACCGGCCGCCGCGCACGTTGAAGGAAAACCTTCCCGGACCGTAAGCCCGCGCTCTGGCGTCGGGCGTCTCGGAAAAGAGCTTGCGGATATCGTCGAAAAGTCCCGTATAGGTCGCCGGATTGGAATGCGGCGACCGGCCGATGGGCGACTGATCGATGCTGATGACCTTGTCCAGATACTCGAGCCCGGTCATCTTCCGGTAGTTTCCGGGACGGGTGCGGGCGTGATTGAGATCGTGCGCCAGCTTTTTGTAGAGGATCTCCTCCACAAGACTCGATTTTCCCGAGCCGGACACGCCGGTAACGCAGGTGAAAACGCCGAGCGGGAATTTCACGTCGATATTCCGGAGGTTGTTTTCCTGCGCGCCGAGGATCTCGAGAAACCGCCCGCTGCCCTTTCTTCTCTCTTTGGGCACCGGGATCCTTTTTCTTCCCGCCAGATAATCGCCGGTCAGGGAGTTTTTTGCCGCCGCCACGTCGGCGACGGTGCCTTCGGCCACCACCTCGCCGCCGCGTTCGCCGGCCAGCGGGCCGATGTCCACGATATGGTCGGCGGCGCGGATGGTTTCCTCGTCGTGTTCCACCACGATCAGGGTGTTGCCGAGATCGCGCAGATCGAGAAGCGAGCGGAGCAGCCTTTCGTTGTCCCTCTGATGGAGCCCGATGGAAGGCTCGTCCAGAACGTAAAGCACCCCCGTCAGACCGGAGCCGATCTGAGTGGCGAGACGGATCCGCTGCGCTTCTCCCCCCGACAGGGTCCCCGCCATCCGGTCCAGCGTCAGGTAGGAAAGCCCCACCCGGTCCAGAAACCCGAGCCTTGCCCGGATCTCTGTCAGGATCTGTCCGCCGATCCGCATCTGCACGTCGGAAAGCCTGAGTCCGTCCAGGAATTCCCGGGCCTCCCGCACGGTGAAGCGGGTGAATTCGCTGATGCTTTTTCCTCCCACCGTGACTGCCAGAACGACCTTGTTCAGCCGGTCGCCGTGGCACTCCGGGCAGGGAAGCGCCGACATGTAGTCGATCAGTTCGGCCTTTTCGTTGTCTCCCCCGGTCTCGTAACGCCGCTCCAGGTTGTGCACGATGCCTTCGAAGGGCTTGGAGACCCGTCGGAAGGCGCCGTAGTTGGAGTATTCCAGATAGAGCTTCTCTTCTCCCGTGCCGTAAAGGAGCGCGTGCATTCCCTCCGGAGAGATCTCCGAGAGAGGCGTGTTCACAGTGAAGCCGTATTTTTTCCCGATGGCGGTATAGTAGGCGGCGCTGAGGCTTCCCTCCATGGCGCTACGCCATCCGCTGGCGGCGATGCCGCCTTTTGCCAGGGAGAGATTCCGGTCGCCGATCACCATGTCGGGGTCGATTTTCATAAAGAAGCCCAGTCCCGAGCAGGTGGGACAGCTTCCGTAGGGATTGTTGAAGGAAAACACCCGGGGCGAAAGCTCCGGAAGCGACGTGCCGCATTCGGGGCAGGCATAGGAGGAGGAAAAGACCTCTTCGGCGCCGGTCTCGGTCTCTTCGATCACCGCGATCCCGTCCGCCATCGCCAGGGCGGTCTCCACCGAGCCCGAAAGCCGCGCCGCGTTTTCGGGACGCACCGCAAGACGGTCCACCACGACCTCGATGTTGTGGCGCAGATTCCGGTCCAGCTCGATATCCTCCGAGGTTTCATAGATCGCGCCGTCCACCCGCACGCGCACGAATCCGTCTTTCCGGATGCGTTCCAGAACCGTTTTGTGTTCGCCCCTTTTGCCGTGTACCATCGGAGCAAGGATCCGGATCCTCTTCCCCGCCGCGCTTTCGTTGACGCGGTCCACGATCTGATCCACCGACTGCTTCCTGATTTCCCGTCCGCAGGTCGGGCAGTGCGGGATCCCGATCCGCGCCCACAAAAGACGCAGATAGTCGTAGATCTCGGTCACGGTGCCCACGGTGGAGCGGGGATTGGCGTTGGCAGATTTCTGCTCGATGGCGATCGCCGGGGAAAGCCCTTCGATGGAATCCACGTCGGGGCGGCCGCGCTGTCCGAGGAACTGGCGGGCGTAGGGCGAAAGCGATTCCACATAGCGCATCTGCCCTTCCGCGTAGATCGTGTCGAAGGCAAGACTCGACTTCCCCGAGCCGGAAACGCCGGTGATGACCGTGAGTTTGTCCCGGGGGATCGAAAGGCTGACGTTTTTCAGATTGTTCTGTCTGGCGCCGGTGATGCGGATCTCGTTTTCGGAGGCGAAGGATTCTTCGGTGCTGCGGTTTTCCATAGGATCTCCTCTTGGGGAACAGCGTTTTCCCTCCGGCTGCAAGGTGCGGAGGCGGTATTGTTATTTTATCACAAATCGCCCGAAAATGACAGGCGTTTTTTCGCAGACTTCCTCTCACACACGAAACGTGAGCGGGCGGGCATGCGTTTTCCGCAAAGATACGCCTCCGGACGGGATCCGGAGGCGCGTATTCTTCTGTCGGACGGTCAGCGGAAAAGATAAACCAGGGCTTTTCCCTCCATGCGGAAACGCCCGGCCTCGGCGGGGATCAGGAAGACGTCGCCCGGAAGGAAAGCGGCCTCCTCGCCGCCGGCTTCCAGTCTCCCTTCGCCCTCAGCGAAAAAGAGCGAGACGAGCTTATCCTCCGTGGCGCCTTCCCAGCGGTCCTCCAGTCCGATCTCCTCCGCGTTGAGCGGCCCGCAGGAGAACCTACGTACTCTGCCGAAAGGATTCTGTTCGAACCGGCCCACGAATTTCATGGCGCGCAGATCCTTTTCCACGTACGCATAGTTTTTTTCGGCTTCGCTTCCCTCCGCGTCATACCGTTCCTCGGCCCCGCCGGAGACCGCCATGACCGTGACGCCTCCGCCGACGGCTGCCGGAAGCCCTCCCGGCAGGAAAAACACGTCGCCGCGGACGGCCGGCAGGAAATTCATGACGCGGGCGAGCTGATTCTCCGCGGCAAGCTCCAGATATTCCGCCTTCGCGATCCCCTTCCGGAGTCCCGCGTAAAGCCCGGCGTTGACTTCAGCCCGCAGGACCACCGCCAGCTCGTAATGGCCGCGCATCCCCTTCGCCTCCCGTTCGTCGGGATAGATGAAGGCCGGCGTGCGGTGCATAGCGTCCAGAAGCCGGATCCTGTAGGGGATCCCCTTTTGTTCGCCGCCGGTGAATTCTTCTCCGTAGCGGCTGGCAAGCTGGCTGACGGTCAGTCCCTGAAACTCTCCCGCAGCCACCCGCAGGGCGGGCGAAAGCTCGGTGGTTTCGCCGATCCTTTTCCCTTCCTCGCCCTTCCGGTAGAGCGCATGGAGCCTTCCGCCTCCCCAGGGCTGCTCCGTGACGGTCGGAGTCACTTTGATCGGACAGATCTTCATGCCTCATCTCCCATCCGGAGAAGAACGACCGCGTGGGCCGCAAGACCTTCTTCCCTGCCGGTGAAGCCCATCTTCTCCTCGGTGGTGGCCTTCACGTTCACCGGACAGCCGAGCGTCCCGGAAAGAAGCGTCCGCATGGAATCGATATACGGCGAAAGCCGCGGCTTTTCCGCCACGACGGTGATATCGGCCGAGACCGGCACGGCGCCCTTTTCCCTGAGAAGCGCCAGCGTGCGGTTCAGGAGCTCCATGCTGGAGATCCTGAGATACGCCGGATCCTTCGGCGGAAAGTGCCATCCGATATCGCGCATCCCCGCCGCGCCGAAAAGCGCGTCCATCAGGGCGTGGAGCGGCGCGTCGGCGTCCGAAACGCCGTCCAGTCCGTAGGGGACCGGAAGCTTCACGCCGCAGAGGACCATCTCCCGCCCCTCGCGGAAGCGGTGCGCGTCATATCCGTGTCCGATGCGAAGATCCATCGGCTTTTCTCTCCCTTCAAAGTCCTTTTCGGTGGTGAGCTTGCGGTTGTTTTCCTCTCCCGGGACGGCAGTCACCGCGCCGCCGGAGGCGATCCACACCGAGCAATCGTCGGTTTCCTCTCCGGCGGAAGCTTCGTAAGCCCGCCGCAGCGCCGCCTGATCGAAGATCTGCGGCGTCTGGACCGCGAAATGCTCCGCCCGCTTCAGTCTGCCGTCCAGCCGTCCGCCGGACGCGTGCAGCACCGTGTCCTTCAGCGGAAGCGCGGGGCAGGCGGCGCCGGATTCCTCCGCCGCCGCCCAGGTCCTGAGGATCAGTTCCCGGGATACGAAGGGGCGCGCCGCGTCGTGCACGGCGACGAGCGGAAGCGCGGGATCCAGAGCCGCCAGCCCGTTCCGGACCGATTGGGCGCGGCTCTCCCCTCCCGCGACGATCTTCAGGATCGTCTTTCCCGCGAGCGGCTCCAGAAGGCGGCGGTTTTCCTCCGTCTTGTCGCGGCGCGACACCGCCACGATCTCCTTTACGCCGGGGAGCTCCGCAAACGCCCGGAAGGAACGTTCCAGAGCGGTCCCTCCGCCGAGGTCCCTGTAAAGCTTATCGCAGCCGGCACGTCGCGACGAGCCGGCTGCCACCAATATGACGCCAAGATCCATGCGATTCTCCTTTGCCTCAGCCGTCTGTCTTCTCTGCCTTGAGCATCATCCTGAGAATCTTCCGGTCCAGTTCCCCGTAGGTTTCTCCCAGAGCCATCGAAAGCTCCGAGATGAGAATGTGCTTGGCCGTGTGGAGCATCTTCCGCTCCCCGCCGGAAAGGCCCTTGTCCATTTCACAGCGGGTCAGAATGCGGATCACTTCGGCCACTTCCTCGGGCCTACCGGTTTTGATATGAGCGAGGTTTTCCCGGTAGCGCGCGTTCCAGTTGGCGCTGAAGGGTCCCTCCGGTTCCCGGAAGAGAAGGAGGACCTTTTCGGCCTTCTCCCGTTCCATCACCGGCCGCAGACCGACCCGGTCGCCGGCGTCCACAGGGACCATCACGTCCATGTCGGTGAGCGGAAGGGTCAGGAGATAATACTCCTTCACCGTGCCGTTCACCTTCTGGGTCACGATCTCGCGGATCACGCCCGCTCCGTGGAGCGGGTGTACGATCCGTTCTCCGACGCCGTACACGGTTTCACCCTCTTCCCGCTGATTCTCTGACCATATTCTACCACAAGGTAAGCCGATTTTCAAGCAGGTTCGACAAATATCCGAGACTATATTCTGTTTTTCTTTGAACGATTGACGAACGCCGTTCGTCTTCTCTGCTTTTTCTTCAGGAAAGCGTGATCGCCAGGAACTGCGAAAGAGACGGCACGCGGAAGGTCGAGCATCCGCCTCCGTACCGCGTCGGGAGGAGCTCTCCCGAGGGGAATACACGGGCCTGCATCGCGCTTCCGGTGCGGATCGAAACGGTGAAGGAGCCGTCGTTGACGTCTTCATTCGCCGAAAGCAGATCCACCGCGCTGAGCAGAAAACCGCCCTCCTCCCGGAAAAGGACCAGCTCCACGCCCTCGTGCGCATCGGTCGTCAGGGTGCAGGCTCCTCCGCCCAGAAGCTTGAGGAATCCCGTGAAGATATCCTCATACTGCCAGGAATCGAAGGCCTCCAGCGGAGCCGCAGACCAGATCGCCTCGCCCTTTCCGTAAGCAGCCCGTACGACCGAGGGATACTCCGTGACGATCCCCGGCGGGTCGGAATGGATCGATGCGAACCTGTCTTCGTCCCGGGCGGTGTAGGGCAGCGCGATCGTCGCAAGGACCTCGCCTTTTTCCAGGTGCGTTTTCATCTGCTTCACGTCGGCGGGCATGGGATACTCCCGGTTGAATTCGGAGAAATATCCTTCGTACCCCGCGCGCGGCGCGACGTAGGTGCGGTTTTCCCGGGTAAAGCCCAGAAGCTCGGCGCCGAAGAACTCCCGGAGAAGCCCGGGCTCGCCCGCGCCGCTGAAATAGAGCTTTCCTCCGTTTCTCACGTAATCCAGAAGGCCCTTCCGCGCCTCCGGGAAGAGTCCCGCGACCGAAGGGGCGGCGACGACCCCGAAGCTTTCCAGAGGCTTCGTCATGGCGTTGGATATCACGCCGACCGGCACGTGCCTCTTGATCAGGGTGCGCACCGCGTTCACCGAGGAACGCTTGCTGTCGAATCCGGATCCGGACGGGTCGTACCGGCCCAGGGTGGAATAAAAGACCGCGACGTCCTCCACGTGCTCTCCTCTGGAAAAGAGAGGTTCGTAGGGCATCTGCCGCTCGAAAACCTTTCCGATCCTTTCGTAGACGCGTCTGTCCATGGTGCCGCGCGGATCCACCGCGTCGATGATGAAGCTCGCGCCGTGATGGGCGGCGGTGAGCATCACCTCCAGCCCCAGGGCTCTTTCGGATTTTGTGAGAGTATGCTTGGCCAGGCTTTCCACGCACCGGCCGGTCATGTATTCAAAGGGTTTGTTTTTCGTGACGTTCAGGTAGTATTTGGCGGTGAAGGAATGATTGTAAAGATCGCCGTACAGATCGCCGCCGGCGTAATCGCAGGAGTCGTTGACCCATTCGGTCTCGTTTCCGTGCCAGTCTCCCGCCACGGCCGAGGCGAAGTTGTGCTCCACCGTGATCCCGGGCATCTTTTCTTTGGTATACGACGCGGCGAAGGAGGCGAACTCTCCCATCCATTCGGCTCTCTTCCTGTGGAAGAGCAGCCAGGTTTCATCCTGCCAGTCCTCTTTTTCGGGGATCTCCCGCCCGGTCTCCCGCAGGAACCGCTCCCGGCAGGCGGGGCAGGCGCAGAGATCGGGCCAGAAGAGCATGTCGTAGAACATGCCCTCCAGCCGGAAGCGGGCGGCGATCTCGTCGATCTGCGTTTTGAGGAATTCCCGGTAGCCCGCGTTGTTCGGGCAGCAGAAGCCGTAACGATAGTGCGGCGTGCGCTCCCGGACCGATTTCCCGGAGCGGTCGAACATGCGCCATTCGGGATGCGCGTCGTGAGCCCAGGTGTTGTAGATCAGGCTGTAATAGCCCACCACGCTCATCCCCTCCCGGTGGCAGAGCTCGATCAGTCTTTCAACGGGCGACGGATCGGAGGTCATCGCGGCGTGGGTCTTGCCGCTTGCCGTCGGGAAATACGAATAGCCCACGTGGGACTGCAGATAGATCATCGGGCTTTCTATATGGGCGAGCTTGAGATTCTCCACGTAGGTCTCCGGCGAAAAATCCCGGAGAAACTCCGGATCCCAGTCCTCGATATGCATGTCCGCCAGATGCCGGCGGTAGCTTTTTTCATACCATTTCAAAGGTCTTTTCCTCCGTTACGATTTCCCGGACACGTATTTCGCGAGTTCCAGCGCGATGGAAAAGTGCCCCGCGTCGTGCTGCGTCCCCTTAAGCGAGGTCCCTTCGTGCCGTTCGTCCCACGCGGGGGCGTCCAGAAGGTCGCCCGAGGTGAAAAAGGTATAGAACTCCAGCCCCCGGAAGTCGCAGAGCGCCTGCAGAGCCGAGCATTCCATATCCACCGAAATGCAGCCGTCGGCCTTTCTCTTTTCAAAATTGGCCCGGGTCTCCCGGAAAAAGGCGTCGGTGGTCCAGTTCCGGCCGAGCACGTAGGGAAGCCCGTTTTCCTCCATGAAGCGCGCCACGACCGCGGCGTTTTTCACCGTGATATAATCCGAGGGCGGCGCGTAATGGTAGGAGGTGCCCTCGTCCCGGTAGGATTCGGTCGGCACCATGACCTTGCCGTGGGCGATCTCTTTGGCAAGGCACCCGGCGCCGCCGAAGGCGACGACTTTCTTCGTGCGGCAGACGGCGAAGGAATCCTCCACGGCCCCGACGCACCCCGGCGCGCCCACGTAGGTCTTGAAGAAGGCGAAGCGCTTTCCGCCGTCCCGCAGGAGGTAGACGTCCCGGATCCCCGTGGCTGCTTTCATCTCGCCGATCTTTTCCGGACGATATTTCGCGAGCACGTAATTCTCGATCTCATAGGAAAAGGTCATCAGGATCGCATCGACCTCCGGCGCGTCCGGATCGACGGGCGGATCGATGATCGCGGTCTTTGCGGGATCGAACGCGTCGGTTATCATCTTTTTTTCCTTTCTTCCAGATCGATCGCGCCGATCACGATCTTTCCGTCCTCCAGATCGTGGAAGACCAGCCGCTTGTCCCGCGGGGAGAAATGCGGATGAGGATGGTCGGGATGCTCCCAGTTGGTCTCGGCCTTCAGGAGCATTTCCTCCCTCCCGGTTTCCAGATCGATCAGGCATACGCCGCTGAAGCTTCCGTCCTGGGTGTCCGAGCCGAGATAGCGCCCGGCGGGAGACGCCGCCACGTGCCAGTACTTGTAGGCCGAGAACTTCACTTCCCAGTCGTTTTTCGCAAGATCGAAATAACCGATCCCCCGCGGCGGCTCGGGCGAGCAGACGTATTTCACGAACCACAGGCCCTTGCCGTCGTACGCCCAGCTTTCATGCCCCAGGCAGTCGCCGAGATCGCCGGTCCTGTTGAGCTTCTGCTTCGCCAGGTCCCGCGGCTCCTTTCCCCGTTCGGAGAGCCAGAGACGGTTGGAGATATAGTAGGTGATCCCCTCGTGGGAGAAAAAGACCCGGTCCGGATCGGTCGGCGAGATCATCATGTGATTGGCCACCGGG
>JAFRWU010000108.1 GCA_017441705.1 Clostridia bacterium | reverse complement strand
GACGGCGCAGGCTTTGCGGAACGTCTGAAAGCGATCGCCTCGATTGGAAAGGAATACCGTTCCGCTTACACTGGCCTGTCCGATGACGCGGAGGGCGAGCTGCGCTTCATCTACCGTACCGCTGCGATCGGAGAGTGACAGCATGGGTGCGGCGTTAAGCAAGCTGTAAACCACCTATCCCCTGTATTGCTGATATTTGGTTTTGTTGCTGATACACAGATTGCTATAGTTGCCATAAGCACCATAATAGCCGCTAATAAACCAAGCAACTTCCTTACACCCTTTTTCATGTCTTTTTCCTTCTTGAAGTTCTATATCTATTCCCACTCAGTCATACGTTGTTGCAATCCCTTCCCCGGAAAAGAGCTCGTCCACCAGATCCGACGCCTTTTCCATGGATCCGGCGGGGACGTAGATCCGGAGCCGCTCCTTCACGCCTCCCCTGAGGACGAGAGCCGCCCCGTATACCGGCTCCGCGGCGTACGGGACGCCGTTGTCCTTCAGGACCTCCATGAGCATTCTCGCCCACATCTCTTCTTTTTCGGTCAGGAATTCATACCGCTTCTCTTCCATAAACGTCGTCTCCTTTCCAATCCGGGCAGAATCCCCGCGGACGTCTGCCGCGGCGGTTTTGCCGGCCGCCGGAAGGCTTCACTCCCGGGCCAGTTTGTAGATCAGGTCGTAGGCAAAGGTCAGATCCCCGATCGTGCAGTGCTTCTGGACGAAATGCGTCGTGCAGCAGATCCATCTCTTTCCTCTGAGAAGCCCGAACACCCGCCGGATCTCCTTCTCCAGTTCGTCCCGCCCGACCAGTCCGAGAACCGTCTGGATGCAGATCCCGCCGAGGATGGCGAAGCTGTCCCGGTACTTCTCCAGATAGAGATCGTAGGACATCCCCGCGCTCTCCTGCCAGGGGTGCACCAGATCGATCCCCAGCTTTTCCACGCCGTCGGTCACCTTGGCGATGCACCCGTCGGAATGGAGGCTGGCGAAGCAGCCGCGGGAATGGACGTGATCGACCACCCGTTTCATGTGGGGATAGATAATCTCCCACCAGGTCCGCGGGTTGAAAAGCAGATCCTTCTGCGCGCCCCAATCGTCCGAAAGATGGATCATGTCCGCGCCGAGCGCGATCGCGTGATCGGCGAAGCGGACCGTCCACTCCGCCTGTCTCGCGTAAAGCTCGTCCAGCTCGTCGGGATAGAGCGCCAGATACAGAAGCTGGTTTTCGATCCCGAACACGTCGTTGAACGGTTCGAAAAAGCCCGGCGTCTGCACGTAGCAGAAGCGCCCTCTCTTCTTGTGAAAGGCGATCGCCTCGCGCATGTCCTCGTAGGCTCCGGGATCGTCCGGGTCGGTGAAGATCTCCTCGTTCAGCAAAAGATCGGGCGTCAGCTCCCCGTTTTCCGCGCGGACGCGCTCCAGGACCTCTTTGCGGTAGGCTCCGGGCCCGCCGAAAATATGGGCCATATCGAATTCGTATCTGTCCTCGAACGCGGCCACCGAGCCGTAGGCTTCTGTCAGCTCGTCGGTCAGATTCGCCGAAAGCCATCCGTAGATCGGCTGCCGGTCGGTCGCCTTCCCGAGGATCGTGTTCCTCACTCTTTCGGTCCCGTCCATACCCGTCCTCCTCCGGACGCGGGATCTCTCCCCGTCCCTTCCCCGTCATTATATCATACGGTGAAGAGAATCGCCACGCTTATTTCCCGCCCGGTCTTTTTTCTTTCCCGAAGCCGGGCGGGTTGCCTTTTTCTCCCCTATCGGCTATAATGGAAACGGCGGTTTTGCTCCGCCGGGAAGGAAGCGGATACGATGGAGCGCTCCGAACGAATCGGCCTTCTTCGCCGGGAAGCCCTGGATCCGGTGATCGATCTCGGCGAATTCTATTATGCCTTCTGCGATTTCTATTTTGCCCACGAAAGCCTTTCGCCTGAAAAGCGCTATGCCGAATCGCTTTTCTATGCGTTTTCCCGGATCACGCCCTCGATCTCGGAGGGAGAGCTGATCGTCGGCAAATGCGATCTTCCCCTGCCGGAGGAAAAACGGCGGATCCTTGAGGATACCCTTCTTCCCCGGCTCCGGGCGCATCTCGGCGACGCCCTGCAGGGGCAGAATTCGCACATGGCGGCGGATTACGATCTTCTCCTCCGGGAAGGGACCTCCGGCGTCCGGAAAAGGATCGCCCGGCTGAAGGAGGAAAACCCCGCGTCTCTCGACTTCTACGAAGCCTGCGAAACCGCGCTGCGGGCGGTAGAGCACTACGCCGCGCGGTATGCCGGAAAGGCCCGGTCTCTCGCCTCGGCGGAAAAGGACCCCGCAAGAAAGCGCGAGCTTGAAAAGATCGCCTCGGTCATGGACCGGGTGCCCGCCTTTCCCGCGGAGAGCTTTTACGAGGCGGTGCAATCGGTGCATTTTCTCACCCACTGTCTCACGCTGGATCCGTTTCACCCCGGCCCCATGCAGTTCCAGCTCGGCCGGCCCGACCGGTATCTCCTTCCCTATTATGAAAAAGACCTTGCCTCCGGAGCGCTCACGCGGGAAGAGGCGCGGCTCCTGATCGACCTTCTGGCGATCCAGATCAACCGGCGCGTTCCGAACGGTCTTTCCTCTGGATATATGGTCTGCGGCCGGGACGGGAACGGCAATCCCGTGGCGAACGAGCTTTCCATGATGCTGATGGAGGCCGTGGACGACGTGCGGCTGGTGTATCCCTCGGTCGGCTTCTGCTGGACGCCCGACACGCCCGGCGAATATCTGGAAAAAGCCTGTTCTCTCCTTCTCAAGGGCTTATCGCATCCCGCGATCTTCAACGACGACCTGATCGCACGGGGTCTCGTCTCCTACGGCGTGCCCGAAAAGGATTCCCATCACTATATCCACAGCACCTGCGTGGAAATCACCCCGGTCGCCGCTTCGAACGTCTGGGTGGCAAGCCCCTACACGAATCTGCCCGGCGTCCTGCTGGACGTGATGGACCGGGAATACGATTCCTTTGAAAACCTGACCGCCTCCTTTTTCCGGAAGCTCGACGGCCTGATCCGGGAGCATTTCGAGGAGCAGCGCCGCCTCCGCGCCGTCCGGGCCGAAAAGGGTATGAACCCGCTGCTCTCCGCCTTCGTCGGCGACTGCCTTGCGCAGGGGATCGACATCGAAAAGGGCGGCGCGCGCTACAACTGGGTCATGCCGAGCTTCGTGGGCTGCGCGAACCTGGTCGACGCTCTTTACGCACTGGACGAGCTGGTTTTCCGCCGGAAGGAGCTCACTCTGCTTTCCTTCCGGGCGATCCTCGACAAAAACTTCGAGGGATACGAGGCGCTTCACAGGCGCATCCTGACGAAGATCCCCAAATACGGCAACGACGACGACCGCATCGATCCTCTCTTTTCCCGCGTCACGCGGCATATCGCCGCGGAATGCGCGAAATACGCCACCGGACAGAAAAACGGCCGCCTGATCCCCAGCGTCTTCTGCTGGGTCATGCACGAAAGATTCGGCCGGGAGACCGGCGCCACGCCCGACGGCCGCACGGCCGGGTTCCCGCTCGGCGACGGCTCGGGACCCTGTCAGGGCCGGGAAGCGCACGGGCCCACCGCCTCGATCCTTTCCTCCACCAAATGGGACCACACCCCCTTCATCGGCGGCGTGGCGGTCAATCTGAAATTCAGCCGGGAGACCCTCGGGAAAAACGCGCCGGAACTGCTCGGCGGGCTGATCCGCACCTACATGGAACGCGGCGGGTTCGAGCTGCAGATCAACGTGGTCGACCGCGAAACCCTGGAGGACGCCGTGAGGAACCCCGCGCTCCATCAGGATCTGGTGGTGCGCATCGGCGGATACAGCGATTATTTCGTCAGGCTTTCTCCCGAAATGCAGGCGGAAATCCTTTTACGCACCGCGCACGATCTTTCGTGAGATCCCTCTTCCCTGCGTTTGTGCGCCGCTCTCCGGTCCGTCCCGTCCCGGAGAAAGCCCGAAGGCCGGCAAAAAGCCCCCAAAAGAGAAAAACTCCCTCGTTCCCGAAAAGCGTCCGATCCTGAAAAAAGGCCGAAGCCGCCGGAATAGTTGCATATTCATGCAAAAGCGGGGGGGCGCTTATTTCCATGCATAAAGTTGCCGGTTACCGAAAAGCCGTCGTTTGACTCGTTTTGCGGAAAGTGATAGAATCAGCGGCAAAGATCCCCTTTTTTTGCGGAGCCGTGTCAGAAACGGCGTTTCCCCCGGGAAAGGACGACTTATGCATAAACCGAAGCTTCATTCCCTCAGGTTTCTCTTCCGGAAGCCCTACAGGATCCTTCTGTGCGTTTTCGCGAACCTCCTCGTGATGCTCTTCACGGTGATCGAAGGCGCGGAGATGACCGGGACCCGGGCAGCCATGGACGCGGCCATGGAAAGCCGCATCTACACCGGGACCATCGGGCATACCCTGTATACCAACAGCGCCGGGATCGAGATCTGCGACCCGGAGAGCACCGTGACGCCCGAAGCCGCGGAGATCCTCCGCGCCTCTCCCTACGTCGGCTCGGTCCGGACTGCCGAACGGCGGACGGCGCGTTTCGGGGAAGGGAAGACGTACGTGCAGGGCGACGCCGCGGAACGTCTCATGTTCGTCGGGCTCGCCCGGGAGGAGCTCCGCATCCGGAAGAACGACGAGGTGGGGGAATCCCAGCTCTTCATGATCCTCCCGACCTATATCGCCGCGGGGGATCCCGACGCGGTCTCCGTGGGCTACGGCGAAGGGAAGCTCCTCCCGACCGTGATCGTCTTTCCGGCCGTCGAGGGATTCGAGACGCACCGGGACGAACGGTTCTTCCTCTTCGCTCAGGCGATCCACAGCCCCAAACGCCCCACTTCGAATGTCTCCGTATCCGGCTTTTATACCGATCCCTCGGAATACGAGCCGGGAAGGACTCTGCTCGTCCGCGCCGGCCCGGAGGACGAAGGCCTGTCCGACGAGGAATTCGCCCGGAAGGTCATCGAAGCCTACGGCCTTACCGAGCAGGCCGGGCGTCTGAACGACATTCTGAACATGACCACGGTCACGCGCCTCCCGTCGGTCGACATGCTCCTTCCGTGGCGGAACGGCCTCATGAAGATCGTGTCTGGCCGCGCCCTCGGCGAGGAAGACGCCGGGAAAAAGGTCTGCATGATCCCCTCGGCCATGCTTACCGCCCTCGGGAAGAGGGTCGGCGATACCATTCAGCTTTCCCTATCCGTTCACGACCTCGCCTCCGGGTACTCGAGCGGGTATGCGCAGAGCGGGATCCCGTCGATCGCCCGGGATTACGATCCCGGGGACTTCGGCGCCATGGAGGAATACGAGGTAGTCGGGACCTACTCCAACAACGAAGCCGAATCCTACAACGATCCCACCGCGCTTCTTCTGACCGATATCCTGATCCCCTCCGTCTCCGGACCGGCGGAGGAGCCCTGCCGGATGGACCGGTTCTCCTTCACGGTCCATAAGGACGATTACGACGCTTTCCGCGCCGAGACGGTGCCGCTTCTTTCCGGGGCAGGGTATTCGGTCGTCATGGTGACCCCGGAATACGCGGAGATCGAAAGCTCCATCGCGGAATTCCGTGACAAAAGCGGTTCGACTCTCGGGAAAGCGGGTGCCGCGCTCGCGGCCGGGCTCCTGATCGCCGCGGCTGTCCTGCTCCTCTTCTGGAGAAGCGATTATCTGACCGAGCGCCGCCTCGGGGCCCGGAAGCGCGAAGCCGCCGGGATGTATTTCCTCGGCTTCGGCACGACGGCCTGCCTTTCGCTCCTTGTCACGCTTCTCGCCGTCCTGATACTGGGATACTCGGGACTCGCGCCTTTCCTCGCGCCGGAGGCGCTCACGGCCTCCTCCTGGGGGATCCTGGCGGCGTGCGCCGCGTCGGAGCTCCTGGCTTACGCCCTGATCGCCCTCGTCCTGGTCCTTCTTCTGGACCGGAGGCATTTCGCCCGCGTGAAAAGGGACCTTGGGCGTTCCGCCGCCTGGACGTCCGACGGCACGCGGTTCGGCCGGAGAGGGCAGAACCTGATGCCGATCCTCCGGAAAAGAAGGCTCTGGGCTGCGTTTGCGGCCGTGGTCCTGCTGCTTCTGATCTCGGTAGCCTTTATGGACCGGACAGCAGACGGGAGCCGCCGGGAGATGGAACGGACCATCGAGGAGATGAGCGTGACCTTCCGGCTCTCCGGCGGGCGCCGGAACGATTCGACCGCTTTCAGCGTCGAGTTCAGCAAACTGCGGCAGCTGCAGCACATGGAATATTTCGAGAACTTCGTGGGCGGGGGGCTCTCCCTGACCGTGGTGGCGGGAGAGAACGTGACCGAAGTCCAGAAAGAGGATCCCACAAAGATCCCGGAATACCTCACGGTCTTCTCGGTCACGGATCCCGCGTCCCTGGAGTCCTCCGTCCTGGAAGGCGATCTCGGGGAAGGGATATGGCTCCCGCGGGAGCTTGCGGAGAAGTACGGCGTTTCGGCCGGAGACGATCTCACGGTCTACCGCCCCTCAATGGGCAAACTTGGCACGACGGGGTATGACCTCCGCGTCGCGGCCGTCACCGACAGCGCGAAGACCTACGCGTCCGAAGCCTGTTTCGACGGCCTTTTCGAATTCTGCAACACCGTCGGAGATCTTCACCTCGGGTCCAAACAGCTCCGGATCACGTCGAACGTCTCGGTCGGCGGGATCAGCTTCCATCTGAAGAAAGAATACAACACCCGCCTTTCCGAGATCGAAGGGGAGCTGCAGTCGCTTCTCAACACTCCCCATCCGCAGGACCGGAACCGGGACGTCACGGTCAGCTACAACTCCGCGGAGATCGACGGCATGCTGGATCCCCTCGAAAGGACCATCGCCTCGGCGGAATTCTTCGGAAAGCTCTTCCGCATCGCGCTGCCCGCGGTGGCCTATCTGATCGAGATCCTCGCCCTGTTCGGACTCCGGAACGAGATCGGCGTCCGGCGGTTCTTCGGGGAGAAGCCGGGCATGGTCTTCCGGGAGATCTGGCTTCCCGCTGTTCTCCTCTCGCTGCCGGGCTATCTTCTTTCGGTACTCCTGCTTCTCACCCCGCTCGGAGCCTTCGCGCCGTGGGACCTGGCGTTCGGACATCTGGCGGGCACGATCGTACTGACCGCTCTTCTCACGGGCCTTCTCTGCGCCCTGAGGCCGCTTGCTTTGTTACGGGAGAAAGATTTATGAGCAGACTGGAACTGAACGGCGTGTCCTTTAAATATCCCCGCGGAAAGCGGATGATCTTTCAGGACGTCAGCGAGACCTTCGAATCGGGGACGCTTTCCTCCATCGAAGGGGAGTCCGGGGCAGGCAAAAGCACCCTTCTCTCTCTGCTTTCGGGCCTCGCTCTGCCCACGAGGGGCAGGATCCTGATGGACGGGGAACCGATCCGGGATCTGACGGAATACCGGCGGAACGTCGCGGCCACCATCGCCCAGGGCAACCACCTCTTCGAGGGGCGGACGGTCCTGGAGAACGTGACGTACCCCCTGCTTCTCAAGGGAACCGATCCCGAAACAGCCAAAGAGAAGGCGCTGGAGTATCTCGCGGAGGTCAAGCTCGATCCCGAGCTTGCGACCCATTTCCCCTCGGAATGCTCGGGCGGCGAGCAGAAACGGGTCGCCTTCGCCCGGGCCATGGCGCTGGACAATCCCGTGATCCTCGCGGACGAGCCAACGGCGAACCTGGACAGGGAAAACTCCAGGGCGGTCGCCGATATCCTCGTGTCTCTTGCCCATACGCGCGGAAAACTGGTGGTCACCGCCACCCATGATCCGCTGCTCGCGGAATGCGCCGACCGGCGCCTCATCCTCCACGAAGGCTTTTTGGAACGCAAATGACCTGAAATATATCAACCGGTCCGGGCGCGGCCTCCGGTTCCGCCGTCCCGCCCGCCGACAGGAGGTCCCTTATGACTAAAATCACAGTCGATCTTCATACCCCCGTCAAAAAGATGAAGCCCATGCACGGCGGCGGCCAGCCGCCCCTCGGCGGCGCCGGCATGACCGAGTATTTTCACTATCTGACCGAGGCGGGCATCCCCTTTTCCCGTCTTCACGACGTGGGCGGGGTCTTCGGCGGCGGCAGATTCGTGGACGTCCCGAATCTCTTCCGGGATTTCGACGCCGACGAGACCGATCCCCGGAATTACGATTTTGCCTTCACCGATCTCCTGATCAAGGCTCTGGTCGACGCCGGGGTCGAGCCCTATTTCCGTCTGGGCACCACCATTGAAAACCAGGCCCTCGTAAAGGCCTACCGCATCTATCCGCCGAAGGATTCTCTGAAATGGGCCCGCATCTGCGAACACATTATCCGCCATTACACCGAAGGCTGGGCCGACGGATTCCGCTACGACATCCGTTACTGGGAGATCTGGAACGAGCCGGAGGTCCAGGACAGGATGATGTGGATGGGCACCGACGAGGAGTATTACGAGCTCTACGACGTCGCGGCCAGGCATCTGAAGGCCTGCTTCCCGCACCTGAAGATCGGCGGCTACGCAAGCTGCGGCTTTTACGCCGTCGCTCCGGCGGAAGAGATCGATCCGGTCACCCGTCTGCCCGGTACCATCCCGCCCAGCGAACATGAGAAGCATCTCCTCACCTTCTTCTACGGCTTTTTCGACTACATCAGGAAGCATTCCTCCCCCATCGACTTCTTCTCCTGGCACAGCTACGCCGACGTCTCCCGGGTCCGGGTGATGGACCGCTGGCTTCACGAAGAGCTGGAGAAGCTGGGCTACGGCGGTCTTGAGACCCATCTGAACGAATGGAACCCGTACCCGACGGAATACGGCACGGCCCATCACAGCGCCGAGGTGGCCGCCATGATGATCGCGCTTCAAAACGGCTATACCGACGCCATGATGATCTACGACATGCGGACCAGCACCGCGCCTTACTGTCCCCTCTTCGATATCAAAACGAACAAGCCGATCCACGCCTATTACACCCTCGCCGCCTTCAACGAGCTTTATAAGCTGGGGACCGAGGTGGAATGCTCCTCCGGTCTTGACCGGCTTTACGCTCTCGCCGCCTCGAACGGGAAAAAGCACGCTCTCCTGCTTTCGAACCTGACCGGACGCTCCGAGGAGCTTTCCTTCGAAGGGGTCGACCTCGGAGACGCCTGCGTTTACGAGCTCGGTGATTCCGGGAAGCTCGCCTGGGCCCCAAACGCCGGCCGCATCGAGCAAAACGGGGTCATGCTGATCCTCTTCCGGTAAGGGGCTTCCCGGTCGGGAGGCCGGCGGGCGCCTTCCGCTCCCCGGCCGCGGGAGGAGATCCTTCCGCACGCCGCGGGCGATCCTTCGCCGTCCCGGTTTCCAAATACTTTTGACTTTTGAAAAGAGGCGTTTTCGATGCGTTCTCCGGCCAAGCTCTCCTTTTTCCGGGAGAATCTTCCGATGCTCCTGGGGCTCGCCGTGACGGCGGCGTCCGTCACCCTGACGGGGATCTTCTTTCATCAGTCCTTCTGGCGGATCCTGCCTCTTTACGTGTCGATGGCGGTGGCGCTGCTGCAGTCCCGGATGAACCGGTACGCCAGTCTTCTGGGGAGCGTCAACTCCCTGGTATACGCGGCGGTGTATTTTTACTATCGTCTCTACGCCAGCGCGGCCTACGCCCTCCTGGTTTCCTGCCCCGTGCAGGCCGTCACCTTCGTGCGCTGGAGCAAAAAGCCGTGGGGCCGTTCCACCGTCTTCCGGAAGCTTTCCCGGAAGGCGCGGCTCCTCCTCCTTCTCGGCGCGGTCCTCGCCGAAGGGATCCTGCTTCTGGTGCTCTTCCTGACCGGCGGCAGCCACACCCTCCTCGACAGCAGCATCACGCTGATCGGGATCGTCACCGCCCTGCTTACGATGCTTTCCTATATCGAATACGCGCCTCTGATGGTTTTGAACGGGATCCTTTCCATCCTGCTCTATATCATGATGCTCGGGGAGCATCCGGAGCAGACGACCTATCTCTGCTTCACGCTGTATTCTCTCGCCAGCTCCACGATCGCCTTCTTCCGCATCCGGAAGCTCTACGCCAAGCAGCAGGCGGCCGCCGCCTCCCCGGGATCCGCCGGGGACGCGCGGGACTGAACCGCTTTTCCCGCGGAATCTCCAAGAGAAAACCCGCGGAACGGGTGACGCCGTTCCGCGGGTTTTCATATCCCGGCCTCCCCTTTCATATAGTAGACCGAGCTTACGTGAGAGGGGTTTTCATCATGATCGAATCCGCCGGGCGCGCCGCGGCGCTGGGAGAATACATCGTTAAGCACAAGGCCACCGTCCGCGCCGCGGCAGCGCGGTTCGGGATCTCCAAATCCACGGTCCACAAGGACGTGACCGAAAGACTTGCTCCGGTATCCCCGGCTCTTGCCGGAGAGGTGCGCCGGATCCTGGATCTGAACAAAGCGGAGCGCCACATCCGCGGCGGGCTCGCCACCAGGGAAAAATACCGGCATCAGCGGGAGGAACCGGCGGGCTGAAAAGCAAAAAAGACAGCGCGCCGGACCTGCGGCGCGCTGCCTCTTTGAAAAACAGCGGGAGAAAGGACTTCTCAGATTTCGGGGATCACGACCTCGACTTCCTTCTTCAGGGCAGCCGACTTGACGATATGGTCGATGATCGCCTGGTTGTAAAGGATCTGGGAGGACGGGACGGGGGCCGTTCCGCCGTTCTTGATGGCGTCCAGGAAGGAACGGATCTTCCTGTCGAACAGTCCCATGCCGCGGTTCTCGATGATCGGAAGAACGGTTTCGACTCTCTGACCGGCCACGTCGTGGTAGATGGTCATCGGCCCGCCCACCGTGCCGTTCCAGCAGTCGGTGGAGGGGATCCGGAGAGCCGCCTTCTTGCCGAAGATGATGGTGTCGCCCGGAGTGTCCACGTGCATCGCCCATGCAACGCGGAAGTCCAGGATGATGTCGCCTTCCAGGCGGATGAACGCGGCGGCAAAGTCGTCCACGTCGAAGCGGCAGGCGTTTTCAGGCAGAGAGTATTCCAGGCTCTTGCCGAAGAAATCGGAGGTGTAGCCGGTGACGGTCAGGGGCTTCGGATAGCCGATGGCATTCAGGACCATATCCAGCGAGTAGCAGCCGATATCGCCCAGAGCGCCGATGCCGGCGGTCCTCTTTTCGATGAAGGTGGAGTTCGGGATGCCGCGGCGGCGGCCGCCGCCGGTCTGGATGTAGTAGATCTCGCCAAGGACGCCGGCTTCGCAGATCTTCTTGATCTGCTGCATATTGGGATCAAAGCGCGGCTGGAATCCGATGGAAAGGACCTTGCCGCTCTTCTTTTCGGCGCGGATGATCTCGACGGCTTCCTCGGTGGTGACGCACATGGGCTTCTCCAGAAGGACGTTCACGCCGTGATTCAGGGCGTCGATGGTGCAGACCGCGTGGGTCATGTTGTAGGTGCAGACGCTCACCGCGTCCAGCTCCTCCGCTTCCAGCATGGAGAGATGGTCGGGATAGAATCTGCATCCCTCCACGCCCCATTCCTTCGCAAAGGCTTCCGCCTTGCCGGGGATCAGATCGGCCAGCGCCACGACCTCCACGTCGGGCATTCTCTGATAGCTCTGGATGTGGGACTCGGCGATCCAGCCGGTGCCGATGATGCCGACCTTCAGCTTTCTGCCGTCGGTCCTGATCTCTTCCTTCTTGGCTTTCTCAAACTGATTGAGAACGTCGTCGCCCTTTGCCATGAATCAAACACTCCTTTTCGAATTGATATCTGGTTGACGTCTGCTTTCATTTTATCCGAAAGAAGGAGGCTTGTCAATGCGTTTTTTTGAAATTCCGGCAGCTCGTCCGGGAAAGGAGGCGCGGATTTGAAGCGGTTTTCTTTTCCTTCTCCCATCGCCTTCCGCGAAGCCCCGTCGGTCAGCCTGACCCTCCCCGACGAGGCGGTCCTGTGGTGCTACGGCAAAATGACCGTCTGCTTCCCCGACCGCCTCGTCTTCCGTTCCGGCCCATACGAGATCACCCTCACCGGCGGGGATCTCCGGATCGGCGCCATGTCCGAAAGCGAGATCTGGATCCGGGGGAGGATCCTCGATCTCCGGATCCGGGAGGCCGGCCTTTGAAGGCGGTCTATTCCTGTTCCGGACTTCTCCGGATCGAGGCGCGGGGGCACGACCCCGAAAGGCTTCCGGAACGGCTTCTCGCCTGCGGGATCCCCTTCCGGGATCCCGAAAGGAGCGGGAAGGAAGCCCTGCGCCTGACCCTTTCCCCCCGCGCCTTCCGGCGGATGCGTAGAGAGATCCGCGGGATGGGCTTTCGCGTTCACATCCTGAAAAAGGAGGGGCTGCCCTTCGCTCTTGCGGGGCTCCGGAAGCGATGGGGGCTCTGGTGCGGGCTTCTCCTCGCCGCCCTGCTCCTGATCCTCGGTTCCTCCTTTGTCTGGACGGTGGAGGTGACGGGAGTGGATCGGGCCGCGGCCGGCCGGATCACCGCCTTTCTCGCCTCCGAAGGGCTTTCCCCCGGCGCCTTCCGCGGCTCGCTGGATCCCGCGGAGCTGAAATCACGGCTTCTCATCGCGCTGGACGAACTGGATTTTGCGGCGGTCAATCTTCTGGGCTGCCGGGCAAAAATCGACGCCCGCGCCTCTTCCCCTCCGCCAGACGCCGGTCTTTCCACGGCGTCGCTGCCCGCCGATCTGGTGGCGGGCAAAAGCGGCGTTCTGCTGGCTCTCAGGATCCGCGAGGGGGAAACGATCCTTTCTCCCGGCCGGGCGGTGGAGCCCGGAGACGTGATCGCTTCCCACGAGGTGCACGGCGTGATCCCCGGCACAAACGAGCTTTCCGGCGCCGTGCGGCACGTTCACGCCCGCGGCGAAGCGATCGCCCGCCTTGAGGGGAAGCTCACGGCGGTCATGCCGAAAACACGGCTCCGGAAGGTCTATACCGGCCGGAAATACAGGGAAAACCTTCTGTTTTTTGCGGGAAGACCCATATTTTTTTGGAAACCCTATGGAATTCCCTATGCCCGTTGTGATACAATAAGAGATAAGGTCGATCTCTCTCTTCCGGCGGGACGGCTGCTCCCCTTCCGGAACGCCGTCGCCCGCTATACCGCCTTTCTGCCGGAGGAGCGCGCGGTCGCCCGCGACGAGGCGTACCGGGAGCTTTCCGGACTGATGGAAAGGACCCTTCTCGCAGGCGCGAAGGACGCAGCTCTCGAAGAGCTTGCGGCGCGCCTCACCGAAGAGGAGGACCGGTGGAGACTCGACGCGGACTATATCATAACGGAGGATATCGGGGAGGAAAGGCTTGTGACGCCGCTCCCCTGAAGCGACATGTCGAACGCAACCCATACCATTGAAGTGGAACGGATGGACGATATCATCGGGCTGTTCGGAAGCTTCGACGAAAATATGCGTCTGGTGGAAAACCACCTGCACGTCACGGTGACCAACCGGGAAAGCGAGCTCCGCATCTCGGGCGAGCTGGAAAACGTGGCGAAGGCCGCCAAGGTCATCGAGGGTCTCCTGGGGCTTTTGCGCCGCGGCGAGACCGTGGACAAGCAGCGGGTCTCCTATCTGATCATGCTGGCCGCCGACGGCGAAGAGGCCAAGATCGACGAGCTGGGCGGAGACGTGATCTGCGTCACCGCCAAAGGCCGTCCCGTCAAGGGCAAGACCGTCGGGCAGAAGCATTACATCGAAACCATCAAAAAGAACGTCGTCACCCTGGCCGTAGGTCCTGCCGGCACCGGCAAAACCTATCTGGCGGTGGCGATGGCGGTAGGCGCGTTCCGCGCCAAGGAGATCAACCGCATCATCCTGACCCGCCCCGCCGTGGAGGCGGGCGAAAAGCTGGGATTTCTGCCCGGCGATCTGCAGAACAAGGTCGATCCCTATCTGCGTCCGCTTTACGACGCGCTTTTCGATATGCTGGGCGCCGAGACCTACCAGCGCTACCTGGAACGCGGCAACATCGAAGTGGCGCCTCTGGCCTTCATGCGCGGGCGCACGCTGGACGATTCCTTCATTATCCTGGACGAGGCGCAGAACACCACCAGCGAACAGATGAAAATGTTCCTCACCCGCCTCGGCTTCAATTCCCGCGTGGTGGTCACGGGAGACGTGACCCAGACCGACCTGCCCGACGGCAAAACCAGCGGCCTGCGGGAAGCCCTCCGGATCCTCCGCGGCGTGGAGGGCATCGGCATTTCGGAGCTGACCGACAAGGATATCGTCCGCCACGAGCTGGTGGGCCGCATCCTGAAGGCATATGAAACCCAGAAGAAGGGAGACCGGTCATGAAGAAAAACAGGATCACGGTCGAAAAAAACGACCAGCAGCCTCTTCTCTCCTTCCCCCGCGTGATCCGCAAAGCGGCGAACGCCGCGCTGGCGGCGGCCGGAGCCGATCTTCCCTGCGCCGTGGACGTCAGTCTGGTGGGCGAAGAGGAGATCCGCCGGATCAACCGGGAAAACCGGGAGATCGACAAGGTCACCGACGTGCTTTCCTTCCCCCAGCTGGAGCTTACGCCGGGGAAGCCCCTTTCCGAAGCGGTGGATCCCTACGATCTGATCGGCGGCCGGGTGCTTCTCGGCGACGTGGTGCTCTGCTACCCGGTCGCTCTGAAGCAGGCCGTCGAATACGGACACGCCTATCAGCGGGAGCTCGCCTTCCTGACGGTCCATTCGGTCCTGCACCTTCTCGGCTACGACCACGAAACGCCGGAGGAAGAATCGGTCATGTTTTCCCTGACCGAGGAGATCCTCACCTCGCTCGGTCTCGGCCGCGAGGAAAAGAAAGCCTGACGGGGTTTTCCCCCGCCTTTACGCGAGAATATCGGAAAAACAGGGAGTAATCACAGTATGTCAGATATCAAACGATGCGGGACCGTCTCGCTGCTCGGCCGTCCCAACGTGGGAAAATCCTCCTTGATGAACGCGCTGATCGGCGAAAAGATCGCCATCGTCTCCCCCAAGCCGCAGACCACCCGCAACCGCATCGTGGGCGTTCTGACCGAGGGAGAGAATCAGTTCGTCTTCATGGATACGCCGGGCCTTCACGCGCCGAAGAGCAAGCTCGGCGACCGGATGGTCAAGACCGTATACGAAACCTGCGAGGACGTGGACGCCGCTCTTCTTGTGATCGAATGCAGGGGAGAAGCCCGGATCGGCAAGCCCGAGGCGCTCCTGATCGAACGGCTGAAGGCGATGGAGCTCCCCGCGATCCTGGTGATCAACAAAACCGACATCGCCGAAAAATCCGCTCTCCTTCCCTGGATCGCCCTCTACGCCGCGGCGTACGATTTCCGGGAGATCATCCCGGTCTCGGCAAAGACCGGCGAAGGGCTCGACGATCTCGTCTCTTCTCTGGCCGGACTTCTTCCCCCTTTGGAGGAGGGAGAAGAGCCTCTCTTCCCGGAGGACGAGCTCACCGATCAGCCCGAGCGGGTCATCGCCGCGGAATTCGTGCGGGAAAGGCTCCTGTGGCATCTGGAAAAGGAGATCCCCCACGGCGTCGCCACCCAGACCGAAAGCTTTGAGGAAAAGGACGGCGTGTGCGAGATCGCCGTGGTGATCGTGGCCGAAAAGCAGAGTCACAAGGGCATCATCATCGGGAAACAGGGCTCTCTTCTCAAAAAGGCCGGCACCGAAGCCCGTCTGGAAATGGAAAAGCTCTTCGGATGCCGGGTCTACCTGACCCTCTACGTGCGCGTCAAGGACGACTGGCGCAACAGCGATTTCATGCTGAAGGAATTCGGTTACTGACCGGAACGGGAGAAAGAAATGCAGTCCACCCACGAGACCTTTACCGGCGTCGTCCTGCGCGATACGGTATATAAAGAATCCGACAAGATCCTGACCATCCTGGCCCGCGGCAAGGGGATCGTCACCGCCAAGGCGCGCGGCGTCATGAAAAGCGGCAGCATGCTCTCCGCCGGGTGCCAGACCTTCGCCTTCTCCGAATTCACGGTCTACGAATACGCGGGCAAGCTCCTGATCGAACGGGCCGACGTGCAGGATCAGTTCGAAGGTCTCCGGAGCGATCTTCCCTCCTTCGCTCTGGCCGCCTACGTCGCGGAGCTGGCGGAGATCTTCGGCGCCACCGACACGCCGGAGGACGAAAGCCTTTTCCGGCTGGTTCTGAACACGCTGTTCGCTCTGGCCTACCGGCCGGCGATCCGGCGGGAAAAAATCAAGGCCGCCTTTGAGCTCAGGCTCTGCGCCGACTGCGGCTTTGCGCCCGATCTGGACGGCTGCGTCGTCTGCGGCCGCGAGCCGAAGGAACCTCTCTTCGCCCTGGAATCGGGACAGATCTTCTGCAGGGACTGCTACGAGGGCGGCGACGAGGAGCTTTATCTCCTGTCGCCCAGACTTCTGGCTGCCCTGAAGCAGGCCCTGTTCGCCGAGCTCCGGCAGTTTCTCTCCTTCCGCCTCGACGAGCGGGAGGGAGCGGTCTTCTGCGAGATCGCCGAAAAATACGTTCTTCTCCAGACCGAGCTGCCCGAAAGCCTGAAATACTACCGTTCCCTTCTTCCGTCGGCGGGGACGCCCGCCGGAGTCTGACTCCGCCATCCCGCCGGTTTCGACCGGCTTTTTTCTTCTCATTCAGACGCGCCCGCCCGTCCGGGCGGAGAAAGGACAGTCCTATGATCCCGGAAATCCGATGGAGGCTCCGCATCGTCTCCCCCGCGGGCAAGACGTACGATCTTCCTGCCCGCGTTCCCGGATGCGTGCACGCCGATCTGATCCGGGCGGGGATCCTCGGCGATTTCTTTTACCGGGACGACGCGCGAAAGATCCGCTGGATCGAAGAGACCGATCCGGTCTATGAAGGATCCTTTTCCCTTGCGGCGATTCCCGAAGCTCCCGTTCTGATCCTTTACGGCGTCGACGTCTACGCCGACATCTTTCTCAACGGTCATTCTCTCGGCAAAACCGACGACGCCTTCATCCCCTGGCGCTTTCCGGTCGACGGGATCCTCCGGGAGGGGGAGAACCGTCTTGAAATCTTTTTCCGCTCTCCCGTCAGGGAAACGGCCGGGCTTCCCCCGCGCTCCGGCGCCTTCACCACCGAGCGGCTTTACACCCGCCGGATGCAGTGCACCTACGGATGGGACTGGGTGGACCGGTTCGTCACCATGGGGCTCTGGAAACCCGTGGAGATCCTTTCGGATATCCCCGATCTCCCCTTTCCCCGGAACGACGGCATCTACGTTTTCACCTCCTCGATCAATTCCATGACCGCCGTGATCGGCGTACGGCTTTCCTATCCCGCGGTCTCCCGGAGGGCATGGGCGGGGATCGAGATCCTGTCTCCGGGCGGAGAAACCGTGATCACCCGGCGGATCCGCCTTTTGGAAAAGGAGATTTCGCTCTTTTTCGACGTGCCCGATCCCGCGCTCTGGTATCCCGCGGGCTACGGCGGACAGCCGCTGTATCTTCTCCGTGTCTCCACCTTCCCCGACGGCTCCTTCACCAGCCCTCTCCGCGTGCAGGAGGTTCCCTTCGGGATCCGCACCGCGGAGATCCTGGAGCCCGAAGACGCGCCCGGCTCTTCCGGGGCGCTCCTTTCCGAAAAGCTCCGCTCCTTCGAGCATCTCAGGGCCTGGGACCGGAATACCGGCTCCTCCGCCTTCCTCCTCCTGATCAACGGCCGGCCCGTCTTCTGCGAAGGAGCCGACTGGGTGCCTCCCGAGCCCTTCCCCTCCGAGGATTCCCCGGAAAAGATCGAAAGGCTCGTTTCCCTTGCCCGGGAAGCCGGGGTCAACATGCTCCGCGTCTGGGGCGGCGGCGTCTTCGGCAGTGAGGCGCTATACGCCGCCTGCGACCGGGCCGGCATTCTTCTGACCCAGGATTTCCTGATGGCCTGCGGCGACTATCCCGAGGAGGATCCCGCCTTTCTCGAAAAGCTCCGGCTCGAAGCGCGCGAGGCGGCCGTCACGCTCCGGAATCACCCGTCCCTGGTCTGGTGGTCGGGCGACAACGAAAACGCCGTCGCAGGCGACGGGAATTCCGAAAACTACAACGGCCGCGCCTCGGCTCTCTACGCCATCGGTCCGGTCCTGGAAAAAGAAGACCCTCGCCGGCGCTTCCTGCCCTCCAGTCCCTACGGCGGAGTCCCCTACGCCTCCGCCACCCGGGGCACCGCCCACGTCACGCAGTATCTCTCCTCCTTTTTCGCGTGGGTGCGCGAAGGGGATTTCCACGATTACCGCCGGTATTTCGACCGGTATCTTACCCGCTTCACTCCCGAACAGCCCGCCATCGGCATGCCCTTCGTCTCCTCGCTTCTCCGCTTCATGACGCCGGAGGACGTCTTCGGGGAAGACTCTTCGATCTCCGCTTTTCACACCAAAAACAACCCCGGCCTCGGAGAGGTCACTCTCTACGGATACGTGGAGCGGCTCGCCGAAGGGATCTTCGGCTCCTTCCGGGACGGAGCTGACCGCGTCCGGAAAATGCAGCTTCTCCAATGCGAATGGATCCGCCTCTCGCTTTCGCTTTACCGGCGGAACGCCTGGTACTCCTCCGGCATCCTGTACTGGATGTGGAACGACTGCTGGCCCGCGGCCAACGGCTGGTCGCTGATCGACTATTACGGCCGTCCCAAGCCCGCCTGGTACGCCTTCCGGGAAGCGGCTGCGCCGTTCGCGCTTTCGATCCTGCCCGACCGGGACGGAGAGACTCTGGTCTTCCTCTCCTTTTTCGGGGCCGGGGATGTTGCGGAAGGGACCGGCGTCCTCTCCCGCTACCGCATCTCCGACGGCAAAGAAGATCTGATAACCCCCTTCTCCTTCACCGCGCACGCGGGGGAATCCCCGGTCGTCCTCGCGGTCCCTTCGATCCTTCTCGGACCCGACACGATCCTTCTGGCAGAGGCGGAGACGCCCCAGGGCCGGATCCGCGCCTTCTCCCTGCCCGACGGCATGGCTTATTCCGATATGACTTTTCCCCTTTCCGGCGGGGATTTTGCGGTCCTCGCCGAGGATCCTGACACGATCCTGATCGAAGGACGCGAAACCTGCCCCTACGTGATCCTCGACCGCCCGGACGCGATCCTTTCGGAGAATCTCTTCTTCCTGAAGAAAGGAGAGCGCCGTCTGATCCGGAAACGGGACGCGGGACCGCTTTACGGTCTCTTCTCCCCCTCCGGCACTTCTTCCCATGGAAAGGAAATCTGATCCGATATGCAGACAAACGATATCGTATCCCGCTCCGAACGTCTTCTGGAGTATCCGAAGATCCTCGGCCTTCTGGCGGAACGCGCAAGCTCCGACGGCGCGAAAGCCATGGCGCTTGCCCTGCGGCCCGAGGAATTCAGCGAAGACGCCGACAGGCTTCAGTCTCTGACCGCCGCCGCGGTGAAGATCTCCGAAAAGCGCGGCTCCCCCTCCTTCCGCATGCTGAAGGACGTCTCCCCCGCCATCGCGCGGGTGGAGCTCGGGGGCGTGCTTTCGATGCGGGAGCTCCTGGAGATCAAGGGTGTGCTGTCCTGCGCCCGGAGCGTGAGGGACTATTACTTCGCCGACAAGACCGGGGAGGAAACCACGCCCCTGGATCTGACCTTCGAGCTTTTGCGCACCAACCGGTATTTTGAGGAAAAGATCGGGAACGCGATCCTCAGCGAGGATGAAATGGCCGACAACGCCTCACCGGAGCTTCTTTCGATCCGGCGCGGCATCGCCCAGGCCAACGCCCGCATCCGCGAGATCCTCAACAAGATGATCACCTCACCCTCCTATTCCAAGGTCCTTCAGGAGAACATCATCACCATGCGCGGCGGGCGTTACGTGATCCCGGTGAAAAACGAGCACCGCGGCGACGTGCAGGGCCTCGTGCACGACGTCTCCTCCTCCGGCCAGACGGTCTTCATCGAACCGATGGGCGTCGTGAACGCCAACAACGAGATCCAGACCCTGCTCGGCCGAGAGCGCAAGGAGATCGAACGTATCCTCTATGAGCTTTCCAACGAAGCCGCCGGCTTTTCCGGTGAGATCGCCTCCAATTACCGGAATCTGGTGCTTCTGGACTTCACCTTCGCAAAGGCGCGTCTCGCCTGGGATATGGAGGCCTTCCGCCCGCTGCTTTCGGACGAGGGGGAAACCGATCTCATCCGCGCGCGCCATCCTCTGATCCCGCGCGGCACGGTGGTGCCGGTGGACATCCGCATCGGGAAGGATTTCGATACGCTGGTCATCACCGGCCCGAACACCGGCGGAAAGACCGTATCCCTGAAAACGCTGGGACTTCTGACCCTGATGGCAGCGTCCGGCCTCTTTATCCCCGCCGCGGAGGGAAGCCGCGTCCGCGTCTTCCGGCGGGTCTTCGCCGACATCGGGGACGAGCAGTCCATCGAGCAGTCTCTTTCCACCTTCTCCTCCCACATGACCAACATCACCTCCATCCTCGGCGAAACCGACGGCCGGACCCTCGCGATCTTCGACGAGCTGGGCGCCGGCACCGATCCGGTGGAGGGCGCGGCCCTGGCGATCTCCATCATCGAGGAATGCCGCGCCAGAGGCGCGCAGGTGGCCGCCACCACCCATTATGCCGAGCTGAAGGTATACGCTCTGAAAACCGAGGGCGTGGAAAACGCCTCCTGCGAATTCGACGTGGCCACTCTCCGGCCCACCTACCGGCTTCTGATCGGGATCCCGGGCCGTTCCAACGCCTTCGCCATCGCCAAACGTCTGGGTCTGGAGGAACGGATCATCGAGAACGCCCGCGACCGGCTCGCCGGGGAAAACGTGCGGTTTGAGGAAGTCCTTGACAATCTGGAAAAGAACCGGCAGGAAATGGAGCGGGAAAAGGCCCGCGCCGAGGAATTCCGGCGCGAGGCGGAGGAGCTTTCCCAAAAGGCCCGCAGCATGGAATCCGATCTCCGGAAGGAAAAGGAAAAGCTCATGGCCGAGGCGCGGCGGGAGGCCGACCGTCTGGTGGAGGACACCCGCGCCGAAAGCGGCCGTCTTCTGGCGGAGCTTTCTTCCCTGCGCGACCGTTCCTCCCTGACGCCGGAGGAGATCAACGCCGCCCGCGCCATGACCGGCGCCGGTCTGAACAAAATGAAAAAGAACGGCGTTCCCGAACCCCCGAAGATCGAGATCGCGCCTCTTCCGCGGGATCCCGCGGCGGGCGACACGGTGGAGATCGTGCGCTCCGGCGTACGCGGTACGGTGCTCGGTCCCGCCGACGGGCGCGGCAACGTGCGTGTGAAGGCGGGGATCATGACCCTGACGGTGAACCAAAAGGAACTGCGCTTCGTGGACGCGCCGAAGGTCAGGCTGCCCGAAACGCCGGTCAGCGTCGCCCGCGTCGGTCCCGCGTCGGCCTCCATGTCGCTGGATCTGCGGGGCATGGCCTCCGACGAAGCCCTGATCGAGCTCGGCGATTATCTGGACGACGCCGCGCGCGCCGGTCTCACCGAGGTCACCGTGATCCACGGCAAGGGCACCGGAAAGCTGCGCGACGCGGTGCAGAACGAGCTGCGGCACAACAAGCTGGTCAAGTCCTTCCGTCTCGGCAAATACGGCGAGGGAGAGGCCGGCGTCACGGTGGTCACCCTGGCCTAAGCGATCCGGTCCCGTTCCGACCGTCATGCTGCGCCGCGGCGTCTTTCCCGTCGAAAAGAAAAAAAGAGCCGTGAAAACGGCGTTTTCACGGCTCTTTGCGACAAGCTCTGCGGCCCGGCTCACGCCGCCGGGCGTCCGGCCTTCAGCCTCTTCCCTTCTCGAAGCGGCGGACCCCCTCGGTCACCAGCTTCAAAAGCAGCGCCTGCAGCGGCGCGTAAGCGATCCTGACCAGGGCTCGCACGCCCATGATCTGCCAGAGCGGGACGGTCGGATAGTAGAAAAGATGCAGCGCGGTGGAGGTGATCAGCACGTCGGCCGCGAGGAGCGAGATCCCCACCGCGAGCAGCGCCCGCTTGTACGTGACCTCCTTTTTATAAAGGATCAGCCCGGGGATCACGCCTCGGAGGATCGCCGAAAGCGAGATCAGGGGATTGATGGTCAGTCCTCCCGACTGGATCAGCATGCCGAGCAGGTCGGCGCCCAGGGTCGTCATCCCGCCGAACACCGGCCCCAAAAGGATCCCGGCCATCCCGTCGGGCAGAAACTGCAGGCTCAGCCTTTCGTAGCCCAGAGGGATCGCGAGATATCTTGCCAGCACGATATCCATCGCCACGAGGATCGCGGCGTAGGTCAGTTTTCGAATCGTTTGCCTGTTCATGCGGGGAACTCCTTTTCGCCGGATTTGATGCTCTTTCATTATACAAAGCGAAAATCCTTCCGTCAAGTCGTTATGAGGAACAAATATGCTAAAAAAACTTTCGCTTTTCAGTAAGAACCGTATAAAAGCTTTTCTGTCCTTCGCCGACCGGGACCCGGTTTTCGGCGCGCGGATGGCCACTCTCCAGAAAGCGCACGGCTTCGGTCCCGACACGGAATTCTATCTGGAGGAACCGCTGGCGGGAGAGGCGCGGGGGATCGCCGCCCGGTTTTACGGCACGGCGTATCTCTCCGCGTCGGAAAACGCCGATCCGCTCTTTGCGCTCCCTTACCTGAAACGGTGTCCCTACTGGATCGCTCTGGAGGGGAGGGACACTCTGATCGCCCCGCTGGCAAAGGAGCTGGGGATCGCGCGTCTGGAAACCTCCTGGTGCATGCTCCACGACGGAAAGACCTTCCCCGACGTGTCGGGATTCGATATCCGGAAAAGCGAAAACCTGCCGCGGTTTTTCGAGATCCTTTCGGCCTGCCACGCGGGCTTCCGGGACAACACCAACTACCGCCTGTGGTTCGGGGATTACGCCGCGCGGATCGGATGCGGAGAGACCGAGCTCCTTTTCCTTTACGACGGGGATACGCCGGTCTCCTGCGCCACGGTGAACGTCCGGAACCGGAAAAACGCGGTGATCGGGTCGGTTTCCACCCTGCCCGCCTACCGGGGCAGGGGCTTCGGCCGGGCGGTCAGCGCCGCCGCCCTCGGCCGTATCCGCGAAGCGAATCTCCAGGCCGCCCTTCAATGCTCGGAGGATTCCCTCGCGGCCTTTTACGAGCCGCTGGGCTTCGAAAAAGCCTTCCGCTGGATGATCGCCGAGCGCTGAGCCTCTCCCGTCCCCCATCCCCGGAAAAAAGCAAAAAAGCCCGCGCTTCCCGAAGGAAGCGCGGGACTTCTTTATTTGTCTCTTATTGTCCGTTGAAGAACTTGAAAAGCTTCTCCATATCGTTGTCGTCGTCTTCCGCAGTCTTCGCGGGCTCCGCCGGTTCTGCCGCGGCGCCCGGCTTGTCGATCCGGATGGTGGGATCGCTGTTTTCCAGGATGACGTCGGATTCGGACGGACCGGCTTTCTTTTCCACGCTCTTCGGGATCGCGCTTCCTTCGGGATCGTATTCCGAATTGCCTTCGTCGAACCCCGTGGCGATCAGGGTGATGCGGATCTCATCCTCCAAAGCGTCGTCAAAGGCCACGCCGAAGATGATGTTCGCGTCGTCGTCGGCTTCCTGCTCGACGATGGAGGCGGCCTTGTCGACTTCCTCCAGGCTGACGTCGGAGGAGGCGAAGACGTTCATGATCACGCCCTTGGCGCCCTTGATGGAGGTTTCCAGCAGCGGAGAATAGATGGCCATCTTGGCGGCCTCCTCCGCCTTGTCCTTGCCGGCCGCGCGGCCCACGCCCATGTGCGCGTAGCCCGCGTTCTTCATGACCGAGGAGACGTCCGCGAAGTCCAGGTTGATGACGCCGGGGACGTTGATGAGGTCGGAGATGCTCTGGATCGCCTGACGCAGAACGTCGTCCGCGATCTCGAAGGCGTTTTTCATGGAGATCTTCTGATCGGTGACGTATTTCAGTCTTTCATTCGGGATAACGATCAGAGAGTCGACTCTTTCGTAAAGCTCCTTGATACCCGCTTCGGCCTGGCGCATGCGGTTGGTGCCTTCGAATTTGAAGGGCTTGGTCACCACGCCGATGGTCAGCTTGTCCATGGTCTTGGCCGCTTCGGCTACCACGGGAGCCGCGCCGGTACCGGTGCCGCCGCCCATGCCGGCGGTGATGAAGATCATATCGCCGTCCTTGATGGCGTCGGTGATTTCTTCGATGCTTTCCTCTGCGGCTTTTTTGCCGATCTCCGGCTTGCTGCCGGCGCCCATGCCGCGGGTGAATTTTTCGCCGATCTGAAGCTTGACGTTGGCGGAGGTGTGATCGAGCTGCATTTTATCGGTATTTATGGAAATAAACTCGGCGCTCTGCATGTCCAGCTCGACCATGCGCTTCACGGCGTTGTTTCCGCCGCCGCCGACACCGACGACCTTGATGTTTACCGGAGATACGTATCCCGCGTCGATCTCAAATGGTAGCATATTCTCTCTCCTTTGAATCTATGGCTTGGAAGAATGACACACTCAAAATTCACTATATAGTATATTGCATTTGCCCCGAAATTTCAAGGGGCATTTTCAAAAAACTTCCCTTATTTTCCCGGGATCTTCACTTTTTCGTCAAAACCCGCCGAAAAAGAACGCCTTACGCGCCGGAGGATTCCTTCTCTCCGGTTTCTCCTCCCTCTTCCGGCGGAGTTTCTTCCGGTTCCCCGTCCCCGGTGCCTTCGGACCCGGTCCCGGATTCGTCTCCCGTTTCGGACTCCTGTCCGGACTCCGGTCCGGTCGCCGGTTCGGTCGCCGGTTCGGTTTCTCCGGTCTTTCCGGACTCGGGATCGGCGCTTCCCGGCTCGATCTCGATGTTGCGGCCCGCGGGATTGAGCTCCGGCGTGACGTCGGAGGGAACGAAGCGGAGCTGTTCGCCCGCAAGCTCGATGCTTCCGGTGTCGGTGACGCCGAGCTTGCGGATCACCTCTTCCAGATAGATCGCCTTGCGTTCGAGATTCTCGGGCATGCCGGCGCGCACCAGGAACCTGCCCTCGTAGATGAACTGCAGGTCATACTCCTCGGTCAGATCCACGTCTCCCAGCTTTTCCAGCACGCCCTCCTTTTTCAGGGCGTCCACAAGGTTTTCCAAGGCGGTCACGCCGCTTTCATGCAGATCCGAAAGCCTGAGCCCCACCTTCGCCTTTTCCATCTTCAGCCCGTAGACCCGCGAAACCCCTTTGTAATCGTAACCCTCGCCGGCTTCCTCCACGATTTTTCCCTCGGGAGAGATCAGAAAGACCGCCTTCTCGGTATCGGCGGCAAAGCGCGCGGTGGTTTCCTCCACCTCGATGACGATGGTATCGGGAAGCTTGCGGCGGATGCGCACACGATCCAGATACGGAAGGCTGGAAAACATATACTGGATCCTGCCGTATTTGTTGAAAAGATAGAGGTTGTCCCCCTGCTTGAAGCCCGAGGCCGAAATGATTTCCTCCTCGGAATAAAGGCTCGCGCCGTAGACGCGGATCTGATCCACCTTGAAAAAGAGGGCGAACGCCAGGATCAGGATCACGAACACCGCGACCCCGGTCAAAACCGCATAGCCGTAGCCGAAGCTGCGGCTGTTGCGGATATCGGCCTTTTCCTTTTTGCGCTGCCGGTCCAGGATCCTGTTCCGTTTGCCGGAGCGCAGCGAATCGTATCGTTTCATAGTCGTTCCTTCCGCCGTCAGAGCGGCTCCACGTCGGCCCCCACCGAAGCGAGCACGCCGGCGATATCTTCGTATCCCCGTTCCACGTATTTCATATTGCCGATCCTGCTTTCGCCCTCCGCGGCCAGAGCCGCAAGGATCAGGGCGGCGCCTCCCCGGAGATCGGGCGCCGAAACGGCGGCGCCCCGGAGCTTTTCCACGCCGAACACCAGCGCGCTCCGTCCGAAAAGCCGGATATCCGCTCCCATGCGCGCCATTTCCGCGGTGTGACGGAAGCGGGATTCAAAAATCGTCTCGGTAAAGGAGGAAACTCCCTTCCCCTTCAGCGCCGTGGCCATCAGAACGGCCTGCGCGTCGGTGGGGAATCCCGGATAGGGCATGGTGCGCGCCGTGTAGGAGGGAGAAAAGACTCCCGTCCGCCGGATGAAGAGTCCTCCCCGATCGTGCCGGATCTCGCATCCCGCGCCGGCGAGGAGCGAGGTGACCGCAAAGAGGTGTCCGGGCACGGCGTCCCGCAGATAAAGCTCGCCTCCCGCCGCCGCAGCGGCGGAGGCCCAGGTCGCCGCGGCGATCCGGTCCGGCATGATCCTGTATTCCGCAGAGCGGAGGATCCCGCCTCCCTCGATATGTATCACCGAGCTGCCCTCTCCCCGGACCGCGACGCCCGCGCTTCTGAGAAAACGCGCAAGGTCTTCGATCTCCGGTTCCCGGGCGGCGTTGACGATCCGGGTGACGCCCGCGCTCCCCGCGGCGGCCAGCATCAGATTTTCGGTGGCGCCCACGCTGGGAAACGCGAGATGAACGTCCCCACCCCGTCCTCTGCCGCGGCAGGCGATCCGCCCTCCGGCGTCGGACACCTCGTATCCCAGCGCGCGGAACGCCTTGAGATGCAGATCGATCGGCCGCGGACCAAGTTCGCAGCCGCCCGGTTCGGTCCGGCAAAATGCGCTATACCCGCGTCCTGACCAGAAGCGTCTTCCGGTCGAAGCCTCCTTCTCCCTTTTCGTAAAGGGTCATACGCGCGATAAGAAGCGGCGCCAGCTCCTCTTCCTTTCTGCGGGGATCGAAATCCCCGCCCGCAGGCGCCGCGGGATCCGGGGCGAGCTTCGCCCGCGCTTTTTCAAAAAACGCCGGGGCGATCCTTCCCGCGATATAATCCTCGTAAAGCGCTTCCAGCAGAGCGCCGCTTTCCGCCGGTCCGTTTTTCGCTTTCTTTTCCGGCTCCGACGCCGCCAAGCCCCTGGCGGCGCCGCGCACCGCGGCCTCGACCGCCGCCCGCGGGATCCCGTGCATGGCGCAGAGCCTCCGGCCGCCTTTGTTGAAACGGGAACAGACGAAAATCTCCTCCCGTCCCTTCTTCTTCCGCAGGACCATCCTGCTTTGGCATCCGCCGCAGAAAAGAAGCCCCGCAAAGGGCGTTTTCCCGGAGCTTCCGCGGGTGAGCTTCTGAAGCTTTCCCCGCGCCGCCTCGAAATCCTTCCCGTCGATCAGCGGCGGATGGTCCTCCTCCCGGACGATCCGTTCGCCGGGAGCGGTCGAAAGGCGTCTTTTGTCCTTGAAGCTCTTGCCGACGGTCTTCCGGTACGTCCGCCGGCCGGTATAGACCTCGTCGGAAAGGATCCTGCGCACCGTCGCCCCGCTCCAGCAAAGCGAGGCGTTTTTCCTCCCCTTGTCCCGGGACGGCGTCGGGATCCCCTCCCGGTCCAGCCGGCGGGCGATCTCGCCCGGGCTTTCACCCGAGAGGAAAAGGCGGAAGATCTCCTTCACGGTCGCCGCCGCTTCTCCCGGCACAAGCCGTTTTCCGTCTCTTGCGTATCCGTAGGGCGGTGAAATCAGCAGATCTCCCTCCGCCATCTTGTGATAAAGCACGCGCCGGATCTTCCGGCTGTCCTCCTTGGCGCGCTGTTCGTGAAACCAGGCCTCCAGCGGGAAAAAATCCTCGTTGTATTCCTCGCTTTCAAAAAGCAGATCCACGCCGCATTTCCCCAGAAATTCCGTAAAGAGAAGGCTTTCGGTCAGATTCCTTCCCAGGCGGGAGGAATCCTTCAGCAGAACGGCGTCGATCTCGCCTCTCTCCGCCATCTCCCGCACGGCGTCCAGCCGCCGGAAATCGGTCCCGGTCACGTCGTCGTCCATGACGATCTTCACGACCTGCCCCAGATCCTTTTCCCGGGCGTAAGTCAGAAGCATATCCCGCTGCGTCTCGATCCGCTCGCGGTTTTCGCCGTTTTCATCACGGCTTTCGCGGCAGTAGACGAGAAGCCTTCCCGGTCTTTCCGGTTCTTTCTTTTTACTATACCACATTTTTACCGGAAAGAGAAGGATTATTTCGCTCGCTCCTCCCGATCCGGAGGATCTTTTCGATCAGCTTTTCCCGCGTATCCCGCGGCGCCGTCTCCCTCTGAAAGACGATCGCGACCGGTTCCTTCACCGTTCCCCCTCCCTTCGTCCTCTTTTCCCCATATGTATGTGATCCGGGGCTTT
Organism: Clostridia bacterium; assembly: GCA_017441705.1. Classification (GTDB taxonomy): domain Bacteria; phylum Bacillota; class Clostridia; order Oscillospirales; family QAMX01; genus RUG11797. The sequence continues at coordinate 1,952 of JAFRWU010000108.1, read as the reverse complement.
TCCGATGACCGGGAAGCCGGAAAGTCCGCGGGCGTCAAAAAACGGCCGAGGGGCAGCGTTTTGTGACCGAACACAATATTTTGTGATTATCCTCTTGACTCCGACTAAATCTTGTAGTATGATGTAGAAGTTATGCGGGCCGCTCCGTTTTCGGCAGAGGCCCGCGCGCCGAAAAATCCTGCAAGGGGGGAATACGCCATGCGCATCGCCGGCTTTCAGAAGCTGACGCTTCTCGATTTCCCGGGGAAGGTCGCCTGCACGCTTTTCACGCCCGGCTGCAACTTCCGCTGTCCCTTCTGCCACAACGCGTCTCTGGTGCTTTCGCCGGAGGATGCCGACGAATTCTCCGAGGAGGAGATCCTCTCCTTCCTGAAAAAGCGGCGGGGGCTTCTGGAGGGCGTCGCCATCACCGGGGGCGAGCCCCTTCTCCAGCCCGGGATCGACGGGCTGATCCGGAAGATCCGTGCGCTCGGATATGCGGTCAAGCTCGACACCAACGGCAGCTTCCCCGAAAAGCTCGCCGCCCTTCTGGAGGAAGGTCTTCTCGATTACGCGGCCATGGACATCAAAAACTCCCCGGAGCGCTACGACCTGGCTGCGGGCGTCAGGACCGATATGGAAAAGATCCGGCGGAGCGTTTCCCTCCTGACCGGCGGAAAGATCCCCTATGAATTCCGCACCACCGTGGTCAAGGGGATCCACCGCAGGGAGGATTTTCCCGGCATCGGCCGCCTGATCGAAGGCGCCGAACGCTATTTCATCCAGAGCTACGTGGATTCCGGCGACGTGATCGACCCCCGGTTCGAGGCCTTCACGCCGGAGGAGCTCGGCGGTTTTCTCGACGCCGTACGGCCGTTCGTCGCCTCCGCGGCGCTTCGCGGCGTATGACGCTTTGTTGCTTCTCTCCAAAAAGCGGCACAACATTTTGTGACCTTTCATCTTGACAGCAACTAAATCTTGTAGTATCATAGTATCACCTGCACGGAAATCCGCAAGATCAATTTACGCTGCCGCCGGACGGGACGGCAAGGCGGCGGCCGAAAGGAACGTATTTATGTATCAGGTAGTCAAACGGGACGGCAAGATCGCGGCATTCGATCTTTCCAAAATCTCCCAGGCCATCAAGCTGGCCTTCGATGCCCAGCAGAAGCAGTACAATCAGGATATCATCGACTTTCTCGCCCTGAAGGTCACCTCCAATTTCCAGCCGAAAATCACGGACGATCTGATCGCCGTGGAGGACATTCAGGACAGCGTGGAATCTGTTCTGGTGCAGGCGGGCTACGACGACGTGGCCAAGGCTTATATCCTCTACCGCAAGCAGAGAGAAAAGATCCGCAACATGAAATCCACCATCCTGGACTACAAAGCCCTGGTGGACAGCTACGTGAAGGTCACCGACTGGCGCGTGAAGGAAAACTCCACCGTCACCTATTCCGTCGGCGGTCTGATCCTCTCGAACTCCGGCGCCATCACCGCCAACTACTGGCTCTCCGAGATCTACGACGAGGAGATCGCCGCGGCGCACCGCAACTGCGATTTCCATCTGCACGATCTTTCGATGCTGACCGGATACTGCGCGGGCTGGTCCCTGAAGCAGCTGATCCAGGAAGGCCTCGGCGGCGTGACCGGCAAGATCACCTCCGCCCCGGCGAAGCACCGGGCCACCCTGTGCAACCAGATGGTCAACTTCCTCGGCATCATGCAGAACGAATGGGCCGGCGCGCAGGCCTTCTCCTCCTTCGACACCTACCTCGCTCCTTTCGTCAAGACCGACAATCTGGATTACGATCAGGTCAAAAAGTGCATCGAATCCTTCATCTACGGCGTCAATACCCCCTCCCGCTGGGGCACCCAGGCTCCCTTCTCCAACATCACCCTCGACTGGGTAGTTCCCAACGACCTCAAGAACCTTCCCGCTATCGTAGGCGGCAAGGAATGTGATTTCACCT
>JAFRWU010000107.1 GCA_017441705.1 Clostridia bacterium | reverse complement strand
CCGGCCGCTTCGAGGCCGTCAAGATAAATAGGGGTATAGCTCAGCTGGTAGAGCAGCGGTCTCCAAAACCGCGTGCCGAGGGTTCGATCCCTTCTGCCCCTGCCAAAAAGCAAAAGCCGCGTCAGCGGCTTTTTCTTTTTGTACTTTTCTCTCTTCTCTCTTCGCTTTTCACTCTTCTCTCCGTTCTCCTCCGCGACTTTTTCCAGTGAAGAGAGAAGAGAGAAAAGAGAAAAGAAAAGGTAGCTTTGCTACGCAAAGCATTGTTTTTATTGAATTTTTCCAGTGAAGAGAGAAGAGAGAAAAGAGAAAAGAAAAGGTAGCTTTGCTACGCAAAGCATTGATCTTATTGTATTTCTCTTGTATAATCTAAGTATATGGAGGTGAATGTATGGAAAGTCCGTTACTTGATAAATCGCTGGAATTTGCCTCGCAGGTCGTTCTGTTTTACGAAGAGTTTTCAAAGAGCAGAAAAGACACAACGATTGCCAAGCAGCTTCTCCGTTCCGCAACATCTATTGGAGCAAACATCAATGAAGCCGTTTACGGCAACAGCAAAGCGGATTTTATTGCCAAACTCCATGTCTCTCTGAAAGAAACCGGCGAGAGCATATATTGGCTGACACTGCTGAAACGCACCGCTGTTTTTGAATATAACTACGACCTGTTGTTATCACAAGCTGAGGAGATCAAACGAATGCTGATCGCTTCTGTCAAAACTGCGAAAACGAAACAATGATGAAAAACCATATTTTGATATGCGGATTAAACGGAAGCGGAAAATCCACATTTGGGAAAGCGCTTGCAAAGGAGATCAACGCTGCTTTCAAAGACATTGAAGATTATTATTTTCCTAACCGTCGAGCGGTAGATGCATATACGGATCCGCGCAGCAAAGAGGAAGTTTCGGAATTATTATTAAACGATTTACTTGTTTTTGATATAATCGTTCTTGCCGCTGTTAAGGCGGATTACTCAAAAGAAATAGAAAACATGTTTTCAAAAGCAATTTACATAGAAGTTCCAAAAGATATTCGCTTAAAGCGAGTTTGGGAACGTTCATTCGAAAAATTCGGTAACCGCATGTTGAAAGGCGGAGACTTATATGAAGCGGAAAACGCTTTCTTTCATATGGTAGAAAAACGTCCGGATTCGTTTGTTGAAGAATGTCTTTCAAAACTCAGCATACCCGTTATTAAGATTGACGGCACCAAACCAATTGATGAAAATGTTGATTATGTAATAAGCTTATTATGATACGACAGTTGGAATGTCCGAGAGGTCGAATCCATCTGTCAACCCCGCAAATCCATCTTTTTCGTACCCGCCTGCCAAAGGAAAGACCGTCCGAAAGGACGGTCTTTCCTTTGGCGCAGACAGAGCGAAGCCGAGGCACGCGGAGAGCAGCGGGCCGTGCCTCCGGCCGCCGCCGGAGGCGGAAGAAGGGAGGAGGGGCGGGCGCAGTGGTCGAAGGAGACCGAGCGGAAAGACGCGACGGCTCCTTCGGGAACCGCAAGCAGGGGATCGTTCTTTCCCTCAAGCGCATCGTCCTCCGGCGAGGTTATTTCTCCAGGATAAGATGCAGACTCTCTCTTGCCGCCAGGTGCAAAGGGTATTCCTTCTGATGAAACCCGGTGACGGTCCCACGTTCGGCGTCCAGCACCGCCGTCACCTTTTCGCGGATGACCGTATCGACCGGCTCTTCCCCCTCGTTGACGCAGAAGAGAATATCCGTATCGTATTTCCGGATATGCGTGATCCTCAGATCCCTGCGGCGGTCGAGATCGATCACGGTATCGCTGTTTTCCGAAAGGACGCGAATCAGATCGCCGCATTTTTCGGAATCGATCACCATGCCGCCGCGATCGAGGAACCGGGCGAAAAACGGGCCTGCCTCCTCGTCGCGGCATCCGTCGACAACGAGGATTTTGTAGCGGTTGCCCGCAATCCTGCAGGTCCCGTCGGAGATATCGCACCGGCTGAGCAGACCGTATTCCAGATAGTTGAATTCGATCTGGGATTCATACAGCTCCTTCGCCGCGCGGTAAGGCAGATCATCCTCACCACAGAGGACGGCGATATCCGTAACGTTGACGCTGTCGGTATTGATCGCGCAGCAGCGCTTGATATAATCCGAGATCCTGTGATATTCCGGCCAGAAGGCGCTGTTCATGCCCACGTCGGGCGGTCTTTCCTCTTTCCTTTTTCCTCTTAACGAGTAAAAAAACGCGTGAGGAACAATCAGATTGCATCCCCTGACAAAAAGCCAGTCCAGATACCATTTCATATCCTCGCGGGTGAAGGCGTAGGGGTCGTCCTCGTGCCCGCAGCAGCCGAAACACTCGTTGCCGTTTCTGCGTTTGTTCCTGTGCCGTGCGCTGTCGGAAGCGCACTTTGCCATCGTGCTGTGGGGTCCGGCGACTCCCGATCCGTTTCCGGGCGCCACGTAGCGCCAGACGATATCCTGACAGGGGATATCGAAGTTTTTCAAAAGCTCGATATCGGTCGACTTTTGGGGATGACCGAGGAACGCGATCCCGTGCGCCCTGCACCATTCCGCGATCTGCCGGTAAAAGCTGTCCTGCAGTCTTTGCCGGATCAGTCGGTCATAGGCCTTTTGGACGCGCCTGGATTTTTCGGGATCCTTCTTCACGAAAAGATCGTACAGATCCTCCGCGGGGAAACCGCTATCCTGCAAAACCTGAGAAAATCCCGTCGTCCACGGGATTTTGGCGGGGCCTCTTCCGCAGATCATCGGTTCGTCGGTAAAGATCCCGATGATCGTATTGCCGAAATACTTTTTCAGCGCCTGATAATACTTTTCATGGGTGAGACGAATAAAACAGGCCACCGCGTCGAAATTCAAAAGATCGGCGGACCTGGGTGCGCCCGGTTCCCCGTCGTCCTCGCCGAAATGAACCCCCCGGATGGTCCCGCCGCTGAAGCACTCGAAAAGATAATACGGTTTTCCGTCGCGTTCGATCTGCATGACAAGATTTTCATCCGGCGCGTGATCGGGGCTTTCCCGCATTTCCAGGCATTTGGAGGCAAACTGCGGATTGCACCGGACGACCTCGCCGTGACAGGAACCGGAGGGGTACATGGCTTCGTCGTAAAGGATCACGTGCATGCCGAGCTTCCCGGCTTCCGTGACGGCGAACTCTACGTAATGGAGCCAGGAGCCGCTCATATACCCGATACTCTCGGGCAGCCCGATCCTCGGGTGTATGACGAATCCGTCCACACCCTTTTCGTGAAATTCAAAAATCTGTCTGCTGATTTCCTTTTCGGACAATTCATCGTTCCAGAACCAGAACGGCATGGGAGAAAACTCGCTCGACGGGTTTTCAAACTCCCGGATACATGATGATACGCTCATACTCTTTTCCTTCTCCGACCGGTTCCCGCAGCATTCCGCCTTACCGCCCGCGCCGGCTTTTTGCGGCATCCGCAGGGAAACGCGCAATCACGCAGGGAGTCAGACCGCTCCGGAAGGCATCCGGAGCTTCGGAACGCCTTCTGCCGTGCAAAAACACCCTTCCCGCGGGGATGTTTCCCATTATACCCAGCCCTGCCGGATTTGTCAACGCGCCGCCCCGTCGCCGGATTTCTGTTATCCGTTTGCAGTGCCGCCTGCCTTGCGGCGTCCGGGGAGCATCGACGGTTTGATCGGGATGGGCGTTCGCATCTTGTGCGTTTTTCCGCCGTGTGATATAATCGGGGCGTAAAGGAGGGATCGGAATGGATCGATCAACAGCCTATTCGGTTTATATTCCGGTGGACGGCGCGGAGCTTTTTACCCTTGTCTGTCTTCCGGAGAAGGAGGGAAGATTCCCCACCGTCGTCATGAGATCCCCTTACGTGGACGAGAGTGAGGAGAAAGACGAAAAGGAGCTCGAAGAGGGCGCGCGCGCCTGGCTTCAGAACTGGACCTCTGCGGGCTACGCCGCCGTCTTCCAGCACTGCCGCGGCCGGGGAAAGAGCAGCGGCGACTGCATCCCTTTCATCTATGAAAGGGAAGACGGCCTTGCGCTGCAGGACTGGATCCGGAAGCAGAGCTTCTATAACGGCGAGCTCTTCCTCCACGGGGGAAGCTATACGGCGGCGGTGCATTATCTGACCGCTCCCTTTGCGCCGGACATCAAAGGCGCGGTCCTGGCGGTCTTCGATACCAACTGGTACAGCTGCACCTATCGCAACGGCTTTTTCAAGGCCGGCCTGACGGGCGGCTGGTATTTCGGCATGTACAAGCGCAAGACCTTCCGGAATCCGAGTTTTGTTCCGGAAAGCTTCAATACGCTGCCTCTTTCCGCTCTGTCCGAAGCGGTCTTCGGAGAAAAGGCGGAGGCTTTCGACGAAATGCTTCTGCATCCCGAGGGAAACGATCCCTACTGGGACGAAAGATTCGGCGTTACAGGCAGGAATCCCGTACGGGATGCGGGGATCCCGATCCTGTTCGTGACGGGCTTTTACGATATCTTCCTCGGCGGGACCTTCGATATCTGGCGCGGTCTGGACGAGAACACGAGAAGGCAAAGCGCGCTTCTCGTGCATCCGTACGACCACGGCGGCAGCAGGGAGAACCAGCCGGTCGTCTTCCCGGACGGCATGGCGGAAGAGCACTTCGGAGACGGAGCGCTGAAATGGATGGAGTACATCCGCGGGAAAGGGGAAAGCCCGCTGGAGACCGGCAAGGTGACCTACTACAGGCTTTTCGAAAACGGGTGGCGCGCCGACGATTTTTCCGAACCGGAAAAGAAAATGAGCTTCCCTCTCGGCGAAGGCGAGCGGAGCTACGTCTACAATCCCTACGCTCCCGCCCCCTTCCCGGGCGGCCTTTCGACGAATTTCGGCGGCGCCGCCTGGCAGGGAGCGCCCGACAGCCGCTACGACATCCTGAGCTGGTTCACGCCTCCTTTCGAAAAGGAGACCTTCGTCAAGGGAAAGATGCGGGTGAAGCTCCGGGTGAGGTCCGACTGCGAGGACACCTGCTTCTACGTCCGGTTGAGCCTTGATAAAAAAGAAGGGGCCTACGGTCTGCGCGACGATATCCGGAACATCGCCGCGACGGTGCCCGACTACAAGCCGGGAGAGGCGGCCGAACTGGATTTCGTCTTCGACGAGCACGCCTTTCAGATCGCCCCCGGCGAGCGGATCCGGATCGACGTGTCTTCTTCGGCCTTCCCGTATTTCGTCGGGCATACCAACCGGAAGGGACTCTTTTCCGGGATCGATTCGGCGAAGATCGCCCATAACACTGTGATCGCCGGCGGATCCGCGCTTGTGATCCCGGTCGAATAACGAAAAACGAAGGATCCCCGCAAAGCCCTTTTGAAAAGGCCTTGCGGGGATTTCCCGTTCCGTTTTCTCAGGAAAGCCTCAGCGTGATCCGCGCCGCGCTGTGCGGGGGAAGCGCCGCGCGCCAGACGTCTCCGTCCCGCCGGACGGGAAGCGGGGATTCGTCGAAGAAGGAACCGGGCGCGACGTCGCTGGAGGAAAGGAGCGTGCCGCCGGAGAAATCTCCCGCCGCCCGGAAAGCGCAGTCCCGCGCAAGATCGTAGGCGTCGTTGACGAGGGTCACGGTCAGGATCCCTTCCTTTACGGTGGCAAGCGCCGAACCGTCGTCCGCTTCCGCTCCGCTCACGGCGCAGAGAGAGCCGCCCCGGTGCGCTTTCATCAGGGAAAAGACCTGACCGTTCGCCGTCAGGCGCGCGCCGCCGGGCTCCAGGAGCAGCGCTCCTTCGTTCACGGGCTGGAAATAGCAGCAGACCGGCATGCCGAGCGGCCCGGATTCCCGGAGGAGCATATGGAGCATCTTCGCCGTGTAGATCCCCTCCGCGACCGAAGAGGGACGGTACCAGGCGTACCAGAAATTCCATTCGTCGAAGGAGATCATCATCTTTTTGCCCGTTCCGTCCAGCACACGGCGCATCTCGCGTGCGGTTTCTTCCGCAAGGCGCGGCGCGCCGACGATCGCACGGTAGGTCTCGGCGGTCTTCGTCGGCGAAGAGAAGTCCATCGCGGCGTGGGAATAGTGATGCAGCGAGACGTAAGGCGCCGCCGGCGCGAGCTTCGCAGCCGATTTTTCGGCCCATGCGCCGTTCGGATAGGGACCGGAGGAGAAAAAGACCAGATCCTTTGTGACAGCGCGCATGGCCGCGACGTGTTTTTCCGCAAGAGCGGCGTAATCGTCGGGACGCATCGGTCCCTCCATGTGGCCGTATCCCATTTCGTTGCCGAGGGACCAGAACCGGACGTGATAGGGCTCGGGGTGCCCGTTTTCCGCCCGCATCCGCCCGTAGGGGGAATCGGCCGGCCCGTTCACGTATTCGACCCAGTCGGCGCTGTCCCCGGGGCTGTTCCAGACGAGATTGATGGTCAGGAAAGGCTCCGCGCCTACCTCCCGGCACAGGGCGAGGAAATCGTCGGTAGAGATCTCGTGAAAATCGTATCCGTGGGAATGAGGCTGCGTCTCGATCTCGGTGGCGGCCTGCAGAGGACCGCGCATGTCCCGGGGGAGCAGACCGTCCTTCCAACGGTATTCCCCGGCGAAGTTGCCGCCGGGCCAGCGGATCAGGGCGGGCCCGATCTCCTTCAGCTTCCGGATCACGTCGGGCCGCATGCCGCGGAAATGCCCCTCGGCCATCATGGAAAGCGCACCGAAGATCACCTCCGCCCTCCCGGAAAAGACGAAGCGGATCGAAGCTTCTCCGTCGTCCGCCGCGGGCGTCAGAACGAACGCATTTTCCTGCCATGCGCCCGGAAGCAGCGAAAGCTCCCGGCGGGCGTAAACGAGAGCCCCGGACCGGTCGGTCAGTTCGGCGGCAAGCGTGACCGGGACCGAACATTTTGTGACCGTCCGGATCTCGTACCCGGTGCCGGCGGCGATCCGGAGCCCGTCCTGCGCGATGCCGCAAAGCCCTCCGTCGATATTCTGGACGCTCTGCGACTGCAGCTCGTTGCGCCGCATCATTCTCTCGCACCCGACGTGCCGCGTATAGACGTCCCCGCCGTCGTTCTGGAAAAACGCACGGGTCCCGACGCCGCGCCATTCCGCCGCGACGCCGCAATTCCGCGCCGGTTTTCCGGCGAATTTCCGGTTCCGGAGCATTTCGGCGGAAAGCCCGCCGTTTACCGCGGAGCGCGTATGTTCCAGATTGTGACCGAAGACGTAGGGCGACAGAGGCACGGCACGGTTCGTATCGATCGTAAAACTCAAGAACAAATCCCTTCTTTCGTCGTTTTCGCAAGGTCCCCCTGCTTTGTATTATAGGCGGGGCGGAGCGGGAAGTCAATCTTCCGGTTCCGGGCTTGCGGGGAAAGACGGGACATAGTATAATGGGGAAGAAGGACGAACAGACCGCGTTTACGCGCGGAAACCGCAAAGGAGGGCGACGGCATGATTTATACCGAACTGACGAAAAAGGCGATGAAGCTTTGCTTCCAGGCGCACCGGGATCAGGTGGACAAGGGCGGACTGCCCTACGTGTTCCACCCCTTCCATCTGGCGGAAAGCATGCCGGACGAGATCACGACAGTGACGGCGCTCCTGCACGACGTGGCGGAGGATACCGACTATACGCTGGAGGATCTCCGGGATATGGGCTTTCCGGAAAAGGCGCTGGAGGCGCTTGCTCTCCTGACCCACGACAAATCGGTGCCCTATCTTGACTACGTGGCCCGCATCCGGGAAAACCCCGTCGCGCAGACCGTAAAGCTTGCCGATCTCCGCCACAACAGCGACACGACCCGCCTGGAACCCGGGCAGGCCGACGAAACGCGCCTTCGGAAATATGCGAAGGCGATCGCGCTTCTGGAAGGCGAATAGAACGTCCTTCCGTATCCAAACCGTTCTGAAAGAGGTGTCATGAAATGTACGAAACGCTGCCCCTTTCCTTCCGCGTCGGCTTCTCGGCCGGATCGGATATCGCGCCGGAGGAGACCGTCCCCGCGGCGGTGCCCGGCAACGCCCAGCTCGACTGGGCGAACGCCCACGAGTATCCGCCTTACGCTTTTGCCGACAATTTCAAGGAATTCTCCTGGATGGAGGACGTTTACTGGATCTACAAGGCGGAGATCCCCGCAACGGAGATCCCGGACGGCAAAAGAGTGTTTCTCGCCACGGCGGGGATCGACTATGAATTCGACGTTTATGCCGACGGGGAAAAGCTCCTGTATCAGGAAGGAATGTTCACGCCGGTCGAGCTGGACGTGACCCCGTACGTGAAAAAAGGATTCACCCTTACGATATCGGTCTATCCTGCGCCGAAGATCCCCGGCAGGCCGGCCGACCGGACGCAGGCGGCGGCTTCCGTGAAGCCGCCGGTCTCCTATGGATGGGACTGGCATCCCCGCCTGATCCCCAGCGGCCTTTATGAGGAGGTGCGCCTGGAAGTGCGTCCGGTGGCTCACATCCGGGATTTTGAGACCCGGTATCTTCTGACCGACGGCTACCGGAATGCGGAAATCAACGCGGACGTCAGGGTCAGTCAAGCGGGAGGGACCGTGCGCTGGACCCTTCTCGACAGATCCGGCGCGGTCGCGGCACGGAAAGAATTCCCGGCGGAAGAGGAGAATACGGCGGCCGCGGTGCTCCGGGACGTGGATCTCTGGTGGCCGAACGAGCAGGGAGAACAGGCGCTTTATACCTCTGTCGCCGAACTGTTCTCGGCCGGGGGCGAAAAGCTCGACGAAAAACGTCAGAGGATCGGCTTCCGGGACGTGGAGCTGAAGATGCATCCGCGGGCGGGCATCGACGCGGAGACCTTCCCCAAGGGCCGGAACCACGCGCCGATCCAGCTGATGATCAACGGCAGACGGATCTTCTGCAAAGGCTCCAACTGGGTGCACCCCGAGATCTTCATCGGGACCATCACCCGGGAGACCTATGAAAAGCAGCTCGATCTGGCAAAAGACGCGCATTTCAATCTTCTCCGCATCTGGGGAGGCGGCATCGTCAACAAGGAGAGCTTCTTCGAGCTGTGCGACGAAAAAGGGATCCTGGTGTGGCAGGAGTTCCCCCTGGCCTGCAACAACTACGAGGGCACGCCGCATTATCTGGCGGTCCTGGACCGGGAATCGCAGAGCATCATCCGTCGGCTCAGGGGACACGCGAGCCTCGCGATCTGGTGCGGCGGCAACGAGCTCTTCAACGATTGGTCGGGCATGGACGACCAGTCGCTGGCGCTGCGTCTCCTGGCGTCCAACTGCTTCCGGATGGATCCGATGCGTCCCTTTATCCCGACGTCGCCGCTTTTCGGCATGGCGCACGGCAACTACGTTTTCCGCTATCCGGACGGCAGGGACGTATACGAGGTGATGCCGGAACGTCACAACAGCGCCTATACGGAATTCGGCTCTCCCGGCATGTCGGACGTCGATATCCTCCGGACGATCATCCCGGAGGAGGAGCTTTTCCCGCCGAAGCCCGGCGGCGCGTACGAAGCGCATCACGCCTTCGGCGCGTGGGCGGGCGATACCTGGCTCTGCCCCTCGACGGCGGAATACTATTTCGGCGAAAGTAAGGATTTGGAAGAGCTGGTGGAACGCACCCAGTTCCTGCAGGCCAGGGGATACGTCGCGATCTTTGAGGAGGCACGCCGCCAGTGGCCGGTCTGCTCCATGAGCCTGAACTGGTGCTATAACGAACCGTGGCCCTCGGCCGCGAACAACAATCTGATCTCCTACGGCGGCAGGCCGAAGCCGGCCTATTACGCCGTGAAGGAATCCTGCCGGCCGCAGATGGCCAGCGCGCGGGTGAGAAGATTCCTCTGGAAAAAAGGAGACCTTTTCTCGGCAGAGCTTTTCCTTCTGAACGATCTTCCGGAGGCGCTTCCCGCCCTGCGGGTCAAGGCGTTCCTGACCCTGCCCGACGGCAGACGGGAGCTCTGCGTCTGGAACGCGCCGGAGGTCGGTCCGACCGGCAACCGTCAGGGCCCCGCCGCCGTCTTCCGCCTCGGCGACTACGCGGACTGCACCCTGACGCTTACGGTGGAGGTGGAAGACCGGCCGGAGCTTTCCAGCCAATATGAGTTCCTTTACCGGAACCCGGGTCACAAAAAGCCGGATGAGTCGAAAGCGCTGAACCAGTAGAAAACGATCCTGAGGTGCTTCCATGACGGTAAAAGACGAGAAAACTGACGGGATCTGGTGCAATCCGATCGCCCTGCCGGAGATACCGCGGGGCAAGGACGACTGGTATCCTTATGAGAAAGAGATGTTCAGCCACGACGACCGCCCCGCGGCGGTCACGGGGCCGGAATACCGTTCGGTCAGCGATCCCACCGCCTTTTTCTGGGACGGGAAATGGTATCTCTACCCCAGCTACGGCATGGCGTGGGTCAGCGAGGACCTGTGCCGCTGGCGGCACGTCCGCACCGAGCCGTACTGCGCCAAATACAGCCCCGCCATCACCCCCTGGCGCGGAGGGTTTCTCCTGACGGGGTGGCTCTGCCCGCTCTATTACGGCGATTCCCCGCTCGGTCCCTTCCGCAAACTCGGCGATTTTATCCTCCCGGACGGTACGCCCTTCGTCCCCTCCGACCCGGCGCTCTTTACCGACGACGACGGGGAGCTCTATCTCTATGCCTTTGATTCCGACGGCTCCTACGGAAAAGCGGACTACCGCACCAAAATCGTGGGGTACCGGCTGGACCGCGGCGATCCGCGCCGGATCCTGGAAGGACCGGCTGTGCTCTTTGCGATGGATCCGGAAAATCATCCGTGGGAAAGGCAGGGCTTTCATCAGCAGAACGCTTCCTTCGGCTGGGTGGAAGGCCCGCATATGCTGAAGATAAGAGGCCGGTATTATCTGATCTACGCCTCGCCCGATACCAGGGATCCCTCCTATTCCATGGCGGTCTACTGTTCCGATATGTCGCCTCTTTCGGGCTTTGCCGCCCAGAAGCGCAACCCCCTGACGGTCAGCCGGTCGGGCGTCGTTTCCGGCGCGGGACACGGCAGCGTGGCTTCCGATGACAAAGGGAATCTGTGGGCTTTTTACACGATCGCCGCGCCGCGCGTCCACCCGTACGAGCGCAGGATCGGCATGGACAGGGTCGCGCTCGATGAAAACGGCGAGCTCTACTGCCCGAACGGCGTGACCGATACGCCGCAGAGCCTTTCGGGAAGCCTCCGCCGCTGGAACCTGACCGAAAAACTGCGCCCTTACGCCAGCTCCTCCTCTGCCGGACGGGACGCGATCTACGCGACCGACGGCAGCAATCTGACCTTTTGGCAGCCCGCACCGGAAGATGCGGCCCCTTCGCTCACCGTTGCTTTTGACGCGCCGTTCCTGGTCGACAGCGTCCGCGTCTGGTGGGCGGAGCCCGGCTACGACCCGGGACGCGGCGTCGGGGCGGGACCCGTGGGCTATACCGTGGAAGGGAAAACAGACGGCACGTGGCGGATCCTTCTGGACCGGAGCGGCTCCCGCGAGGACTACAACGTCGATTTCCGCACCTTCCCGGCGGCACTCTGCACGGCGGTGCGCCTTGCGATCCGGAAAAGACCGGAAGGGATCGGAACCGGCGTGATCGATTTTTCGGCATTCGGCTGGATGCCGTGACAGTCTCCGGCGCAGTCTTCGGGATACCCCGGGAGGAATCTCCCGCGGAGCCGCCGGAAGGAGAAGGGAGAGGAATATGGCCGGACATACGACCGAGATCGTCCCGCTGCCGCGTGAGAAATGGAAGGGGACAGTGATCCCGATGACAACCCGGAGCAGCAGCTGGTACGATTTCACGATCAGACCGCTGGACGGAGACGGCGCGGCGATCTCCATCGTCCGGAGACCGTCGGAAGAAGAGATCGTCCACACGCCGGAGGAATACGACTTTCCGGATTCCCTCTATCAGGATCACTGGGAAAAGGCGGAGGCGTACGGCGTCGTCGGCGAAGACGGGAAACTTCTGGCCTGTATCGAGGTCTGCCCGGAGGAATGGTCCAACCGGCTGATGGTGACCGAGATCTGGGTCGCGGAAGAGATACGGGGACAGGGCGTCGGGAAACGCCTGATGGATAGGGCCAAAGAGATCGCCGTCCGCCAGAAGAGACGCGCGATCATTCTGGAGACGCAGTCATGCAATACCAACGCGATCGGCTTTTACCTGCACGAAGGATTTGAACTGATCGGATTCGATACCTGCTGCTATACCAACAACGATATCGCCCGCCGGGAAGTCCGGATCGATCTCGGCTATTTCTTCCACCGGGAAGGGAAAAGGACCTGAAAAAGCGCATCATCCCCTCGCTCCGAACCACGCGGCTCTCCGTGAAGGACCAAAAAGACAAGGACCCTGATCGCATCGGAATCAGAGTCCTTTTTTGCAGGCCTTTCCGGAGAATGATCCGATCGGACGACAGCTGAAGACGGAAAATCGCCTGTAAGCCCGCCGTTTGCCCCGTACAAGGGCAAGGTGCGCAAGCCCGGCACCGGAGGGATCTACGAGCTCAACGACCACCTTTTTGAGGGGCGCTATTCGCCCACCAACGCTCAGGGCAAACGCGAGGTGCATACGGTCTATGCCAAGACGAAGGAAGAGTGCGAAGCGCTGTTGGAGCAGATGATCGCCGAGGTGCGGGAGCGGATCAAGGAAGAGAAGCAGCAGATGACAAAGGAGAGAAGAAGCAAATAGCTCGGCGGAGACAACCCCGCTGAGCTATTTGCTTACTTATTGTACCATGCTTCCTTTATGATCTTGCGAAAGATAGTCCTTTACACT
>JAFRWU010000106.1 GCA_017441705.1 Clostridia bacterium | reverse complement strand
GCTTGACAACGTGCTCCCGTGAGCGTATAATGCGCTTCGTAAAGGCAAGGGCGTCTTTGAGTGATCACTCGGAGACGCCCTTTATCTTTTGATAACGGGCAGTCCAATTGAATACGGAAGAAAGGGCAAAGGCGTCTTTTGTGTTTCCGCACGAGAGGAGTCTTTGCCTTTACTTATTCTTAAAGGGAAAAGGAGTCTTGAAAATGAGTACCGTATCTGACTATTTCGGAAGCCTGGTCTTTGACGACCGCGTGATGCGGGCCAGTCTCTCGGCGGAGGTGTACGCCTCTCTGCGGAAGACCATCGACGAAGGCAAGGAACTGGACATCGGCGTGGCGAACGCCGTGGCCGAGGCCATGAAGAACTGGGCGGTCGCCAACGGCGCGACCCATTTCACCCACTGGTTCCAGCCTCTCACCGGGATCACCGCCGAAAAGCACGACAGCTTCATCGCCCGCTCCCCCGACGGGAGCGTCATCATGGAATTCTCCGGCAAAGAGCTCATCAAGGGCGAGCCGGACGCCTCCTCCTTCCCCTCCGGCGGCCTGCGCGCCACCTTTGAGGCGAGAGGCTACACGGCGTGGGATCCGACCTCCTACGCCTTTATCAAAGGAAAGACGCTTTGCATCCCGACCGCCTTCTGCTCCTACGGCGGACACGCGCTCGACAAGAAGACCCCGCTGCTCCGGTCCATGGAAGCGCTGAACCGGCAGGCGCTGCGCATCCTGCGGCTTTTCGGCAACGACAGCGCGAAGAGGGTCGTTTCCTCGGTCGGACCCGAGCAGGAGTATTTTCTGATCACCCAGGAGATGTACGATCAGCGCCCCGATCTCCGCTTCACCGGGCGCACCCTGTTCGGTGCGAAGCCGCCGAAGGGACAGGAGCTGGACGATCACTATTTCGGCGCGATCAAGCCCGGCGTCGCCGCCTTTATGGAGGATCTGAACGACGAGCTTTGGAAGCTCGGCATCCTGGCGAAGACCGAGCACAACGAGGTCGCCCCCGCCCAGCACGAGCTGGCGCCGATCTACACGACGACGAACGTCGCCACCGATCACAACCAATTGACCATGGAGATCATGCAGAAGGTCGCCTCGAAGCACGGGCTCGTCTGCCTGCTGCACGAAAAGCCCTTCGCCGGCGTGAACGGCAGCGGCAAGCACAACAACTGGTCCATTGCGACCGACGGAGGACAGAACCTGCTGTCCCCCGGCGACACGCCTTATGAAAACGCGCAGTTCCTGCTTTTCCTCTGCGCCGTCATCCAGGCCGTGGACGATTATCAGGATCTCCTGCGCATCGCCGTGGCGACTGCGGGAAACGACCACCGTCTCGGCGCCAACGAGGCGCCTCCCGCCGTGATCTCCATTTTCCTGGGCGACGAGCTGAACGCCGTCCTGGAGGCGATCGAAAACGACACGCCGTATCGGGGCGCGGAGAAGACGCAGATGAAGCTCGGCGTGGACGTGCTGCCGAAATTCAACCGCGACACCACCGACCGCAACCGGACCTCTCCCTTCGCCTTCACGGGCAACAAATTCGAGTTCCGGATGCTCGGCTCCTCCAACAGCATCGCCTGCGCCAACATCATGCTCAACAGCGCCGTCGCGGAGAGCCTCAGGCTCTACGCCGACCGTCTGGAGAAGGCGGACGATTTCAAGAGCGCGCTTCACGACATGATCAAAAAGACGATCCAGGAACACAGACGCATCATTTTCAACGGCAACGGCTACGACGACGCCTGGATCGCCGAAGCGACCGAAAAACGCGGCCTTCTGAACTACCGCACCACGGCGGACTGCATGCCGCATCTTCTGGACGAAAAGAACGTCAAGATGCTCACCTCTCTCGGCGTCTTTACCGTGGACGAGCTGAAATCCAGACGGGACATCATGCTGGAAAACTACTGCAAGAGCGTGACGATCGAAGCCAACACCATGATCAACATGGTCCACAAGCGCATCGCCCCGGCCATCACCCGCTTCACCGCGGACCTGGCGGAGCAGGCTTCCCGGAAAAAAGCCCTGGTCCCGGAGCTTACCTGCGGGTATGAGACCGATCTGATCCACAAGCTCTCCGGCCTGACCGACTGCATCAGCGAGAAGACCGCCGAGCTGGAAAAGGCGGTCATGGGACTTCAGGATGCGGAAGACGTCATCGCCGAGTCGATCCTGATCCGCGACACCGTTCTGCCCGCGATGAGCGAGCTGCGCATCCCCTGTGACAGAGCGGAGCTCCTGACGGCGAAGAGCTACTGGCCCTTCCCCACCTACGGAGACATCCTTTTCAGCGTGAAATGACCGTCACATCCGGAAGGAGGATAACGATATGACTGTTGAATTCTGGTTTTTGATAGGAGCGGCTCTGGTTTTCTGGATGCAGGCGGGCTTCGCCATGGTGGAGACCGGCTTCACCCGGGCGAAAAACGCAGGCAACATCATCATGAAGAACCTGATGGATTTCTGCATCGGAACCGTCGTGTTTTCACTTCTCGGATATACCCTGATGATGGGCGAAGACGCCTTTTTCGGGCTGATCGGGATCCCGAATCTGGATCTCTTCCTCCACTTCAAGGAATTCATCGCGTCCCCCGCGGACGGGTTCACCGACGCGAGCTATTTCGTATTCAATCTCGTTTTCTGCGCCACGACGGCGACGATCGTGTCCGGAGCCATGGCGGAACGGACGAAATTTTCCGCCTACTGCGTCTACTCCGGCGTGATCAGTCTGGTGATCTACCCCATCGAAGCGCACTGGATCTGGGGCGGCGGCTGGCTGAGTCAGATCGGATTCCACGATTACGCCGGCTCCTGCGCCATCCACATGGTCGGCGGCATCGCGGCGCTGATCGGCGCGGCGGTGCTCGGTCCCCGTATCGGCAAGTACGTGAAGGACAAAAACGGGAAGGTCGTCAAGGTCAATGCGATCCCCGGCCATTCCATCCCGCTCGGCGCGCTCGGCGTCTTTATCCTGTGGCTGGGATGGTACGGCTTCAACGGAGCGGCGGCGACAACGGTTTCTGAGCTTTCCTCGATCTTCCTGACGACCACCGTCGCGCCCTCGGTCGCCACCTGCGTCACGCTGGCCTATACCTGGATCAAAAACGGCAAGCCCGACGTATCCATGTGTCTGAACGCATCGCTTGCGGGGCTCGTGGCGGTCACTGCCGGCTGCGACGCCTTCGACGCGGCCGGCGCGGGCGTCGTCGGCGTCGTCGCGGGGATCCTTGTGGTGGCGGTCGTGGAGGTGCTGGATCTGAAGCTCCATATCGACGACCCGGTCGGCGCCGTCGGCGTGCACTGCGCGAACGGCGTCTGGGGCACGATCGCCGTCGGACTTCTTGCAAATCCGGACGCTCCGGCGGGTCTTCGCGGGCTTTTCTACACGGGAGACTTCACCCAGCTCGGTCTGCAGCTCCTCGGCTTTGTCGCCGTGGCGGCCTGGGCCTCGGTCACGATGCTTGCTTTCTTCCTGCTTCTGAAAAAGGCGCGCTTCCTTCGCGTCGATCCGGCCGACGAGCTTTCCGGTCTCGACTCAAGCGAGCACGGTCTGCCCAGCGCTTACGCGGACTTCATGCCCGCCGTGGAGAAATACGCGGAGTTCGGCACCGGCGACGGGATCACGGCCGTCACCGGCACGACGCCGGCGGCCGAAGCCATCCCCGTGAAGCGGGAGCCGGCCTTCCCGGACGGGGGCCACAAATTCACGAAGGTCGAGATCATATTCAAGGAAGAGAGGCTGTACGCCCTCAAGGACGCCATGTCCAGGCTGGGGATCACCGGCATGACGGTTTCCCACGTGATGGGCTACGGAATGCAGAACGGCCACACCGAATTCTACCGCGGCGTCGCGGTGGAAACCGACCTCCGGCCCAAGGTGCAGGTGGATATCGTCGTCAGCGCCATCCCGGTGCGGGACGTGATCGAGACGGCCAAGAAGGTGCTCTACACGGGGCACATCGGCGACGGCAAGATCTTCGTCTACGACGTGGAGAACGTGGTCAAGGTCCGTACCGGAGAAGAGGGCTACGACGCCCTGCAGGACGTGGAGTAAACGCGAAGCGGGAGGCCTTCTCCGTTTCGCACGGAGAAGGCCTCCCGAAAAGGAATGAGTGATTATGTGTTCTATCATGGGCTATTGCGGAAGCGAAGCCGAACCGGAAAGTTTCATAAAGGGATTCAGCCGCACGAAATCCCGCGGCCCGGACGACAGCAGGATCGTCGACACCGGGAAGGGCCTTCTGGGATTCCATCGGCTTTCCATCATGGGGCTGACGCCGTCAGGCATGCAGCCCTTTGCGCTTGACGGTAGCTACGTCGTCTGCAACGGCGAGCTTTACGGATTTGAAAAGGAGCGCGAACGTCTGCGGCGGAAAGGGTACGTCTTTCAGTCGGACAGCGACTGCGAGATCCTTCTGCCCCTCTATTTCGAATACGGGACCGATATGTTCGCCATGCTGGACGCGGAGTTCGCCTGCATCCTCTACGACGGCAGGACCGGCGAGTTCATCGCCGCCCGGGATCCCATCGGCATCCGTCCGCTCTATTACGGCTATGACGCCCGGGGCGTCGTGATCTTCGCCAGCGAAGCGAAAAACCTGGTGGGACTTGCGGAAAAGATCCTGCCCTTCCCGCCGGGACACTACTACAAGGGCGGCAGATTCGTCCGCTACGCCGAGATCGAAAAGCCGGAAACGGTCTGCCGCGACGATCTGGAGACGGCGTGCCGCAGGATCCGCGAAAAGCTCGTCGCGGGCGTCAGAAAACGCCTGGTGGCGGACGCGAAGGTGGGCTTCCTGCTGTCCGGCGGTCTGGACTCCTCCCTGGTCTGCGCGATCGCAGCCCGGGAAAGCGAGGCGCCGATCGAGACCTTCGCCATCGGCATGAGCGAAGACGCCATCGATCTGAAATACGCGAAGCAGGTCGCCGACTTCATCGGCAGCCGTCATACCGAGGTTTATATGACGCCGGAAGAGGTGATCTCCTCGCTGGAGGACGTGATCGCTCTGCTCGGGACCTACGACATCACGACGATCCGCGCCAGCATGGGCATGTACCTGGTCTGCAAGGCGATCCACGAGCGGACCGATCTGCGCGTGATCCTCACCGGCGAGATCTCCGACGAGCTTTTCGGATACAAATACACCGATTTCGCGCCGTCGGCCGAGGCGTTCCAGGAGGAGGCCGAGAAGCGCGTCCGGGAACTCCATATGTACGACGTGCTGCGGGCCGACCGCTGCATCTCGGTCAATTCTCTGGAAGCCAGAGTCCCCTTCGGAGATCTGGATTTCGTCCGGTACGTGATGAGCCTCGACCCGGAGATGAAGATCAACCGGTACGGCAAGGGCAAATATTTGCTTCGTCACGCTTTTGAGGATCGGGGATATCTGCCGGATTCCATCCTGTGGCGGGAAAAGGCCGCGTTTTCCGACGCGGTCGGGCATTCCATGGTGGACTACCTGAAGGAATACGCCGGGACGCGGTATACCGACGCAGATTTTGAAGAAAAACGCAAAAAATACGCGCACGCGCAGCCCTTCACCAAGGAATCCCTCCTGTACCGGGAGATCTTCGAGAAGCATTATCCCGGTCAGGCGGAGATGATCGCGGACTTCTGGATGCCGAACCGGAGCTGGGAGGGCTGCGACGTGAACGATCCGTCGGCGCGCGTCCTTTCCAATTACGGAGCGAGCGGAAAGTAACGGATTTCATCGGAGGTTATTATGTGCGGAATCGTTGGGTTTACCGGAATGCAGGAAGCTGCGCCGATCCTGCTGGACGGCTTGAAAAAGCTGGAATACAGAGGATACGACTCTGCGGGCATCGCCGTCATGAGCGGAAAAACCATATCGGTAAACAAGGTAAGAGGTCGCATCGCCAATTTATGTGAAAAAACAAAGGATGGCACTTCTGTGCCGGGACCGACGGGAATCGGACATACAAGATGGGCAACCCACGGCGCTCCCACGGAAGAAAACGCGCATCCTCATCTGAGCAACGACGGTCGGTTTGCCGTCGTACACAACGGAATCATAGAGAATTATCTCACTCTCCGGGAAGAACTGCTTCGCGACGGATATCAATTTCAAAGCGAAACCGATACGGAGGTCATCGTTCATCTTCTCGAGCTGTACTACAAGGGAAATGTGCGTGACGCTCTGCTGAAAACAGCGAATCGGCTCCGCGGCTCTTATGCTCTCGGCGTAATCTGCTCCGATGAGCCCGGGAAAATCTATGCCGTCCGGGAAGCAAGTCCCTTGATTCTCGGTGTTGGGATCGGCGAAAACTATTTTGCCTCCGATGTAACTGCGCTTGTAAGCCATACGAGAAATGTGATCTATTTGGACGACGGAGAATTTGCAGAGCTTTCGGGGATGTCTATCCGGATCTTTGACTGCTCCGGGACAGAAATCCGCAAGAAAACCACCCGGATTCTGTGGGACGTCCAAGCCGCCGAAAAGGGCGGTTACGAGCATTTTATGCTCAAGGAAATCATGGAGCAGCCGGGCGCCGTCAGGGCCGCCATCGCTCCGAGAATCAAAAACGGAAAAGTGATCTTCGAAGAACTCGGTGCGTTCCTGCCCGCGCTTCCCGACATTCGGAAAATCATCATCACCGCCTGCGGTTCCGCCTATTACGCCGGCTGTGCCGGGAGATACGCGCTGGAACAGCTCTGCGGGATTCCGGTGGAAGTCGAGCTTGCAAGCGAACTGCGGTATCTGAACCCGCTGGTCGACGGGCATACCCTGCTGATCGTTATCTCACAATCCGGCGAAACAGCGGATACGATTGCGGCTCTGAAGGAATGCAAATCCAGAGGAGCGAAGACTCTCGCCATCGTCAACGTGGTGGGAAGCACTGTCGCAAAACTGGCGGACTGCACCGTTTACACCTGGGCGGGACCGGAGATTGCAGTCGCGACAACCAAAGGATATACGACACAGATCGCCGTTCTGTATCTGCTGGCCATCTGTTTCGCCGATCATCTGAACAGACTCGGTAAGGATGAAGCGGCGATGCTCGATACGCTTCAGGCATTGCCTCGCCGCATTCAGCAAGCCATCGATATGAATCCCGCCATACCCGAACTGGCGAAGAAGTACCACGAGAACCATGCGTTCTTTTTCATCGGGCGCAACACTGACTACGCCGTGGCGCTGGAGGGATCGCTGAAGATGAAGGAAATATCCTATCTTCACGCGGAAGCCTATGCTGCCGGTGAACTCAAACACGGAACCATTGCGCTGATCGATGAACATCAGCCGGTCATTGCTTTGTGCTGCAATCCGTTCATCATGGAGAAAACCCTGTCCAATATTGTGGAAGTCAAGTCCAGAGGCGCGGAGGTCCTTGCGCTGACCTTCCGGGACAACCAAAAGATTCTGCCGGTTGCCGATGATCTGCTGTTTATTCCGAAAGTCGACGCGCTGTTCTCAGCCGTGATCGAGATCGTACCGCTTCAGCTTTTGGCCTATTACGTTGCAAAAGAGAACGGATGCGATATCGACAAGCCCAAAAACCTCGCAAAATCCGTCACCGTTGAATAATAACCCCTGTCCGGATGCAGACCGGACTGAAATGGAGGCAGCTATGGAAAAAGGTTCTCAGCTCTACGAAGGCAAAGCCAAAAAGGTATTTGCCACCGGCGATCCGGATCTTCTGATCGTCTCCTACAAGGACGACGCGACCGCTTTCAACGGTCTGAAACGGGGAACGATCGAAGGAAAAGGCGTCGTCAACAACAAAATGAGCAACGCGCTGATGCGGCTTCTGGAAAAAGAGGGCATCCCCACGCATTTCGTGAAGGAGCTCAACGACCGGGAGACCCTGGTGAAGAAGGTGCGGATCGTACCCCTGGAAGTCATCGTCAGGAACGTTTCCGCGGGTTCGTTCGCCAAACATTACGGCGTGGAGGAAGGGATCGTTTTTCCCCGTCCGACCATCGAATTCTCGTACAAGAACGACGCCCTGGGCGATCCGCTCCTCAACGAGTATCACGCGGAAGCCCTGAAGCTCGCCGCGCCTTCCGAGATCGCCGACATCAAGAGATACGCCTTCCGGATCAACGAAGTGCTGAAAAGCTTCTGGGACTCCTGCGGCGTGACGCTGGTCGATTTCAAGCTGGAATTCGGCAAACTCCCCGACGGAAGGATCGTCCTGGCCGACGAGATCAGTCCCGACACCTCCCGCCTGTGGGACAAGGAGACGGGCCGGAAGCTCGACAAGGACCGTTTCCGCCGGGATCTGGGCGGCGTGGAGGAAGCGTACCGGGAAATCATGGCCCGGCTGGAGCGGAAGCTCGGGGTGGCGGAATGAAGAACTGCGTCATCGTCGGCGTCAACTGGGGCGACGAGGGCAAGGGCAGAATGGTGGATCTTCTGACCGAACGCTTTGACGTCGTCGTCCGCTATCAGGGCGGAGGCAACGCGGGTCACACCGTCGTCAACGACAAAGGCAGATTTGCCCTGCACCTGCTGCCCTCCGGGATCTTCCGGGACGGCGTGGTCAACCTTTTGGGCAACGGCGTCGCGCTCGATCCGGAAAACCTGTGGAAGGAGATCCGCGACGTGCGTTCGAAAGGCGTTGCGGTCACGCCCGACAATCTGAAGATCAGCGACCGGGCTTCCCTTCTCCTTCCCTGGCACAGGGATCTGGACGAGCTGGAGGAAAAACGCCTCGCCGCGAAGAGGTTCGGTTCCACGAAGCAGGGGATCGCGCCCTTCTACGCCGACAAATACCAGAAGAAAACGATCCTCGCCGGGGAATTGTTCTACCCGGAGGAGCTGAGATCCCGTCTGGCGGATCTGATGGAATGGAAGAACCTGACGCTGACCGGGACCTACGGCGCGAAGCCCTATACCCCGGCGGAGCTGGACCGCTGGTTCCGGGATTTCTGCGAGCCGGTCATACCCTTCGTGTGCGACGCCGGAGCCTGGCTGAGGGACGCGGACAGGAGCGGACGGCGGATCCTCTTCGAGGCGCAGCTCGGCGCGCTCCGCGACCTGGATTTCGGCATCCATCCCTATACGACCTCGTCCAACACGCTTGCGGCCTACGCGCCGATCGGCGCCGGACTGCCTTCGGCGAAGATCGACGGGGTCATCGGTGTGGTAAAAGCCTATTCCACCTGCGTGGGCGAGGGTCCTTTCGTGTGCGAGCTGTTCGGCGAAGAAGCCGAAAGACTCCGCGAAGCGGGCGCCGAATACGGCGCCAAAACGGGCAGGCCGCGCCGCGTCGGCCCGATCGACCTGGTCGCGACGCGGTACGGCGCGGAGGTGCAGGGAACCACCGAAATCGCCCTGACGAAGCTGGACGTGCTGAGCTATATGGAAAAGATCCCGGTCTGCGTGCGTTACCGTCTGCACGGGAAAGAAACCGACCGCTTCCCCTTCCCCGCGGAGCTGGATAAGGCCGAACCGGTGATCGAATACCTGGACGGCTGGCAGTCCGACATCTCCCGCGTCCGGCACTTTGACGACCTGCCGGAAGCCGCCAGAAACTACGTGATCTACATCGAACGGGCAATCGGTTGTCCCGTCACCTACGTCTCCGTAGGTCCGGAACGCGACAGCATCATCCGATAGATCTTCCGGGAAGGAGAACGAACATGACTGACCGTTACGAATCCCCCCTCGCATCCCGTTATGCCTCGGCATACATGCTGAACCTTTTCTCGGCCGATACCCGCTATCAGACCTGGCGCAGGCTATGGACCGCCCTGGCGAAAGAAGAAAAGAATCTCGGACTGCCGATCACGGAGGACCAGGTCCGGGAGCTTTCGGAGCATATCGCCGACATCGATTACGCCGCCGTCCGTCAAAGGGAAAAAGAGGTGCGGCACGACGTGATGGCACACGTCTACGTCTACGGCAAGGCCGCTCCCTCCGCGGCCGGGATCATCCATCTCGGCGCGACGAGCTGCTACGTGACCGACAACGCGGACCTGATCCTTTACCGGGACGCGCTTCGCTATCTGCGGGAAGAGGTCCTTTCGGTCCTGCAAAACCTCGCCCGGTTCGCGGAGCGATACAAGGCGACGCCGACGCTCGGATACACGCACTATCAGCCGGCTCAGCTCGTCACAGTCGGCAAGCGGGCGACGCTCTGGATGGAGGATTTCCTTTCCGATCTCCGTGAAATCGACTTTGCTCTGGAGAACGTCAAATTCCTCGGCTGCCGGGGAACGACGGGGACCGAAGCGAGCTTTCTCGACCTGTTCGACGGAGATACGGAAAAGATCGACCGGATGAACCGGGCGCTTGCGGCCGATTTCGGCTTCGGCGCGTGCTTTGATGTCTGCGGACAGACCTACCCGCGCAAGGTCGACAGCCGGATCCTCAACGCGCTTTCCTCCCTCGCGCAGAGCTGCTGCCGCATGGCCGGCGACATCCGCCTTCTGCAGCACGACCGGCAGCTTGAGGAGCCCTTTGAGGAAACCCAGATCGGTTCCTCGGCCATGGCGTACAAACGCAATCCCATGCGCTGCGAGCGGATCTGCTCGCTTTCGCGCTACCTGATGACCGACGCCATGAACGCTCCCCTGACCGCCTCGGCCCAATGGCTGGAGCGGACCCTGGACGATTCCGCGAACCGCCGCATTTCCATACCGGAGGGCTTCCTTGCGGCCGACGCGATCCTGAGGCTGGCGCAGAACGTCACGAACGGTCTCAGGGTCAACGAAGCGGTCGTCGGCAAGGCCGTCGGCGAATACCTGCCTTTCATCGCCACCGAAAACCTCCTGATGGAGGCGGTAAAGCGAGGCGGAGACCGTCAGGCGCTCCACGAAATCATCCGGAAATGCTCCATGGAGGCGACGGCGCGGATGAAAGAAGGAGAGGAATGCGATCTTCTGAAGCGTCTCGCGGCGGAGCCCTCCTTCGGTCTGACCGGAGAGGAACTGAACGAGCTTCTCGATCCCCGGCTCTATATCGGACGCTGTCCGGAGCAGGTGGACCGTTTTCTGGAAAAGATCCGGCCGGCGCTCGAAGGATCGGCTCCGGGCGCGGCGGAAATCGATCTCTGAGGGGACGCGGGATGGAAAAGATTCTTGTCTTGGATTTCGGCGGTCAGTATAACCAGCTGATCGCCCGCAGGGTGCGGGAAGAACACGTTTACGCGGAAATCAGATCTTTCGACCGGGTCGCGCTTTCGGAAATCGAACGGGAAAGCTATAAAGGCATCCTCTTCACCGGCGGGCCGAACAGCGTCTATGATCCGGATTCTCCCCGTTACGATCCCCGTATCCTCGATCTGGGGATCCCGATCCTCGGGATCTGCTACGGCGCGCAGCTCATCGCCGCCATGGCGGGCGGAGAAGTGTCGGGCGCCGAAAACGGCAGCGAATACGGAAAAACGCTCCTGAAAGCGGACGATCCCGTTCTTTTCCGGGACGTTCCCGCCGAAAGCGTCTGCTGGATGAGCCACACCGACTTCATCTCTTCGGTCCCGCGCGGGTTCAAAGTCCTCGCCGTCACGGATAAGTGCCCCTGCGCCGCGATGGGCTGCGCCGAAAAAAAGATCTACGGCGTTCAGTTCCATCCCGAGGTGACGCACACCGCCTGCGGAAAACAGATCCTTCACAATTTCCTCTTCTCCGTCTGCGGATGCAAAGGCGACTGGGACGCCGCGGACTACGCGGCCCGGGCGATCGAAAGCTACCGCACAAGATTGAAAGGAAAAAAGGTGCTCCTCGCGCTGTCGGGGGGCGTGGATTCCTCCGTGGCGGCGCTCCTTCTGCACAGGGCGATCGGACAGGACCTGACCTGCGTTTTCGTCGATCACGGTCTTCTGCGCAAGGGCGAAGGGGATTTTGTGGAGAACACCTTCCGGAAAAGGTTCGGCGTCAACCTCATCCGGGTCGACGCCGGAGAACGGTTCCTCCGGAAGCTTTCCGGCGTCCGCGAACCCGAGAAGAAGCGCAGGATCATCGGCGAGGAGTTCATCCGCGTGTTCGAGGAGGAAGCCCGAAAGTTCGGGCGCGTCCACGTGCTTGCCCAGGGAACGATCTACCCGGACGTGATCGAGAGCGGAAAAGGCGCGTCGGCGGTCATCAAAAGCCATCACAACGTCGGCGGACTTCCGGACACGATCGCTTTCGACGAGATCGTCGAGCCGCTCCGCGACCTCTTCAAGGACGAGGTCCGGAGAGTCGGGACGATGCTCGGCCTTCCCCGGGAGCTGGTATGGCGGCAGCCCTTCCCCGGCCCGGGCCTCGGCGTGCGGATCATCGGCGAGATCACCGGAGAAAAGATCGCGGCGCTTCAGGAGGCGGACGCGATCTTCCGGGAGGAAGTCGAAGCGGCACACGACGGGAAGAGACCGGATCAGTATTTCGCCGTTCTGACCGATACGCATACGGTCGGCGTGATGGGCGACGCCAGGACCTACGGCTATACGGTCGCCCTTCGGGCGGTCTCCACCGACGATTTTATGACGGCCGAATGGTCGCGTCTGCCCTACGAAGCGCTGGAGCGGGCCAGCAGCCGGATCACAAACGAAGTTCCCGGCATATCCCGGGTCGTATACGACGTTTCGTCGAAACCGCCGGCCACGGTGGAATGGGAATGAGGAGGAAGGATCATGACAAAGTACATCTTCGTAACCGGAGGAGTCGTCTCCGGCCTCGGCAAGGGGATCACGGCGGCGTCCCTCGGACGCCTTTTGAAGGCGCGCGGCCTGAAGGTGGCCGCCCAGAAGCTCGACCCCTATATCAACGTCGATCCCGGCACCATGAGCCCTTACCAGCACGGCGAGGTCTTCGTCACCGAGGACGGCGCCGAGACAGACCTGGATCTGGGCCATTACGAACGGTTCATCGACGAGGATCTGAACAAATACTCCAACCTGACGACCGGCAAGGTCTACTGGAACGTGCTCAACAAGGAGCGGCGCGGCGAATATCTGGGATCCACCGTACAGGTGATCCCGCACATCACCAACGAGATCAAGGAGTTTATATACCGGGTCGGAAAAAAGACGGGAGCGGATGTGGTCATTACCGAGATCGGCGGCACCATCGGCGACATCGAGTCCCAGCCGTTTATTGAGGCGGTGCGTCAGATCTCCCTGGAAACGGGAAGGGAAAACAGCCTGTTTATCCATGTGACGCTGGTGCCGTATCTCCACGGCTCGGAGGAACATAAGTCCAAGCCTACCCAGCATT
>JAFRWU010000016.1 GCA_017441705.1 Clostridia bacterium | reverse complement strand
CCCCGGACGGGAATCCCGTCCGGGGCGCGTCGGTTTTTACAGCAGTTTACGCCGGATCCCCTTTGTCCGGGAGCGGCAGAAGCAGAAGCTCCGCGCACGGCTTCCCGTCCGCAAGGGCTTTGGAGAGATCGATCCCGCCGATCCGCAGCCGCTTCCCGCCGTCCTTCCCGGTCAGAGCTCCGACCCGGGAGAGGAGAGAGGCGAGAAAGAACATCCGGAGCTTCGGCTCGGGCAGGGAAGACATTCCGTAGGCCTTGAAGGACCAGGGGACGGTCGGGGACGGCTCGCCCGGGGATTCCTTCGGATCGTAGATCACGCGAAGGGAGCCTTTCCGGTCGGCGAGATATTTCCCGAACCCGAAGCCCTCGCCGGTGAGGATCAGTCTGGCGGGCCCGGCGGAAAGGGCCGGCGTTTCATCCATTTCCCGGGCGACGCCGTCCAGAAAAGCGTGGCGCTCCATGCTTTGGATCCAGAATTTTTCCCGCCCCGAAAGGAGCTTTTCCGCGAACGCCGGATCGATCGCGATCCGCGCGGTCTGCACCGTACAGGAGGCGACCCAGCCGCGCACGGTCACCTGAGGGGAACGAAGGAACCGCGGCGTTTCGAACCGTTCCTCTATGGCGCGGGGCGAGAGGCGTTCCTCCTCGCGGATCGCCGGATCGTAGGGAGAGAGAAGCTTTTCGACGTCCGCCCGCCGTTTTGCCGCGTCGGCTTCCCGCGCGGCGCGCCGGTAGACCGGGACGCCTTCCTGACCGCCCGATTTCCGGGCGAGCGAGTCGGTGCCGAAATGGTTCGTGTGCGCGTACTGGTAACGGATCTCCGGCTCCGCAAGCCGGGCGATCTCATGCGGAGCGGGCGGCTTCGACCAGTCCCGCTCCCCGTCCTTTTCCGCGGTGAAATAAGTCTGCCGGAGGTCGAGGATATGCTCGACCGTCAGGGTAAAGGCTTCGCCCGAAAGATGCGAAAAGGCGGCGAAAAAGAGGATCTTGCAGCGGAGGTCCGCTTCGGCCTCCTCGACCGTATGGGGATACCGGTAACCGCAGCCGTTCTCGTTCCCCTGCGGGAATCCGTTTCGCATCACGGGGTTATATAAACTTGCGAGAGGAATGCTCTGCGGGACGGAGGCCCCGCCGCTTTTTTGCCGTTCCGTCATTTCGCCTCTGCCGCTTTGCGGCTTGCGGCGAGCTCTTCCTCCCAGAGGGCTTTCTGTCTCTGGAAGACAGAGTCGGGAATGTCGGGATTCCCTTTGGAGAAGCAGGGGAGAAGCTGATCGCCCGCGACCTTCGGATCGGTACAGCCAACATCGTTCCGCCAGATATCGCGCTGGATCCGGTCACGCAGGTTCGGGACCATCACGGGGATCCCGCCCCTGAGGATCGAACGGTAGGCGAAAAGCCCCGGAAGGAACATATCCAGAGCCTCGTAGACGTCGATGACGTCTGCGTTTTCGTTTCCGCGGATCTTCTCGATGAAATTGTACATGGAATAGAAGTCGGAGCCGCCGTGTCCGAAGGCGGCGCTGGCCTCCTCGCGCACCGGCAGGTATGTCTCCACCGGACGCGCGGCGTATTCGCCCGAATACTCGTCGGAATTGACGTAGATCCGGTCCACGCCGCCCGCGTTTGCGTCTTCGCGCGCCGATTCCATCCGTCCCTTCGCGCCGTAGATCGTGTACCAGATCGAATTGCGGTAAAGATCGCCGTGGATGCTTTTCGCGATGCCGCCGTTTTCAAAGGTCACCATTTCCATGCCGAACTGGCCGGAGCGTCTGCCGACGCGGAAGCCGCGCTCGCATTTCGTGCCCTCAAAGCCGACCACCGACACCGGACGAAGCCCGGTGATATGGACGATAGGGCCCAGAGAGTGGGTGCAGTAGAAGGTGGCGTACATGTTGTTGCGCCAGTGGTCCGATTCGCCGTAGGTGATGCCCGGCCAGATGGATTCGCAGTTGTGGACGTATTCGCCCTCGCCGTATTCGAATTCGCCGATCTTTCCCGCCCGGTAAAGCTTCCGCATCTCGCTGGGGGCGGGCATATAGCAGTAATTCTCGCCGTAAGCGTAGATCATCCCGGTCTCTTCCACGGCCTCGCAGAGCTCCACCGCCTCCTTCAGGGTCTGCACCGGCAGGACCTCGGAGAAAACGTGCTTGCCTTCCTTCATGGCGCGGATGGCGAAGGGCGCGTGCTCGTTGGCGTAGTTGGCAAGCACCACGGCGTCCATGTCGTGGCGGATGAAGTCTTCGAAATCCGTATAGTAGCTGACGGCGGGATCCGAAAGCTTCTTTTTCATGGCGAGAAGCCCTTCCTCCCACTTGTCGCAGATCGCGACGACCTCCGCGTTCTCGGCGATCCGGCAATAGTTGATCATGGAATTGCCCCGGTGAACGCCCATCACGCCGACCCGAATCTTTTTCATGAAAGCACCTCCGTATAAAAATAGGATTTGATAAGGAACAACGCCCGAAAAAGAGGCTCTCCTTTCGGGCGTCGTCAATGCGTTATCGTTATTTCCTGATGAAGAGGATCCCCAGGCACTCCGGACCGCAGTGGGAAGAAATGGTGCAGCCCGCGTGGGTCTCCAGGATCTCGGCGAAAGCGCCGGCCGCTTCCACAGCCTTCCGGACAGCCTCTACGGTCTCGTCGGTGGCGTAGGCGTGGGTGATGAAGATGCGGTCGTAGAGCAGCTCGTCGTTTTCCTTGCGCTCCTTCAGACGGTCCTCCACGTAATTCACCACGCATTTGGTATAGGCGCCGCGGTACTTTTTGCCCACACGCATCTTGCCGTCCACCACTTCGATCACCGGACGGAGCTTCAGCAGGTTGGCGCCCAGCGCCGCGACCGAGGAGCACCGGCCGCCCTTGGCGAGATACGAAAGGGTCTTGATCACGAAGCTGGTGTCCACCCTGGCAGTGACCTCGCGCATGCAGGAGAGGATCTCTTCGATATCGTCGGTGGTCCGGGACTTCCGGATGCCCTCGAGGATTACGTGAGCGATGCCGGTGGAAAGATTGCGGGAATCCACCACGTAGACGTTGGGGAAGTCCTCCGCGGCGATCGAGGCGTTCTGGAAGCAGCTGGAGAAATCGCTGCTGATGGTGGTCTGGATGACCGCGTCGTAGAGGGGGGACTTTTCCTGGAAGAATGCCTTGTAGTCTTCCACGTTCAGGGCTGCCGTTCCGCAGATGGGGTTGCCCGCGTCCACGTAGGCGAAGATGTCCTGCACGTTGATGTCCACGCCGTCGCGGTAGACCTTGCCGCCCTTTTCCACGTACAGAGGCTGCGTGACGATCTTGTAACGCTCGATCAGCTCTTCGGAGAGATCGGCGGTGCTTTCGGTAGAGAACAGAATATTCATATGGATTTCCTTTCGGGCGTGCGGGAAAAACCGCGAGGTCTTTTCCGCTCCGCCGGATTTTACGGAACTCAGTATATCCGATTTTCGCCCGCTTGTCAAGAATCACGCCGTTTCCGCCTTCGCAGGAAGGGGAGCGGCCCGATCTGGCAGAGCAGGATCGCTCCGAACATCAAGGCGCAGCCGAGAAGCTGGAGAGGGGTCATCGTCTCGCCCAGGATCAGAGCGCCGCCCACGGCGGAAAAGACGGCCTCAAAAGAGAGGATCAGCGACGCCACGGCGGGATCGGCACCCTTCTGGCCGACAGCCTGCAGGGTGAAGCCCACGCCGGAGGAAAGGATCCCGCTGTACAGGAGGGGGATCGCCGCCGCCCCGAGCTCCGGAAGGGAAGGACTCTCAAAAAAGGGAAGGATCAGGAAATTGAGAAGGGCCGAAACGAAAAACTGGATCAGGGAAAACCGGAGAGGATAGATCTTTTCCCCGGCGCTGTCGATCAGGAGGATGTGCATGGCCCAGAGCACGGCCCCGAGGAGAAGGACCCCGTCGCCGGGACCGATCCCGCTCTCTCCGCTCCAGGTCAGAAGAAAGAGGCCGACGAGCGCCAGAGGCGAGGCGATCCAGAGCATCGGCGTGAGCTTTCTTTTGAGAAGCAGCCCGATAAGCGGCACGAACAGGATATAAAGCCCGGTGATGAAGCCGGCCTTCCCGGCGCTTTGGGTGAGAAGGATGCCGTACTGCTGGAGGGCCTGCGCCGCGGTCAGGATCGCGCCGGCGGCGCATCCCGCGAGGAGCGTCGCCTTCATGCCCTTTTCAGGCGTCTTCTTTTCCAGAAGGAAGCAGAAGGGCAGAAGGGCGAGCCCCGCGAGGAGGAAACGCACCGCGTCGAAGGTGAAGACCCCCACGTGATCGGCGCCGAGGCGCTGGGCGGTGAAGGAAAAGCCCCAGATCACCGCGGTCAGGGAAAGGAGAAAGAGAGAACGTTTTTTCATCGAAAAGAACCGCCGTCCGTCGAAAAGATGACCGCGGCTTCCGCACCGTCGGGCGGGGAAGCCGCGGGAGAGAAATCAGATATCGGTCTTGAGGACCTCTTCCCGTCTGGAGGAGAGGAAGGCCGCGTCCACGACCCGCATCTGCCTCAGAAGCTCGGCCTTTTTCACAAGGCTTTCTTTTCTGCCTTCTTCCAGGGAGGTCAGGAGATCGTCCCAGTAGGCGAGGGGCCGCTCCTCGATCACAGGCAGGGGGAGAGGCTCCAGCATTTCCTTTTCCAGAGGCGCCATGGTGCGGCTGGGACCGAGGGATTTCTGCCCCACCACGCTGTCGAAGCCCTTCACGTTTTCCCGGATACGGGCCATGCCGCCGACGACTCCGGAAAAATCGTCGAGCTTCATGGTGCCCCGGTCGCCGAAGAGGAACCAGCGCGGAAGCTTCTGAAGGGCGAAGGTGCCCACCGAGATCCTGGCGGTGGTGCCGCCGGAGAAGCGCATCGAAAGCTCGAAATAATCGTCCACGGCGGGGGTCAGGACGCTCAGAAGGCGGGCGTAAACGCTTTCCACCTTTTCGCCCTTGTAGAGCATCAGCATCTGGTCGATCAGATGCACGCCCCAGTCGTAGAGCATGCCGCCGCCGGCCTCGGGATCGGCTCTCCAGCCGAAGCAGACGCCCCGCTCGCCCAGCACCCGCGATTCGATGGTGGTGATTCTGCCGATCTCGCCGGAACGGACGGCTTCGCAGACCGCGAGATAATCCACGTCGAACCGGCGGTTCTGATGTACGGTAAAGAGCTTTCCGGTTTCGTTCGAAACGGCGATCACCCGTTCAAGCTCCGCGGCGGACATGGTGACGGGCTTTTCGCAGAGCACGTTTTTGCCCGCGCGCATGGCGGCGATCGCGTAGCGGGCGTGGAAATTGTTGGGGGTGGAGACCACCACCAGATCCAGGTCCTCCTTCAGGAAATCCTCCTGATTGTCGTACGCCCGGATCCCGAGGGATTCCGCTTCCGCCCGCACCTCGGGCTTCAGGTCGAAGACCGCCGCAAGGCGGGCGCGATCGGGGAATGCCGCGATTTTTCTCATGTGGAAATGCCCCATGTAGCCAAATCCGATGATGCCGATCTTTTTCATCTCGTCGGTTTCCTTTCCGTAAACGGTATTTGAATTCAGGGGGAAAGCGGGATCCGTGCGGGAACTCCGCCCGGCCGGTCTCATTATAGCAGAGCCGGACCGGGAAAACAAGCGCGTTTCCCTCCTTTTGTGTCAGAATTTCGGGATATATTTCTTCGGATCGGGGACCCAGGTCACGCGCCGGACGACCGGATTCTTGAATTTCAGCCGGGAGCAGTAGGCCTCGAAGCCGATCCTGCCGTATTTCTGATCGTCGATGGGGTCTGGATCGGTGACTTCCAGAACGAGCTTCCCGTCCACCACGACGAAGATGTGCCCGTGAATGTCGCCCGCCGTCAGGTGATACACGCGCCCGGGCTCGAAGGGAAAGAGCTGGGTGCCGCAGGAGAAGGTGTATTCGGGCGAGCGCTCGAATCCCACCTTGCCGTCCCACCAGCCCTGAAGCCCCGCGACGTAGGCCACGTCGCGCCGGTTGGTCTCGTCGTTGAAGCTTCCGTGCCACATGACGTTGATGTCGTGGTCGTTGGGAAGGATCGTCGCGCAGTCGACCTCCAGAAGCACCGGACCGAAGTAGTCCGCCTTCGAGATCACCATAGCCGCGGAATTCTCCCGGTTTTCCCCCACGAGCCATCCGTCTCCGTCCACGTGCCAGTTCCCCGCGCGGATCTCGAAATCCTCCCGGAGGCTGTCGGGGGAGAAAGGCCGGTCGTAAAGGATCTCCATGGTTTCGGGGAAGAGCTTCTTTTTCATCAGCTGGATCATGTTTTCTTTCCATCCTTTCCTGCTTTTATCCGGCGGATATCCACGACGGTCACGCCGCCGGGGGCGAGCTTGGTCTGAAATTTCTTCCGCGAGGTCTTTCGCGTATAATCGAAGGCGAAGGAGGCGTTCGCCTCCTCCAGAAAGCGGACCGGCTGGATCGGATAGCTTCCGGCCACTTCGACCTCCGCAAAGACGTCTTCTGTCTCCACCACGGCGTGTCCGTAATGGTCGTCGTCGGGATTGAAAAGCCACAGGCGTTCCCGCCCGTCCTCCAGAAGAAGCGCCGTCATGGGGACCGAGCTTTTGACCGGAAAATCAAGACGCACGGCGTCGGAAAGAAGCACGCCGCACGCGCTGACGAATCCGGCGGTCAGCTTCCGGAAGGGGACCTCGGAGACGAGGGGATATACGTCGTCCTTCGGATCCTCCGGAAGGCCCGGCTTCCCGTCGTCCTCGGCGGAGAGGCGAAGCGCCGCCTCCCGCGCTTCTGCGGAGGGCTCGAACCCCACGGTGAAGACCTCCAGCGGGAAGTCGGAAAAACGGTCGCAAACCGCAAAGGACGGTTCCGCGCCGCAGGAGGCGTAGTCGAATCCGCGGGGAACCGTCCCGACCGCCGGTCCGCCGCGGGCAAGGACCGCCTTCCGTTCTTTTTCGGAAAGCAGGTCGAAATTCGGAACAAAAAGGGCTCCGGAAAACCCGCCGAGACCCTCGCTCCGCACGCATCCGCCGAAGGGCGTCCCCGCCTTGAAGATCTCAAAGCTCTGCTTGTGGATCGACGGGCGGCGGTTCCGGAAGTATTCCGACACGTGCCGGTCGGCGCCCTCGTCCGACCACAGGATCAGAGGGGACCGGGAGGTGACGGCCTGCGTGCCGTCCAGAAGGTCCATCCGCTTTTTGAGGAAATCCCAGCTTTCGCGTCCGAGACCGTCGCCGAGGCAGAGGAAATACCCGTCGGAAGCCGGGCGCGCGCCGTGCTCCCCGACCTCGAGGAAGGACGCTTCGGTATAGAGGTCGCGTTCCAGGAGCACCGGCCGGTGCGCAAGCACGCTCCACTCCTCGCTGGCGTCCTGGACCCCCGCCATGGAAACAACCCTGCGGTCCTTCACCTGTGCGCGGAGAAGGGGAAGATCCATATGATACCGGTGGAAGAAGTATTCCCGGCCGGCGTAGTTGAGCGAAACGCCGGTGGGAAGGATGTTGGCGGTCATGCAGTCGAGCCCCGCGTCGAAGACCTTCGCCGCGTCGAAGCCGTAGATCCTTCTGGTCTCGAAGGGATCGGTGCAGTACATGCCCAGGGCCCAGATCTCGCGCCCGTCCCGGTGAAGCGCCTTCGCCGTCTTTTCAAAGAAACGCGCCCAGCGCCATTCGTAGAAGCGCTGCCATTCCTCCGGACAGCTCGACGCGATCCAGTCCGCTCTTTTGCCCCGCTCGCCGAACCCGTCGTCCCCGAGCCCCGCCTCCAGCGCGGCGGGAAGAGAAAGACCCGCGTGCCGGAGGAACTGGTCGATCATGTCGGATGAAAAATCGCCTTTGAAGATGCTGCCCGCGGGACAGAATACGTCCGAAAGATGCGCGCCGGACATGCCGTAGTCGGCGAGGACCTCCCGCAGCCGTTCGGCGAAAAAGTCCTCGTACCAGGTCCCGTCGCGGAACCGCTTCAGACAGCAGAGACCGCCGTCCGCCGACCGTTCGGCCATGCGGAGCTCAGGATGGTCCGAAAGCCATTCGCGGTGGAACATGTCGCCGAGATAGCTCCCCATGATGCCCGCGTAAAAGCCGACGCCCCGCTTTTTCAGGGCGGTCACCAGCTCTTTGAGATCCCGGTTCGTCCAGGGCTGACGCGCCCGCTCGGCGTTGCGGGGCACGGCGTAGTAGGCGCAGTTGTCCGGGAAAAGCGGGTATTCGCTCTCCATGCCCCGGTGAAGGTGGACGAAATCGGCGTGAAACAAAAGCGCCGCGATATTGTCCGGCCGGAAGCCGGTACGCTCCAGGAACCGGGCCGCACCGCGGTCGGGATCGTCCCGGTCAAAACCGAGAAGCTGCATCCAGATGTTGATCGTCATGGCGTTCGCTCCTTTGTTCGCTTTATTCGACCCGCTCGATCGCGCAGAGGACCGGGATCGAGGCGTCGGAAGGGGCGGCCTGGAAAGAGATCCCGGCGACGGGAACGTCGGGACGGGGGTTGTCCCAGGCAAGTCCCGTGACCAGAACGTCCTCCCCGTCCGCGCTTTTTCCCTCGAAAACCGGGTCGATCGCCCAGGTGCCCACGTATCCCTGATGCCGGTAATACTGCGCGGTCAGAGGCTCCGCGTAAGCCCTGTTCCAGACGAGGATGTTGCCGTTGTACTCCACGGGGATCCCGGTCTCTTCACCGTCGGCGTAGCGGATCCGGTACTCCCCGACCTTCGGCAGGGGAGCCCAGGCGA
The DNA here is from genome assembly GCA_017441705.1 of Clostridia bacterium. Taxonomy (GTDB): domain Bacteria; phylum Bacillota; class Clostridia; order Oscillospirales; family QAMX01; genus RUG11797. The sequence goes on along the minus strand of JAFRWU010000016.1, from coordinate 7,850 downwards.
CGCGCGGAAGATTCCAGAGCGTCGCGTGGGAAAAGATCAGGCGGCGGCAGAGAAAGCCGGCTCCGGTCCGGAATCCGTCGAGGAGGAGGGAGGAGGGATAACGCTCCAGAAGCGCGCCGGGGATCCCCTCCCGGCGTCCGGCGGGCAGCGGGATCTCCTTCCGCACCGCCCGGGAAAGCTCCCGCGGGACGCCCCGGAGAAGGTCGCGGAGGCGGGGCTGTACGAAACGGGAAATCAAACGGGTGTACGTCCGCCGCTGTCCCTCGTCGTACCGGGGATCCCAGAGCATGGACGCGGCGTAGCAGAGGTCCCAGAACTTGCCCTTTTTGGCAAGATTGTATTCGGTGAAGGGACACCAGGTGGAGACCTCGCCGCCGAGCACGCCGTTTTTCGCGGCGCGGGAGGCGTATCGCGGATAGTGGGAGGAGTAGAGATTCCCCATCAGGACGTCGAATCCGCAGGGAAGAAGATGGTCCTCCATATCCAGATCGAAATGGAAATACCAGATGAAGTCCAGAAGGACGATATCCCGCGGGATCAGATCCCGGGCGGGAGAAGTCCCGTAATGGGTTTCGGTGGGCTGCAGCATGTCCGACCAGATCATCATGCGGAGCCCCTTTTCCGCAAGATAATCGTGCATCCTTTTGACGTGCTTCGCGTAAAGCTCCGCCGGATCCTTCCCACGGCAGCGGGGACAGACCCCGATCTGATAGATCTCGTCGTGGCCCATGTGGACGAACCGTTCGGGCTTTACGACCTCCAGGATCTCGTCGATCACGTCATAGATGATCCGGTAGCTTTCTTCCAGGGAGGGACAGTAGCAGTGGGCGTAGAACTCCGGCGGCCGGGCGTCCTCCCCGCGGGTGTCCGAAACGGTGCGGCTCTCTTCCTCCCGCTCGGCGATCTCGGGATGGGCGTAGGTGATATACTGCACGTGCCCGAAGCTCTGCACCTCGGGGATCACCTCAAAGCCCAGGGATTTGGCGTAGCCGACGAGGGAACGCACCTCCTCCTTTTCCAGAAGACGGCCTCCGGCGTTCATGGCGCCGTGAGGGAATTCGGGATGACGGCCTTCCTCGGAGGCGATATTGCCCTCCATCCAGGCCTCGGAGATCTCCGGATGGCGGTCAAAACGCATCCCTCCGGCGAATTCCAGAAAGATCTGGTTGTAGCGCAGGGGCACCAGGACGTACCGGATCACGCGGCGGGCGAAATCGAGCTCCTCCCGCGGAGGAAGACCGAAATGAAAGCCGCGCATCGGCTTATACGGCCGGTCGTCGATCACCGCGGAAAAAAAGCGGCCTTCCCGGTGACAGGAGAGAAGAGCTTCCGCGGCATAGAGGAGCGGAAGGCGCGCGCCGGCCGTCAGCGTCACCCCGTCCGGAGCGATCTCCGTACGGTATCTTTCGCCCGCAAAGCTTTCGTCCAGCTTGATCCGGACCGGCGCGCCGTCCGGGTCCGAAGCGATCCCGAACCGTTCGGCAAGCGATCCGGCAAGCTCCGAAGCGGCAAAGTCCGCGTCCGGCGAACCGTCGGTGACGATCGGCCCGAGCGTGACCGGGGAAGCTCCCGACGGCGTGAAAGACGCGGCCGCGGGCCAGAGAAGAGGCGCCCCGTCGTCGTGGGAGCCGAGGATTTCGGGATCGGAAAAGGAGAGGGGCTTCAGGGCGGTCCGGATGCGAAGAAGCACCTCCTCCGCTTCGACGCCCGCGGGGACGGTCAGCTCGCCCGCGAGGAGCGTCCGCTCGCCGAGGACCGCCGGCGTCCTGGACGCGTCCAGACTTCCGGCGGGCTTCCCGTCGGCCAGGAGCTCCAGCGAAAGGATCTCCGCGCCTTCGGAAAGCGAAAGACGGACGGCGCCGACGAAGCTTTTCTGCGGAAGGCGCAGCCTGACGTCGACCCCGGTGTCGTAGACCGAGCTCCACGCCCAGGTATAGGTGCCGTCCCGGATCTCGTCCGGGGGAAAGGGGATCTCGGTGCCGCGGTGAAAAAACAGCGGCTCGGCGTACAGGCGTCCGACAAACATGAAAACGTCTCCTTTCAAAGAGGCCGGTCCGGCTCGTGCCGCGCGACGCCGGAATCGGGAAGAAAGATCAGGGCGCCGTCCGGCCCGGGGATCGCCCGGCGGAAGGTCATGCGTCCGGCGTAACCGCCCTCGCTTTCAAAGCCCGCGAAAAGGATCCCGCCCCGAAACACCGCGGCCTTGGGGACCGAGCGGCAGGGGATCACGGGATCGGCGGGGGTCCGCCAGTCCGCAGGCGGCGTCCGGGTGTACCGGTAACGCCCGACGCCTTTCAGACTGAAAACCAGATAGGTAAAGCCTCCGAAGGCGATCAGGTCGGGGCATTCGGGCTCGTCCGCGCCCGGCGCGAGCCAGAGAGGTCCCTCCTCGGTCCAGGAATCGAGATCCCGGGAAACCAGATGCAGAAGACACCCCTTTCCGGCCTCCAGAAGCGTGGTGGTCACCAGCATATGATAAAGCCCGTCGCCTCCGGCGAAAACCTTGGGGTCCCGCGCCGAGGAGGCCTTGTAGCGGGAGGAAAGCGTAAAGGAAAACGAAGGATCCTTCCGGAAATGATATCCGTCCCGGGAGAACGAGCGGCGGATCGGCGCGGGGGAGCCGTCCACCGTGCGCACGGTATAATAAAGATAAGAGATCCCGTCCTTTTCCAGAAAAGAACCGGTGCAGATCGATCCCTCGGAGGGGTCGTCGATCGGGACGGCCGTGGGATGGATCTGCCAGGTTATGAGGTCTTCGGTGGAAATATGCTCCCACTGATGCGCGCCGCGTCCCCATTTGCTCCCGTGATGGCGGCGGTCCTTGAGATAGAGGACGTGATACCGTCCGCCTGCGGCGTAGGGCATGCAGTCGCCGACGAAGACGCCGCCGCCCGGCCGCCATCCCTCCGCGCCGCGGAAGACGCCGGTCACCGCCGGCGGCTCCTTTTCTTCCGGAACGCCGGGCAAAAGGGAAAGGTTGGACCGGGAAAGGATCTCCTCTCCCGCGAAAAGAGGACGGCCGAAGGGCCATTCCTCGTCCAGGACCGCGCCGCCGGCCGACAACGCGACGGCGTGCGGCGCGACGCGGAGAGAGCAGGGGACGCCCGGCCGGACCTCCCCTTCCAGACGGAGAGGCCGGGGATCGGCGTCGTAGGAGAGCGAGACCGACGCCCTGCCGTTTTCATACGCGAGAGAAAAAACCGGGCTCCCCTCCCGGAGGCAGACCGCGGCAAAGCCGTCCGCCGGGGAGAAGGAGAGAGTGAAAGGCGCGCTTTCGGGGAATCTCATGGCATGTCTCCTTCGTTTTCATACCGGATCAGATCACGGGCTCCCTTTTCGTTCAGAAGACCTGCCGCCACGGCGCCGTACAGCGCCGCGCCGAAGCCCGCCTCCTCCGTATGGCGCGGCAGATGCGCCGGAAGGCCGAAGACGTCTTCGATCACCCGAAGCAGGACCGGGTTCCTTCGCACCGCGTTTCCGGTAGCCGCGAGAAAGGAGAAGGACCGGCCGAACAGAGGCAGGGCTTCCCCGAGCTCCCGGGTCATGCCGTAGAGGAAGCCGGCCGCCAGCGCTTCCGGCGTGAAATTCTCCTCGCCGATCCCGGTGATCGCGCCGCGGCGGCCGGGATCCAGGCGCGTGCCGGCGAACCGTGCGTCCACCGGGAGGATCTTTTTTTCGCGGACGCCCTTTTCGGCAAGAGCGTTCAGGAGGGGATAGACCGGCTCCTCCGCGCCGAGAAGGCTCCGGACGAATCGCTCCAGCATCGCGTAGGCGCGCCCGCCGGCGAGCGACGAACAGGCGGCAAGCGTCCGCCCGGCGAAATAAGGCCGGGCTTCCAGACCCTCCGGAAGCTCCCTCCGGCCGGTCAGAGCCGAAAGCTGCCCGCCGGTGCCGAGATTCAGAAGCAGTCCGTCCTCCTCCCGCATCGCGCCGAAAAAGGACGCCTGATTGTCGCCCACGGCGAGAGAGACCGGCACGCCCCGGAAGTCGCCGAAGGGCGCCTCCTCCGCCGCGACGGCGGGAAAAAGCTCCGCCCGGCAGTCCGGGAGCGCTTCATACCCCGCAAAGCGGTTTTCGGTCCGGTCGAAAAAGCCGACGCTGTGGGCGTTGGTGGGATGAAGAAGAGGGCGGCTTTTCCCCGCAAGAGTCATCGCGAGAAAATCGCCTGCTGTCGCGAAGGACGCGGCCTCCCGCGGGACCAGGCCGGCCCTCGAAAGCGCGTAGTGGGTCGCAAGACCGTATCCTGCGAACAAAACGCGCCCGGTCCTCTCCCGGATCTCCTCCAAAGCGCTTTTCCCGGAGGGAAGGGGGGACCGGGCGACCTGATTCTGCCAGGTATAGAGCGGCGAAAGGGGCTTTCCGTTCCGGTCGAGATAGAGGATCCCGTGCATCTGCCCGGTGACGCCGATCGAAACGATCCTTCCCGGACGCTTTTTTTCCGCGGCGAGAAAGAGCGACCGGGCCGCCGCCAGAAGCTTTTCGGGATCCTCGGTTTCCGCGCTGCCGCCGATCGCCGCTCCGTGGGGAACGGACAGGGCTTCCGCGGGGCTTCCGTCCGCGGGGAGAAGAGAGACGGAGACCGACGTGGTGCCGAGATCGATGCCCAGATAATAATCGGTCATGCGTTTTCTCCTTTACAGCGCGGCGAAGGTGAAATCCTCCCAGGGGAGCTCGGCGGCTTTGTGTTTCGTCAGGATATCGTCCACGTGCAGAAGAAGCGGGAAATCGGCAAGCGAAAGCTTCCCGGCTCCGGCCGCGGCGCGGACCGCGCGGGCGACTCTTTCGGCCACCACCAGCGATTCCAGCGTCACGCCCTTCAGCTCGTCCTTCGTTTCCTCTATGGAATATCCGCGGCCCAGAAGGATGCCCGCCAGCCTCGTCCTGCCGCCGTACACCGTGACGTAAAGATCGCCCGCGCCGACGGCCAGGTTTTCCGGCGTCCCCGCGCCCTGGTAATCGAGGAGCCGGGACATCTCCCGGACGCTCTGGGTAAAAACCGCCGCCTGGGAATTGAAATGCAGCTCGCTGTCGATCCCGAAGGCCTTCTGATTGAGCCCTACGGTCAGGGCGATCCCCAGCGCGTATCCGTTTTTCAGGGCCACCGCCGATTCGATCCCGGTCACGTCGGCGGAAAGGCTGATATGGTAATACCCGGTGGTCATGATCTCCCGGATCCTTTTCAGGACGGCGGGATCATGCCCGCAGAAGGTCACCTCGGTCTGATCGTGAAAGACGAGCTCGTAGCTGGTGCAGGGGCCGCCGACGGCGTTGATATTCCTCTTCAGTCCCTTTTCGGCAAGCCTCTTTTCCCAGAGGGCGGGGTAGGTGAGAAGCGTCCCGTCGGGAAGATCGGAAAGCCCCTTGGTCACGCTCAGGACGGGGAGCGTTTCGGGGATCCGGGGCAGGATCTCTTCCCCGAACCAGTCCACGCCGAAGCTCGAGACGCCGCCGATCAGAAGATCGGCGCCGCGGAGCGCTTCGTCCAGCTCTTCGATCTGAAAATACCGGACCCCCGCGGGGAAATCGCGGCTGAATTTGGGGTGACGCCCGGTTTCCCGGCAGACGTCGATGATCTCCCGGTCCAGATGGGTACCGACGAGGCGCACCTCGTGTCCGTTTTCCCGGGCGGGGAAGGCCAGGGCGGAGCCCATCATGCCCGCGCCGACGATGGTTACGACAGCCAAAACAGATTCCTTCTTTCCGTATTCGTTCCTGCGGCGTTTTTCCGACGGGGAAGCTTTGGACCTCCGCCGCCGTTTTCTGGGAAAAGCATACCACACCGGTCCCGGTTTTGCAAGCGCCGGAAGGACCTTCCCGTCCGAAAAAAGAGGGATTCTCCGGATGGACCCGGGACCCTTCCCTCCGCGCTTTCCACAAACAAATCTCGCAGACGCGATAATAATTTGTTTAAGAAATTATATAATATGCTTGACAAGTTTAAGAACGCGTGCTATCATATAGACAAACGATGAGAAGAAAGGAGAGGACCGATATGAGCAAGAATCTTTACTCCGTGCTTCTGGACGACGAAGTGGTCCGGGCGCTGGACCGCATGGCGCTGGCCAGGGGCATGAGCCGGTCGGCCTTGTGCAATCTGGCGCTCGCGGAATTTGCGGGCGTCCTGACGCAGGAGGAAAAGATCCGAAGGATCTTCCGGATGATGGACGAATACGTGGGAAGAAGCGGCGACATCGTGGCGTTTCCCGCCGACAACCGGCCGGTCATGTCGCTGAAGTCGAGCCTCGAATACAAATACAGGCCCACCATCCGCTATGAGGTGGAGCTTTACCGCACGCCGGGGGAGGACCTGGGGGAGATCAGCGTGATCTTCCGCACCCAGTCCCAGGCTCTGATGGAGGCGGTGACCGCCTTCTTCCGGCTGTGGTGCCGGCTGGAAAACGCCTATCTGACGCCTCTCGGAAGAGGGGAGATCACCTACACCCTCTCCGGCGGCCGTCTCAGGCGCGCCATCCGCCCCATGCGGGAGGAGGACCGGGATCCGGAGACGCTTTCCCGGAGGCTTGCGGACTATATCACGCTGCTCGATACGCTGATGAAAAAGACCATCCGCGGCGAGATCGGCGAGGCCGAACTGGAGGAACGCTACGCCGCGGGACTCCGCGCCGGGGTCGGTCTTCTGTGACCGGGCAAAGAAAGAAGGTATGAAGAATGGACGCTCAGAAATTCACCCAGAAAACTCTTGAGGCGATCAAAAACGCCCAGAATATCGCCATAGAAAACAACAATATGCAGATCACGCCGGAGCATCTCTTCTACGCGATGCTCGACGACGAGGGCGGTCTGATCCCGAACATCGTGGAAAAAATGGGAATAAGCCACGATTCGATGCTTTCCGCCGTCGACGAGGCGATCCGCAGGATCCCCGGCGTCACCGGCAGCGGGCGCGAACCGGACAAGATCTACGTGGCTCCCGAGACCGACCGGATCTTCACCGCGGCCGAGAAGGAAGCCCAGCGGATGAAGGACGAATACGTCTCGGTGGAGCACGTGATGCTGGCGATGCTCGATCATCCGACTCAGACGCTCCGGGAGATCTTCCGGCTTTACGGCATGACCCGGGAGAGCTTCCTTGCCGAACTGAAAAAGGTCAAGACCAACCGCGTCACCAGCGACAATCCCGAGCAGACCTATGAAGCCCTCGCCAAATACGGCACCGATCTGGTGGAAAAGGCGAAAAAGAGCGACATGGATCCCATCATCGGCCGCGATGCGGAGATCCGGAACGTGATCCGGATCCTCTCGCGCAAGACCAAAAACAACCCGGTCCTGATCGGCGAGCCGGGCGTGGGCAAGACCGCCATCGCCGAAGGACTCGCTCAGAGGATCGTCAGGGACGACGTGCCGGAGGGCCTGAAGGACAAGACGGTGTTCTCGCTGGATATGGGCTCTCTGGTGGCCGGGGCGAAATACCGCGGCGAATTCGAGGAACGGCTGAAGGCCGTGCTGAACGAGATCAAGCAGAGCGAAGGCAGGATCATCCTCTTCATCGACGAGCTGCATACCATCGTCGGCGCGGGCAAGACCGACGGCGCGATGGACGCGGGCAACATCCTGAAGCCGATGCTCGCAAGGGGAGAGCTGCACTGCATCGGCGCGACGACCCTGGACGAATACCGGAAGTATATCGAAAAGGACGCCGCTCTGGAGCGCCGGTTCCAGCCGGTGATGGTGGAGGAGCCGACGGTGGAGGACACCATCTCGATCCTGCGCGGCATCAAGGAACGCTACGAGATCTTCCACGGCGTGCAGATCCACGACAACGCCCTGGTGGCGGCGGCCACTCTTTCGGACCGGTATATCACCGACCGTTTCCTGCCCGACAAGGCCAT
>JAFRWU010000105.1 GCA_017441705.1 Clostridia bacterium | reverse complement strand
TAAAGGCGGAAATCTATTTGATGAAAAGATTCTCTCGTTTAATTCTAGCCACAATAATCTGCAAATCACAGAGGTTAGGATAGAAGAATGCAATGATTTGTTTATCGAGTTTAATAGTAGTATTATATTCGAAGCATTCACGGATTCTAGTCAAGATGAAAACTGGCGAGTTATTCAGAGAAGCCCGCAATCAGTCCATCTCGTTTCCTTTGGGAATGAGCTTAGGACCTGCTAGATTGGAATTCTAGTATCTTCTTCGTACCTTAGATCCTCACGCCCCCAAGAGTCGGGATTCTATTACCAAAAGAGCCGTCACTCTTCATCCATCGAAAAAAGAGCTCCGCACCGATCGGTGCGGAGCTCTTTCTTTTTCTCTTTATTTGTCCGCCTGATGGACGACCACCTGCGGGAAGGGGATCTCCACGCCCTTTTCGTCAAAGAGGATCTTGAGGTCCCGCGCCAGCATGCGCTGGGCTCCGAAGACGTTCTGCTCGGTCACGTCCACCGCAAACTTCAGATTGACGCCGCTGTCGGCCAGCGCGTCTACGCCGAGGTAGCGCGGCGCCGTCAGATACAGATCCGGGTGCTCCTCCTTCAGCTTGGGGAGCGCCTCTTTCAGCAGCGCCTCCAGCTTGCGCAGATCGGTGCTGTAGGCCACGCTCACCAGGCACAGAGCCACGGAATTGTTGCGCGAACGGTTCTGGAAGTTTCGGATATCGGAGTTGTTGACCACCTTGAGGTTGCCGCCGGCATCCTCGATGACGGTGGTGCGCACGCCGATGCTTCGGACCGTGCCGCGGAAATCGTCCAGGATGATGATGTCGCCGACGCTGTACTGGTTTTCAAAGATGATGAAGGCGCCGGTGATGATATCCTCGATCAGGCTCTGCGCGCCGAAGCCGAGAATCAGGCCGACGATGCCGACGCCGGCCAGCACCGCGGTGGCGTTGACGCCCAGGATGCTCAGGCCCCAGACGACGGCGGCGATCACGGCGACGTATTTCATCAGGCCGGAGATCAGGTTCGTCACGGTCTGCGCCCGGCCGCCGCGCTTCCCTACGGCCTGCAGGATCAGCTTCAGCACCTGGTAGATCAGCCATACCAGCGCGAGCGCCAGCACCAGCGTGATCAGCTGCGCGAGCGTCGTGTGCAGGTCGTTCTGGAACAGCAGATGGTTCTTTTCCGTCTCCGCGACGGCGGTCTTCAGGCTGTCCGAAATGGGGAGCCAGCCCGGATTGGCCAGGAGCAGGGCGAGGATCGCGACGAGCACGATGCCCACGTAGGTCTTGGCGCTGTTCTTTTTCTTCATGATGCGTTCCTCCCATCCCGCCCGTTCAAAGGGCGCGGTCCGATCATCCTTGCTGCCTTTTTTCTTGCGGCGGGTCAATCCGGTGCGACGAAAACGTAATACAGATAGAGGTTAAACGGCTCCCAGGCGTTATACTCGTCTTCCACATAGAGAACTTCGGGGCTGAACCAGTATTCCCCGCTCGGCCACTTTTCGTTGCTGGTGTAATAGAAGAGCATGTGGCTGAACCCGTCGTCGCCGGCAGAAAGCCGGATATCCGCGGTGTTGAAGTTGGACCAGGGCTCCTCCAGCCAGAGGTCGTTATATTCGGCGCTCACGCGGGACGGGTCGACCAGGGCGGGATCGATGATCACATCGAAGCTGAAGATATGCTTCGATGTCTCCGTTTCCGGGTCGTACTCGTAATCATATCGGTAGCCGCCGTTTCCGTAGTCTGTGTTGATCCGGGCAAAACTGCCCTTGTGGAAGGGACGGGACTCCGTCTCGACGGTCTCGGTCGTTCCGTCCGGGTACTCGATCTCGAAGACCAGCTTCGCCCGGCCCGCAATGCCGCCGTCTTCCGTCGGCGGGTCGAGCACAACGTAGACGCTGTCGCTCCAGACCTCGCCCGGCTCTGCTTCCGGATCATAGACGGGATACTGGTAGTATTCCTGCTCCGGCACCTCGAACCAGCCGCTGCCCGTGTCCGCCATGACCTTGAGGGTGGCCTTGCCGCCCTTCAGGTCGTTGAGCGTCATGTCGTAGGAGAGCGTGGCATAGGGAGGCCCTTCGACCTCCGGCCCGTACACATAAGGATCCACTTCCACGGTCGGCGCGACATGCGGGATCGGAGTCGGCTCCGGCGTGGGTTCCGGCGTGGGTTCCGGCGTGGGAGTCGGGGTCGGTTCCGGCGTCGGTTCCGGCGTGGGAGTCGGCGTGGGTTCCGGCGTCGGTTCCGGTGTGGGAGTCGGAGTCGGCTCCGGCGTGGGTTCCGGCGTGGGTTCCGGCGTCGGTTCCGGCGTCGGTTCCGGTGTGGGAGTCGGGGTCGGTTTCGGCGTCGGTGACGGAGTCGGAGCGGGCGGAGGCGGCGGGGGCGGTGCAGGCCTCGGCGTAGGCGTCGGCGACGGCGTCGGCTCGGGCGTGGGCTC
>JAFRWU010000104.1 GCA_017441705.1 Clostridia bacterium | reverse complement strand
TGTAACAGTTGTTCGCCACAAAGGGGTATTGATCTTTTTTTACCTTGAGTTCAAAGACATCGTCAAAGTTCTCATAGGTCAGATTTTCAAGATGTATCATGATGCTTACATCCGTAAATTCAGATTTATTGATATTATTATACCATATTCAAACAGATAGAACAACAAAGAAACCTCTTTTGCCCTGGTAGACAAAAGAGGTTTCTTTGATGGTGGAGGCGAGGAGAGTCAATTCTCGCCTGCGGGCTCGATCAGGGCGCGGGAAAACGATCCCCCGGATCGTTTTCTGACGCGCGCCCAGTTCGACTCTCCCGATCTTGTCGCCAAAAGAAAAACCGGCCTTTCGGGCCGGGTTTTTCTTTTGTCTATAGGGTACGAAAAAGATTAATTTGCGTTTTCTTTAGAGAGATTCGTACCACTGTATTTATGAGAACGCATAGATTAACAAACAACCGGTTCCCAAGCAAAAGGAAGCAAATCTTTAGCAACGACCTTGATAAGTTTTCCGTTTTCATCGTTGACGATTACTTTTATGTCCGGACAATACTCAAAAAGCATTTGCCGACAGTTTCCGCAAGGTGAAACGACGCCGTTGATTTGCTTATCATGTACTGCAACAATAGTATCAAATTCTTTTTCGCCGGCTGCGATTGCAATACCCATTGTTATGTATTCTGCACAAGAACCATGAATGCCGTCACAGTTCACGCCGGTATAAATATTTCCGTTTTTGCATAAGAGCGCACATCCCACGGTGTGATGATAAACTCCATCATCAAAAGCTTGCTCAAGCTTTTCAAGACCGGCTTTAATTAACCGGCGGTCAGTATCTGTCAGTTCATATCTTACCATTCTGCAACTCCCGGCAATTGTTTCTTTTTGAGGTGTTGATTGATGACACAAGCATACGGCGAATCGAGCCGCAGTCGTGCGCTAATCCGGATACTTCGTCCGTCTTGACAATTCCCGCTCTTTCAAACAGTTTAAGCCAATACTCCGTTTCATAACACTCTTTCAATGCGATTTGAAGTTTTGATACAAAATCTGCTTTGCTTTGGGCGTAGTTTGCCTCTCTGATGTTTGCTCCTATACCTGTTGCCGAGCGTTCAATCTGATTAACAAGAGAGTAATGTCCTTTTATGCCCTCGCACAGTTTAAGCGTATTTACTGCAAAATCCATTGATAATTCGGAAAGCTTGTTTTCTGCCATCGTTATCACCTCAATTAGAATATAGCATATATAACCATAATCTGCAAGAGTGAAATCGAGGCTTCGCCTCGGTGAAATCAAAGGCTGACGTCTTTGGTGTAATCTTTGGGCTTCGCCCGCAGGTGAAATTAAATCCGTCCCTACCCGCTCAAAGAGCGGATTTCACCGCGAAGCGATTTCACCAGAACGAAGTCAGGATTTTACCCGTCCGTAAGGACGGATTTAGTTGAAAAAAGCACTGCGAAGCAGTGCTTTTTTCTGGTGGAGGCGAGGAGAGTCGATTCTCGCCTGCGGGCTCGGTCAGGGCGCGGGAAAACGATCCCCCGGATCGTTTTCTGACGCGCGCCCAGTTCGACTCTCCCGATCTTGTCGCCAAAAGAAAAGCCGGCCTTTCGGGCCGGGTTTTTCTTTTGTCAAGCGGGTACGAAAAAGATGGATTTGCGGGTTTGACAGACGGATTCGAACCCTCGAAGGTTTTTAGTGATATATCTCGCTTCGCTCGATGTGATATATTTTTCAAAGAAAAATGTGATATTTTTCGCTGACGCGAAAAGTGATATGATATTCGCCCTCCAAACTGCGCGAAGCGCAATATCACTCGTCCGCAGGACGAATATCACTGCGAAGCAATATCACTCGCCGAAGGCGAATATCGTTGAAAAAAGCACGCTTTCGCGTGCTTTTTTCATGGTGGAGGCGAGGAGAGTCGAACTCCTGTCCGAAAACAAGTTCACGGGACCTTCTCCGAGCGCAGTAAATCTTTTGACGTTTCCTCCTCCGCACGCCGGTTTACAGGCTTACGGATTCAGTAGCTTCATGATGCATGACGCGTTCAAAGCTTTGCGCGTTCACGTTCGCCACTGATTTGACGCCCCCGGAAGCTCGTGGCCCTTCTTCCGTGAGACGGCCGCCTAATCAGGCAGCAACAGCGAGATTATCGTTGTTATTTAATTTATAAAGTGCGGCTTTTATAGAGGCTCCGCGCCTCTGCTCGCTTATCCCGCTGCATCGTCCCCGTCGAAACCTTTACGCCCCCGTAACGGGCCGACCGCGCAGCCGGTGAAATGCAGTATACACCATTCGGGCGCGAAAATCAACCTTTTTTTGCCGGAAAAGATTTCCTTCCTTCCGGAACGGATCTCGCGGCTTGCATTTTTCCGCGATTGTGTTATAATGATACAATCTATGAAAAGAATCGCCCAGACGGGATCCTTCCGGGCCGTGCGCGGCCTGCGGCGGGATTTCGCGGGAGTCCTGAGGATCGTGAATCATGAGAATCGTTATCATCGGCGTCGGCAAGGTCGGCATGACCTTGACCGAATACCTGTCGGCGGAAGGGAACGACGTGACCCTGATCGACACCGACCAGGAGATCATCGACAACGCCGTCAACAGCTTCGACGTCAACGGCATCATGGGCAACGGCGTCAATTTCTCGGTGCAGCAGGAGGCCGGCGTCGCCCACGCCGACGTGGTCATCGCCACCACCTACTCCGACGAGATCAACATGCTTTGCTGCCTGGTGGCCAAAAAGATCGGCGTGCGTCACACCGTGGCCCGCATCCGCGACCCGGAGTATTCGCGCCAGTTCTCCTTCATGCTGGGCGAAATGGGCCTTGACATGATCGTCAACCCCGAACTGGAGACCGCGCGGGAGATCTCGCGTCTTCTCCGCTATCCCTACGCCATCCGCATCGACACCTTCGCCAAGGGCAAGGTGGACCTGGCCGAAATGAAGATCGCGCCGGATTCTCCCCTGGACGGCATGCAGATCAGCGACATCCAGAGAAAGCTGCAGGTGCGCATCCTCGTCTGCGCCGTACAGCACGGAGATACGGTCTACATCCCCCGCGGCGACAACGTGCTTTACGCGGGCGATCACATTCATTTTACCGCTTCCCACCGGGATCTGAACGCCTTCTTCCGCAAGATGGGCGCCTTCCATCACAAGCTGAAAAACGTCTTTATCGTCGGCGGCGGGCGCATCGCCTATTACCTGGCGCGCCAGCTGATCGACCTCGGCATGAACGTGAAGATCGTCGAAAAGGACGAGGCGCGCTGCAAATTCCTGAAGGAAAGCCTGCCCAAGGCACAGATCGTCCTGGGCGACGGCACCGATCAGACGCTTCTCGCCGAGGAGAATTTCGCCGACACCGACGCCAGCATCGCCGCCACCGGCATCGACGAGGAAAATATCATCCTTTCGATCTTCGCCATCCAGCAGCGCATCGACAAGGTCATCACCAAAATCAGCAAGACGACCCTGACCGACCTTCTGGAGGCGGTAGGCCTTGACAGCGTCGTCACTCCCAAGCTTTTCACCGCAAATCTGATCCTGAGCTACATCCGCGCCCTCCAGAGCACCGCCGGCGGCAGCGTGCAGACCCTTTACAAGCTGGTGGAAAACCAGGTGGAAGCCCTCGAATTCCACGTGGAAAAGGAGAGCGCCGTGACCGCAAAGCCGCTGCGCGATCTGAATCTGAAGAAGGATCTTCTCATCTGCTGCATCATCCGGAAAAGCAATATCATCTTTCCCGGCGGCGACGACGTGATCCAGCCGGGCGACAACGTGATCGTCACTACCACGAGCGAAAAGCTCACCGATCTGGAAGATATACTGAAGTGATCTCATGAACGTACGTTACATTATCAACATGCTGGGGAAGCTTCTGTTCATCGAAGCGCTCCTGATGCTCGCCCCCTTCATCGTCGCCATCATCTACGGGGAAAACACCATCATCGCCTTCGGCATCTCGATGGCGATCCTTCTGATGGTGGGCGGCGTCTCGCTTCTCTTTCCGCCGAAAAACAACACCATCCGCGCCAGGGAAGGCCTTCTGATCACCGGCCTCGCCTGGATCCTGATGAGTCTTTTCGGCGCGCTTCCCCTTTGGCTTTCCCATGAGATCCCCCATTATCTGGACGCCCTGTTTGAGGTCGTTTCCGGCTTCACCACCACCGGCGCGTCGGTGGTGCTCGACGTGGAAGCCATGAGCTATTCCTGCCTGTTCTGGCGCTCCTTCACCCACTTCATCGGCGGCATGGGCGTGCTCGTGTTCGCCCTGGCGATCCTGCCCGCCACCGGGACCCAGTCCATGCACCTGATGCGTGCGGAGGTCCCCGGACCTTCGGTGGGCAAGCTGGTGGCCAAGATCCGTCTGACCGCCCGTCTGCTTTACGTCATCTACGTGGTGATGACCATGATCCTTTTCCTGCTTCTCATGATCGGCGGCATGCCGGTTTACGATTCTCTGGTCACCTCCTTCGCCACGGCGGGCACCGGCGGTTTTTCGGTCAAGGCGGCCAGCATCGCCGCCTATGCAAATCCCTATGCCGAGGTCGTCATCACGATCTTCATGCTTCTTTACAGCGTCAACTTCAACCTCTATTATCTGATCCTGATCGGCAAAGCGGGAAGCATCTTCAAGAACGAAGAGCTTCGCTGGTTCCTCGCCATCGTGGCCTCCGCCATCACCGCCGTCACGATCAACATCTATCCGCTCTATCAGAATTTCTGGCACGCTCTCCGGGATTCTTCCTTCCAGGTGGCGACGATCCTTTCCACCACGGGCTTCGCGACGGCCAATTACGATCTGTGGCCGAATTTTGCCCGAACGCTCCTGGTGATCCTGATGTTCCTCGGCGCCTGCTCCGGCTCCACCGGCGGCGGCATCAAGATCGCGCGCGTCGCCGTCATTTTCAAGACCGCCGTCAATCAGGTGCGGAAGCAGCTCTTCCCCCGCACGGTCGTGCCGGTCAAATTTGAGGGGAAGCTCCTCGGCGACCAGATGCAGAGCGGCATCACCAGCTACATGTTCGCCTATATCGCGGTGGTGATCTTCTCGATCCTCCTGCTCAGCTTCGACGCCTTCAGCCTGACCACCAACTTCACGGCGGTGGCTGCCTGCATCAACAACATCGGCCCCGGTCTGGACGTCGTCGGGCCCACCGGGAACTACGCCGCCTTCTCCCCCCTTTCCAAGATCGTCCTGATCTTCGACATGCTGGCGGGGCGCCTGGAGCTCTTCCCGATCCTCGTCCTCTTCGCTCCGGTGGCGTGGAAAAAGAATTGAATCCTCTTCGTGACCGCTTGCGAGACAGGCGTTCTGCAAATACCGGATGCAGAGCGCCTTTTTTATTCGGATCCTGTGAGAAATGACCGTCTGTTTGCGTCAAATCGTTTGAAAGTGAGGCTGAATCATGCTGAAACCGGATGAATGCAGAAGAATCAGAGGCGTAAACTACGCCCCCTGTCCCTCGGACGAGGCCCGGATGCGCCGGGAGCTTTCCTACGGGCGGAGGGTCGGCCTCAACGCGATCCGCGTGTGGCTGAGCTTTCGCGCGTGGGAGCGTCTCGGCGAAGACTATCTGAACGAGCTGAAAAAAGCCGTCCGCATCGCGTACGACTGCGGATACAGGATGATGCCGATCCTCTTCAACGGAAACGGCGAAAATTCCGCGTCGCTTCCGGACGATCTGCGGCCGGCCATGATGCGGTACGTCAGGGAAACCGCGGATGCCCTGAAGGACGAGCCGGGGCTCCTGATGTGGGACGCGATGAACGAGCCGCTCTGCAGCGGATGGATCGACGGGTGCCATGATCCCGACGAGAAGAAAGCCCGCGTCGAGCGCGTCTGGGCGTTTCTGCGGGAGGTGATCCCGACGATCCGCGAATGCGACGGGGAGCACAGCGTCACGGTGGGATATACGACGGCCTGGGAAGCAGAGGATACGGTATGCTCGCTCTGCGACGTGCTTTCCTTCCACGACTACAGCGCGACCCGCTCGCGTATGAACGCCAATTTCGCTCTCGCCGCGGAATACGGCCGGAAATATGGCATCCCCGTCATACAAACCGAAACCGGTTGCCTTGCCCGCGCCAATCCGTACGACATGGTCCTGGAAGCGTGTGAAAAGTATGAAATGGGCTGGTTCGTATTTGAGCTGATGATACACGGGCGGTGCGATTCGGAGCACGGCGTCTTCTATCCCGACGGATCGGTCAGGGATCCCGCGACCGTTTCCGCCATGATGGGATGTTACCGCTGCCGCGATCTCGACACCATGATCCTTCCCGTTCCCAACCGCGAAGGTCATGCGGCGAAGGCGGTCGAAGCGATCCGGAAGGCGCTGACAGAATACACGGAGGACGCCTTCGATTACAGGCCGAGCGATCTTGAAACGCTGTACGAAGCGGCGGAATACGCGGCCAATCTTCTGGAATGCTGCGATATGACTCCCATGGCGTGCCCTCCCACCGCTCAGATCAACGCATGGCGGAAAGCGACCGCCGCCGGCGGGAAACCGCCGCTCCGTGAAGTGCGGGCCTTCGCTTACGACCTCGCCAAAAAGCTTCAGGAGATCTGCCAGATCCTGTAAATCTCCGGCGGCATCTCCCGCGCCGTCCGGTTTGCCGAAAGAAGAGCCGGCCGTCCCCTTTCCGGGACGGCCGGCTCTTCTTTGATTCTGTCGGAAAACGGGGCTGCGCCTTCCGTGTTATCTGACCCGCATCACGATCTTGCCGTGGTGCTTTCCGGAAGCCATCAGAGCCTGGGCTTCCTCGGCTTTTTCGATGGGATACTCCGCGTAGATCTCCGGTCTGATCAGGCCCGCCGTCACCTTCGGGAACACGTCGCGCACCACGGCCTTCAGGATCTCTCCCTTCTTTTCGGGCGTCTTGGAGCGCAGGGTGGAACCGATGATGCGGATATTCTTCACGTATACCGTCTTGAGGTTGACCTCGGTCAGATCGCCCGCCAGGGTCGCGATCATGATCCAGCGCGCGCCGTAGGCGAGATACGGAAGGCATTTTGCCATGTCGCGCCCGCCCAGGCAGTCCAGAGCGGCGTTCAGCGGTCTGCCCGCCTCCGCCTCCTCCTTCAGGACGTCGGGGAGCGATTCCCGGGAGGTGACGACGATCCGGTCCGCGCCGAGATCGCGGATACTCTCAGCCGCCGCATCGTCCAGGACGGTAGTCAGCACCCGGATGCCGAAGGCCTTCGCCATGGGGATCACCACCGAGGCGAGCCCGCTGGCGCCCGCCTGCATCAGAAAGCTTTCGCCGGGTTGGACCCTGCCTTCGACGAAAAGATTGAGATAGGCGGTGGCGTAGGCTTCCGGGATGGCCGCCGCCTCCCGCAGAGAGAGTCCCTCCGGCACCGGCATCACCATGTCCGCGTTTACCGCCGCGTATTCGGCATAGCCGCCGCCTCCGAGCAGGGCCGTGACCCGGTCTCCTTTTTTCCACTTGCCTACGGCCGCGTCTCCCACTTCGGAGATCACGCCGGAAACCTCCAGACCCATCCATTCCGGCGCGCCCGGCGGAGGCGGATAGTCGCCCGCCCGCTGCATCAGATCGGCCCGGTTCAGAGCCGCGTAATGCGTCTCGATCAGGACCTCGTCTTCTTTGATTTCCGGATCCGGGACCTCTTCCCAGGCAAGGCTCCCGTCTTTTTTGACAAGGATCGCTTTCATGTCTCTCCTCCCCTTCAGCGTTCTTTCCCGCACGCCTTCAGGAGCAGGCGGTAAAGCTTTTTCTCATAGTCGATGCCGTAATCGTTGATTTTTTCGCCCCGCGCGATCTCATAGAAGGAGCGGAGCATGGCGTCGTAGCGGTTATAGGGCTCCGTGGTCTTTTTGACGCCCGCGTCGTTCCAGTCGTCCGACGTGCGGACGGTGAAGTCGGTCAAGAGGCCTTTCTCGTCGTCGGTCTTCCTGTAATACTCGGTGGGATTGATCTCCCAGGTGGCTTTCGAGCCCACGACGACGATCTGACGGCGCATGAAGCCGCCTTTTTCCACCGCCGTGGTGCGTGCGAAGGAGACGCCCGACGGATAGCGGAACACGGCGAAGCCCTCGTCGTCCGCCTTCACTCCGTCAAGCCCGGAGGGTTGATTCATGGCGAAGACCTCCTCCGGCTCGCCCTGCAGCCGGAAGATGATATCCACCAGATGACATCCCAGAAAATGCATCATCCCGCCGGGGTAGTCTGCAAGCCAGGCCCTCTTTTCCGGTTTGTGGATGCAGTTCATCTCGGCATTGACGTAGAGGATATCCCCCAGCTCGCCTTTTTTCACCGCATCGTAAAGGCCGAGGATCGCCGGATTGAACCGGTACATATACCCGAGCTGAAAACCCTTTCCGCCCTTTTCCGCCTCGTCCGCCATGAGATCGAACTCGTCCGCGTCGCCACCGCCCGGCTTGTCCATCTGGACCGCAAGTCCCTGCGCGACCGCCTTCCGTGCGTATTTCACCAGGAGCTTGTCGCTGGTCTCGATCACGGCTCCCTCGAGCCCTTCGACGGCGAAGGCCTCCTCCAGGGAAAGGAGCGGCACGCCCTCGTAAGCCTTCTTTGCACCTTCGTAAACCGAGGTCGTATCGTCTTCGGGCATGACGAAGCCCGCCACCTCGAAAAGATCCTCCTGCCGCCGGATCGATCCCATGGCGGAGGACGCATGGTCGTGCTCGGTGCCGATCTGTATCACTTTCAGCTTTTTCATATGCCTTCTCCTTCCAAAACGATCTGATGAGTTTATGAATCAAGATCCCAGTCAAACTGTGTGATCAGCGGGAAATCCCTGTCGTTGATCAGGCGGGTGAAGGCCTCTCCGCACGCCGCCGGCGCATACTTCGCTCTCGGGAAGGAGGCAAAGGAGATCCGTCCGTTCTCCAAAAGCGAAAGCATCGCCCGGATATCGTCCCGCGTGGTGAAAACGCCGGGACGGGACTCCGTCTCAGGCCGCGCGTCGTTATGCGCCCCGATCAGGGTGATGCCGGGACAATGCACCTTGCGGTAATAGTCGATGGTGAATTCTTTGCTTCTGGTGCATCCCAGAAGCGCCACCCGTCCGAACCGCGCCGTGGCGTCCAGCGCTTCGTCCAATCCGGCGCCGACGCCCGTGACCTCGATCACGGCCTTCGCGCCGCCGCAGGTCAGTCTTTTGACCTCCGAAGCAAAACCGTGAGCGGTGGGATCCAGGGCGTAATCCGCGCCGGAAGCCAGCGCGATCTCCCGCCGGGACGCCACCGGATCGGCGGCCACCACCGGCACGGCGCCGGCCGCACGCAGTTCCTTGATCGCGATCTGACCAAGAAGGCCGCAGC
>JAFRWU010000103.1 GCA_017441705.1 Clostridia bacterium | reverse complement strand
TTGATCCATTCCGCGACGTTGTCGACGCTGACGCCGCCGGTGGGCATATATCTTCCCTGCGGGATGGGGCCCTTCAGGGCCTTGATGGCCTTGGGACCGAAAAGCTCGCCCGGGAAAACCTTCAGGATGTCGGCGCCCGCTTCCAGGGCCTCGATCGCCTCCCGCGGGGTGACGACGCCGGGCATCACGGGAACGCGGTAGCGGTTGCAGAGCTTCATGGTGTCGGGGTTGAAGTGCGGGCTGACGATATACTGCGCGCCGGAGAGCATGGCGATGCGGGCGGTCTCGGGATCGAGAACGGTGCCCGCGCCGACGATGACCTCGCCGCTCTGGTATCTCTTGGCCAGGGTCTCGATGATCTCGTGAGCGAAGGGCACCGTGAAGGTGAGCTCCACCGCCACGACGCCGCCTTCGATGCAGGCCTCGGAGATGCGGATGGCCTGTTCGCCGGAGGTGGCGCGCACCACGGCCACCAGACCGCTGTCGCAAATGCTCTGGATGATCTTTTCTTTTTCCATAATGATCCCTCTTTGCCGGCGGCATGGCCGCCTGATTTCATACTACCGTCATTATACCCGTCCCGGCCGGAAATTGCAAGGGCTTTTTCGGGAGCGGAACCGCGTCCGGAGGGGCGAAAGGGCATAAAAAAACACCCCGCCGCGCGGCGCGGACACGGGAGTCATCCGTATGAAACGCAAAAAAGCGATCAGCCCTCCGGGTGCGCTTCTTCAGTCGACGCGGAAATCGAAAAGCCGCGCCGGCGCAACCTGCAGAGCGTCCGAAAGAGCGAAGATCACGTCCAGCGAAACGGCACAGTCGGCGGTTTCGATCCGGCTCATATGGGTGCGGCTGATCCCCACGCGCTCCGCGAGCGTTTCCTGCGACAGGCCCTTCAGTTTGCGGTAATAGGCGACGTTCAGTCCCAAAATTCTGTACCGTTCGGCAAAAGCCGCCTGCATTCGATCACCTTCTTTCCCAAACATTTTATGGGATAAGGCGGCGCGTGGCAACAACATAATATATCATATTTGTAACTTGACAGGTTATAATTCTTGTGATAGGATAGGAACAATCAATATATTGCTTGCGCTGCTCCGTCAAAATACGGAGACAAGCGAAAAACAGGAGGAAACTATGAAAACGGCTCGCTTCATCAGCAATCGGTTTATTTCTGTACTTTCTGCTCTTCTAGCATTCATTATGCTGGTAGGACTGATACCGCCGATAAATGCAGAAGCTGCAGTTCCTGCAATCGACTCATTTACAGATACATACAAGAACAGCTATACAACATATTATAACAAACTGATAGAGGCTAAAAATGCAAATACTGCGGGAGCCGATCGACTAATATCGATCGCTCAAAGTCAGGTAGGATTGACATATCCTGAACCAGCCTATTGGTGCTGGGGTTCCAATGCGGGATGGTGTAATGCTTTCGTAGCCTGGTGCGGTTATCAAGCCGGCTTCAAAGACGGAAATGTTATTGCCGGCGCTGATAGGAGTAAGAGAGACGGCAGTTGGTCGTATGGCATTTCAAAAATGATATCCTTGTATAAAGAATGGGGCGTTTATACAGGATATGGAACGTCAGATTATGTCAGTGATATCAAAGCCGGAGACGTTATTTTTCTGGATGGAACTGCTCATGTGGCAATTGTTGAAAGCGTATCCGGAGATACCGTTAATTGTATAGACGGGAACTGGTCCAATAGTGTTAAGAGGCAAAAAAGAAATAAGGATAACACAAAAAATTCAGGTTCTGTCAGAAAAATAACCGGCGTTGCGCATCCGAAGTATTGTTCTCATGATTCTGACTACACAAATAAAGGAAGATGCAGTAAATGCGGAGCCTGGGCTCCTTACCTAGAAACTAATGTAACAGTTGGTACCTATAAAGTGGCGAGCGGGAAAACCGCATATCTGCGTGTGCATCCCTACCAGGTATCAAATGAGAGCATTGGCGAATTATTGGCAACACTTAGCGCCGGGACTCAAGTTACCGTGACAGGAGCAGTTATTAATGGTATAAACGGCGTAGGCAACGGTAATACCTGGTATAAAGTCACATATAATGGGAAAAGCGGTTTTATCGTTGCAGGAAGCCTGACGTTGGTGAGTGCGGCTGCCTCTGAATTGAAGATTTCTCCCGCTGCGACTTCATATACCATAACAAAAGGGTCTTCCTGCAGCATTGGAGGATCAATTACATCAAATTACACCATCAGCAATGCTAAAGGGACTCTTGACGGATCTGTTTATTCCGACTTCAATCCTAACGCAAAAAGTGTAAACATCGGAGATTCTTCAAGCGGAAAGCTTAACAGTTTTAAAGGAGCGAGTCTTTCCGTTGGAACGCATAGCCTTGTTATTTCAGCAACGGACTCAAGCGGGAAGACGGTAACGAAAACAATCACGATCACAGTTCAGGATGGAACAACTTATTATACGGTATATTTGGATGCCAATGGCGGGAGCGTTTCACCAAATACCATCTCGGTAGCAGCAGGCGAGAAAATCGGCAATATACCAGACGCAACCCATTCGGAGTTTGATTTCTACGGATGGTATACAGAAAGACTGACTTCTGGTCAGGTTGATGGCACTGAAGTGGATAATTGGACTATAGTAAACTCCGATATTACAGTCTACGCACGATGGTTCTGTAAACTAAGCTTTTATGGAAACGGAGGGGTGTTTAGCTCTGGATCGAGTGCGATGGGTAATGACGGGGAAATAGGACGGCTACTATCTGAACGCTCACTGTTTAATAACCCGCCCACGAGAGATGGATACACTTTTGTTGGCTGGTATACTGATGCGACTGCAGGGATGGAACTAACGGGGGACATTATTGTTAATGAGAATCTTAAACTATATGCACATTGGGAGTGCAACAGCCACACATGGAATAGCGGCAGTGTGACAAAGGCAGCAACATACTTTGCCGAAGGCGAACGCACATATACCTGCACCAAATGCGGCGCAGCAAAGACCGAAGCCATTGCTAAACTCGGATTACCTTCAACCCCGGCATTGGTAAAAACCGTGTCTTATGGCGGAAACACTTATAAGCTTTATGCTTCCTCCAAAAACTGGACAGAGTCTAAGGCCTGGTGTGAAGCGCAAGGTGGATACCTTGCGACTATCACGGACGGCGGTGAGCAGAGAGCAATTGAGTCTCTGTTTGATTGGAACGCTATTATCGTATGGCTTGGCGGAGAAGAAGTGACAACCGGAAGTTGGCGCTGGGTTTCCGGAGAGAAATGGGAATACACCAATTGGTCCACAGGGCAACCTGATACGGCAGGCGGAACGGAACATTACCTCTCAACTTTCTTTACACTCGGTATGTGGAACGATTATCCGAACGAATCAGAATGGGTTAGAGGTTTCGTCATGGAGGTCGGGAACCCGAGAGGAGCTTTAGCGAAGCCCGTTATCACGGCCCAGCCGACGGCCGTCACGGTCGCGAACGGCAAGACGGCGACCTTCAAGGTCGTCGCGTCCGGCACGGGACTTTCCTACCAGTGGCAGTATTCTGCCGACGGCGGCAAGACCTGGAAGACCCCCAGCTTTACAAGCACCACGGCGTCAATCTCCTTTGAAGCGAACGCCGCGCGCAACGGTCTGCTCTTCCGCTGTATTGTGAAAAATTCAGCCGGGAGCGTGACGTCGTCCTCGGCAAAGCTGACGGTTATCACAAAACCCGTGATCACGACCCAGCCGACGGCGACTACGGTCGCGAACGGCAAGACGGCGACCTTCAAGGTCGTGGCGACGGGTACAAGCATCAGTTACCAGTGGCAGTATTCGGCGGACGGCGGCAAAACCTGGAAGACGCCGAGCTTCACCAGCACCACGGCGTCAATCTCCTTTGAAGCAAACGCCGCCCGGAACGGGCTGCTTTTCCGCTGCGTGGTCAAGAACTCCGCCGGAACCGTGACAAGCTCTTCCGCGAAGCTAACGGTTTCAGGCGTGAAGCCCGTGATCACGACCCAGCCGACGGCGGTCACGGCGGCCTCGGGCAGCACCGCGACCTTCAAGATCGTCGCAGCGGGCACCGGTCTTACTTACCAGTGGCAGTATTCCAGCGACGGCGGGAAGACCTGGAAGAATACCAGCTTTACGAGTAATGCCGCGACGGTCTCTATGGAAGCGACCTCCGCACGGAATGCTCTTCTCTTCCATTGCGTCGTGAAGAACGCCTACGGCACGGCGACGAGCAATCCGGCTAAACTGACCGTTATGTATAAACCCGCGATCACGACCCAGCCGAAGTCCGTCACGGTCGCAAACGGCAATACGGCGACCTTCTTGGTCATGGCGACGGGCAGCAGCCTTACGTATCAATGGCAGTATTCTGCCGACAACGGCAAGACGTGGAAAACCCCCAGCTTCACCAGCACCGCGGCGGCTATCTCCATGACGGCAAGCGCCGCCCGGAACGGACTGCTCTTCCGCTGCACGGTGAAAAACGCCGTCGGAAGTGTGACGACCTCCTCCGTGAGACTCACGGTCTCCGGCGTGAAGCCCGCGATCGCGGCGCAGCCGACGGCCGTAACGGTCGCAAGCGGCAAGACGGCGACCTTCAAGGTCGTCGCGGTGGGCACCGGGCTTTCCTACCAGTGGCAGTATTCCTCCGACGGCGGCAAGACCTGGAAGACGCCGAGCTTTACGAGCAATACCGCGACGATATCCATGACGGCGAACGCCGCCCGGAACGGATTGCTCTTCCGCTGCGTGGTGACCAATTCCTACGGAAGCGTGACCTCGAACGCCGTGAAGCTTACGGTTGGATAAAAAGCGTTATTCTCCCCCGCGCCCCGGTCGGAAACGGCCGGGGCGCCGTTTTGCTTTCGCGGGCTTTCCCCGCTTCTTTTGTCAGCAGATATATCGGCGATTCGTATGATTCCCCCTGCATGCGACAACGCAAAACATCAAATATATGGCTTGACGGGCTTATTCCCCTATGATAAGATGTGCAGTGAAACAAACCGTATGCATCGTTTCGGCGAAAAACGGATGCATGAGAAAAAGGAGGGCCCTATGAAAAAGCGAAATCTGCGGATCGCGCTGGCGCTGTGCCTGGCGCTCCTGCTGCTCCCGGGGCTTGCGAACCGGGCGGAGGCTGCGGTGACGAATAACACTCTGCCTACGATTACAACCCAGCCGACAGCGGTAACGGCGGCAAACGGCAAGACAGCGACCTTCAAGGTGGTCGCAAGCGGAACCGGACTTACCTACCAATGGCAGTATTCCAGCGACGGAAAGGCGTGGAAAACGCCGAGCTTCACCAGTAATACCGCGACGATATCGATGACGGCGAACGCCTCGCGGAACGGGTTGCTCTTCCGCTGCGTCGTGACGAACTCTGCCGGAAGCGCGACGTCGAACGCCGTGAGATTGACGGTCTCCGGCGTGAAGCCGGTGATCACGACCCAACCGGCGGCAGTGACGGTGGCAAACGGCAAGACAGCGACCTTCAAGGTCGTCGCGTCCGGCACAGGACTTACCTATCAGTGGCAATACTCCTCCGACGGCAAGACATGGAAGACGCCGAGCTTTACGAGCAACGCGGCGACGGTATCCATGACGGCGAACGCCTCACGCAACGGCCTGCTTTTCCGCTGTGTGGTAAAGAATTCCTACGGAACCGTGACATCGAACGCCGCCAGGTTGACGGTCTCGGGCGTGAAGCCCGCGATCACGACCCAGCCGACGGCGGTGACGGCGACAGCGGGAAGCAAGGCGACCTTCAAGGTCGTCGCGTCCGGCACCGGACTTACCTACCAATGGCAGTATTCCAGCGACGGCGGGAAGACCTGGAAGACGCCGAGCTTCACGAGCAACGCGGCAAGCGTGACAATGGACGCGACCAGCGCGCGGAACGGTCTGCTTTTCCATTGCGTGGTGACCAACGCCGCCGGAAGCGTGACCTCGAACGCTGTGAAACTGACCGTTATCACGAAGCCGGTGATCACGACCCAGCCGGCGGCGGTCACGGTCGCAAGCGGCAAGACGGCGACCTTCAAGGTCGTCGCGTCCGGCACGGGACTTACCTACCAGTGGCAATACTCCTCCGACGGAAAAACGTGGAAGACGCCGAGCTTCACGAGCAACGCGGCGACGGTATCCATGACGGCGAACGCCGCCCGGAACGGTCTGCTCTTCCGGTGCGTAGTGACCAATGCCGCGGGAAGCGTTACGTCGAACGCCGTGAAGCTGACGGTGGTCAGCACCGTCTACTGGACCCCCGGAGGGACTAAGTATCACTCCACCGCCGATTGTCCTTCTCTGGCAAGGAGCAGTAACATACGGTCTGGATCTGTATCTGACGCCGCGAAAGAAGGAAAATCAGAGCCATGCAAGAACTGCTTCCATTGACCGTAAGAAAACAGAAAAAGAGAAGCGTATATTAAGGCGAGCATAATACTGCTCTTCCGTTGCGTGGTGACCAATTCCTACGGAAGTGTCACTTCAAACGCCGTGAAGCTTACGGTTGGATAAAAAGCGCTATTCTCCCCCGCGCCCCGGTCGGAAACGGCCGGGGCGCGTTTTGCCCTCGCGGGCCTTCTCCTCTGCAGCCTTCACGGGCCTTCTCCGCTACTTTTTCTTGCAACCTGCGGCGTTCTGTGGTAAAATAATTTATTGATTTCCAAACGATCCCCGCCCTCTTCCCGGGAGAAGGCGGATCTTTCCCACGGAGGTATACCGCTTTGGAGCAGAGTCACATCCGCAATTTTTCCATCATCGCCCACATCGATCACGGCAAATCCACCCTGGCCGACAGGATCCTGGAGCATTGCCGCGCCGTGACCAAGCGGGAGATGGAGGATCAGATCCTGGACAACATGGACCTGGAGCGCGAGCGGGGCATCACCATCAAGGCCCGCGCCGTCAGCCTGGAATACGACGCCGCCGACGGCGAGCGATACCATTTCAACCTGATCGACACGCCGGGTCACGTGGACTTCAATTACGAGGTCTCCCGGTCGCTTTCGGCGTGCGAAGGCGCGGTCCTGATCGTGGACGCGGCGCAGGGGATCGAGGCGCAGACCCTGGCAAACACCTATCTGGCCTCCGACGCGGGGCTGGAGATCCTGCCGGTGATCAACAAGATCGATCTGATCTCGGCCGATCCCGACCGCGTCAAGCGCGAGATCGAGGACGTCATCGGCATCCCCGCCATGGACGCCCCCTGCATCTCGGCCAAAAACGATATCAACATCGACGAGGTGCTGGAACGCATCGTCTCGGATTTTCCTTCGCCGAAGGGCGATTCCTCCGCCCCCCTGCGCGCCCTGATCTTCGACAGCCAGTACGATCCCTACCGCGGCGTGATCGTGTATATGCGCATCAAGGACGGATCGATCGGAAAGGGCGACCGGATCCGCATCATGTCCACCGGCGCCGAATACGACGTGGTGGAATGCGGACATATGCATCCCCTGGAGCTTGCCCCCTGCGACCGGCTTTTCGCCGGCGACGTGGGCTATTTCACCGCCAGCATCAAGGCCGTGAACGAGACGCCCTCGGGCGATACGGTGACCGCGGCCGCCCGCCCCGCTTCCGAGCCGCTGCCCGGCTTCCGGCAGGCCCAGCCCATGGTCTTTTCCGGTCTTTATACCGCCGACGGCTCCAAATACCCCGATCTGCGGGACGCGCTGGACAAGCTGAAGCTCAACGACGCCTCCCTGACCTACGAGCCCGAGACTTCGGTGGCCCTCGGCTACGGCTTCCGGTGCGGCTTTCTGGGGCTTCTGCACATGGAGGTCATTCTGGAACGGCTTGACCGGGAATACAATCTCGACCTGATCACCACCGCGCCTTCGGTCATTTACCGGGTGCATCTGGTTTCGGGCGAGGAAAAGTATATCGACAATCCCCTGGAATACCCCGATCCCAACGAGCTGGATTACGCCGAGGAGCCCTTCGTCAGGGCCGAGATCCTGGTGCCGCAGGAATTCGTGGGCAACATCATGGAGCTCTGCCGCGACAGGCGCGGCGTGTTCAAAAACATGACCTATCTCGACGAAACGCGGGTGGATCTCCACTACGAGCTGCCGCTCAACGAGATCATTTACGACTTCTTCGACGCCCTGAAATCCCGCACGAAGGGTTACGCGTCGCTGGACTACGAATTCCTGGAATACCGGAGAAGCGAGCTGGTGAAGCTTTCGATCCTGCTCAACGGCGACCTGGTCGACGCGCTCTCGTTCATCGTCCACGCCGACAAGGCCTATCCGCGCGCCCGCCGCATCACCGAAAAGCTGAAGGAGAACATCCCGCGTCAGCTCTTCGAGATCCCGGTACAGGCGGCCATCGGCTCCAAGGTCATCGCGCGGGAAACCGTCAAAGCCCTCCGGAAGGACGTCCTGGCCAAATGCTACGGCGGCGACATCACCCGCAAGAAAAAGCTTCTGGAAAAGCAGCGCGAGGGCAAGAAGAAAATGCGCAGCCTCGGCACCGTCGACGTGCCGCAGGAGGCCTTCATGGCGGTCCTGAAGTTCGACGAGGATTGAGAAAGGAGGGCGGGGGATGTTTTTCTTCCGGAAAAACGGAAAGCGTCTGGAAAAGCTGAACACCCGGCGCTACGTGCCGCATTATCAGAAGGACGAGCCCATCGGCATCTATATCCACGTGCCCTTCTGCGTGCAGAAATGCCCTTACTGCGATTTCTATTCGGTCGCCACCGGGGATTTCGACGCCGCGCCGCTTTACGACGACTATACCAACGCCGTGATCACCGGCCTCGCCGAAACCGCCTCGATCAATTCCAGCCTCCGGGTGGACACGATCTATTTCGGCGGGGGAACGCCGACCCTGCTCGGCGGGGAAAGGCTCTCATCGATCCTGAAATACGTCAGGAAATGCTTCGACGTGGATCCGCGGGCCGAGGTGACTCTGGAAGCCAATCCCGGGACCCTCCGGGAATCCGACGCGATGCTTCTGGTGAAAAGCGGCTTCAACCGCATTTCCATCGGCGTGCAGTCCTTTTCCAACCTCGAGCTGTCCCGTCTCGGCCGCATCCATTCGGCCGAAACCGCCGCGCAGGCGATCAAGCTTGCCAAGCGGGCGGGCTTTTCCAACATCTCCATCGATCTGATGTACGGGACCCCGGGACAGTCCATGACGACCTGGGGCAAGACCCTGACCCTTGCGGCGGCGGCGGGCGTACAGCATATTTCGCTTTACTCCCTGACCATCGAGGAGGGCACGCCCTACGGGATCGTGACCCCGCCCAATATCCCCGACGACGATCAGGCGGCGGATATGTACCTCAACGCGGTGAAGTATCTGGAATCCAACGGCTTCCGCCAGTACGAGATCTCCAATTTTTCCCTGCCCGGCAGAGAGTGCCGGCACAATCTGAAATACTGGCGCTGCCAGGAATACCTCGGCTACGGTCCCGGCGCCCATTCCTATTATAAAGATGCGCGTTATTCCTATATCCGCGACCTCGCCGCCTACATCGACGCCATGAAAACCGGAAGCGAGGGCCTGATCGACGGCGATCCGGAGATCATCCGCCCCCGCGAACGGGTGGGCGAGTATCTGATGCTGGGCCTCAGACTCCGCGAGGGCATCAGCGAAGCCGATTACAAGCGCAAGCACGCCCGGGATTTCGGCCCGATCCGCGCCGCGCTCCTTCCCTACGTCAAGACCGGACACGTGCGCGAGGAGGACGGAAGATTCAGCCTGACCCCGGAGGGCTTCCTGATCTCCAACCGCATCATCTCCGACGTCCTGGACGCCGCCCGCGAGGAAGGCACGCGATCCTGATCCGGTCCTTTCCCGCCGCTCTCCCGATCCGCAGCCCGCGCCGCCTTCCGCGGCGCGGGCTTCTTTGTTCCGGGTCGATTTCTTCCTCTTTTTGGAAAAAACGAGGGTTTGTGCGCCGGAAAATGCCGGTCTTCAGAATGGATTTGCTTTTTTTCGCACGATGTGATATACTATATTGATCGTACGGTTCCCGGCGCGGCCAGGCCGCGCTTTCCCGCCAATCTCCGCCGCTTGCCGGCGGGCGTGAAGACATCGCCGGGCCGGACGCGAAAGGAAACGTATGCCTTCCAACCGTAATTTCCGGAATCCCCGTCCCCAGCGCCCGCGCGGCAAGACCGCGGGAAAACCCGCCGGCAAACCCGCAGGCTTTCAGGACGAAAGAAAAAAAGAAAACGAATCCACCGTCGAGGGCCGCAATCCGGTGATCGAAGCACTTCGCGCCGGTCAGCCCCTGGACAAGATCTTTCTGGCCAAAAACGCCGAGGGACGCGAGGATCCCGTCGCCTCCCGCATCCTGGGACTCGCGCGCGAAGCCGGGATCCCGGTGGTGACCTGCGACCGGCGGATGCTGGACCGCATGAGCGTCACCGGCGCGCACCAGGGCGTCATCGCCCAGACGGCCGCCGCCTCCTACGTTGAGATCGCCGACCTTCTGGCAATCTCCCGCGAAAAGGGCCGCGCTCCGCTGATCGTGGTCTGCGATTCCATCAACGACCCCGGCAATCTCGGCGCCATCATCCGTTCGGCGGAGATCGCCGGCGCGGACGGCGTCGTCATCCCCCGCCGCCGTTCCGCAGGGCTGACTCCCGCGGTCTACAAGGCCTCGGCGGGCGCTCTGGCTTATCTGCCGGTGGCGCGCACCGCCAACGTCGCTTCGGCTCTCAGAGAGCTGAAGGAAGCCGGGCTCTGGATCTTCGGAGCGGACGCCGGCGGAGACGTGTGGTATTACGACGCGGATATGACCCTTCCCATGGCCCTGGTCATCGGGTCGGAAGGAGAAGGGATCTCCCGTCTCGCCGCCGAAAGCTGCGATTATCTTCTGAAGATCCCCATGATCGGAAAGATCAATTCCCTGAACGCCTCCGCGGCCGCGGCGGTCCTTCTTTTCGAATCGCTCCGGCAGCGCGGCCTTTGAGCCGGACTCAAGAATCTCAAGAGAAACGCAAAAGTGGATGGATAAGCATGGATAACCGTCATACCGAAGATCTGGAAAAAGAATACAGCGAACGGATCAACCGTATCATTGACGAAAAGCTTCACGGCGAGGACCGGGAGAGAAGCGAGGCTGCGATCGCGGAAACGGCGCGCCCCGCGGAAGCTCCGCCGGTTCCCGCCTCCGATCCGTCCTTCGACCGGGTGATGGGCAGCTACCGGGAGAAAAGCCGCAGGCTTTCCCAGGCGCCGATCTCTCTGGAAAGCTTTGACCGCGCTTACGACAGACATATGCGTCAGGTGCACGAGCAGCTGGAACACAGCCGCAGGCTCGCGCAGTCGGTGAACTCCCCTTCGGCGCAGAGCGAACGCGCCGCGCCTCCTCCGCCGCCCCGGAAGTCCTTTGCGCCGGCTGAATTCATGACCGAGCCCGACGAATCCTTCCTGATCGACGAGGCGTCCCATATGGCGCGGCAGACCGTCGCCAACGCCGCCTGGCACGACAACACGGAGAGAGTCGTCATCGCAGGCTCTCTCGGCGTGCATTCCTCCATGGAGGATACCGCCAAGGACCGCATCACGCGGGAAGACAGGATCCGGGAAAGCCTGAACGATTCCCAGAATCTTTTCCCCCATGTGGACTTTGAAAAGATCGCCTCCTTCTTCCGCATCGGGAAAAAGCCGGCGCCGAAAAAAGAAAAGCCGGCCGAACACGTGCCGCACGTGGATCCCGACCGGCTGGCCTCCAATCTGCACAAGTCGCTTTCCCGCACGGTTTCCCGCCTGAACCTTCTGGCGGTCCTGGGGATCCTTCTCCTCTACGCCACCTTCGCCGGGAACGGGATCCTGCCCGGTCCCGCCTTCCTGAAATACGAAAACGGTTTTCTGGTTCCCGGGTTGGTCAATCTGATCCTGTTCGCGCTTTGTCTGATCCCGGCGCGCGACGTGATCGGACAGGGGTTTTTTAGGATCCTGCGCATGAAGCCCGACGTCGATTCGGTGATCGCGCTTTCGGCGGCGCTGACTCTGATCGCCGGGATCGTGACCGTTTCGGTCCCCTCGTGGCAGGTGCATCCGGTCTCCTTCCTGGTGCCGGTTCTCTGGCTTTTCTTCCGCCTTCTCTCCCGCAGGATCACCCTTTCCGCCAAATACCGCGCCGTCCGGGCGGTCAGCCGGTACAAGGACGCGGAGACCCTGCTTCTGACCGTAGACGGCGGCTACGACGATTTCCCGACCTACATACGCACCGACGCCACCGGCTTCGACCGGTTCTATCACGGGATCCGCACCGAGACCCTCGGGGAACGGATCGTGACGGTCTACGTGCTCCTGGCCTCGGCGCTTGCCCTGGTCCTTGCGCTGATCACCTCGATCTTCCCGCCCGAAGGGGCCGTGGGCGGACACGTGTTCCTGGCCTTCGCCACCCTCTTCTCGGCGGTTCCCTCCGGCGCCCTGGTGCTTTCCCACTCCATGGCCTACGCGGGCATCGCCAAACGCATGCGCCAGGCCGGCGCCTATCCCGGCGGCAGCCGTTCCTTCCTTTCCTACAGCCGGGAGGGCTTTACGGTGCTTTCTGACCGGGACATCTATCCCGACGACGCCGTGACCATCACCGATTACAAGCTGCTGGACGCCTTCGACCGGAAGACCGTCTTCCGCTACGCCGCAAGTCTTCTCTCTTCGGTGGGCTGTTCTCTGGCGGCTCCCTTCGTGCGGTTCGCCAAGGATGAGTACGCGGTCATGGCCAAGGTCTCGAACGTGCATTTCACCGGCGAAGCCATCAGCGCCGACGTGGACGGTCATCAGGTCATCATCGGCGACGACGCCGCCATGCGCCGCGCCGGGTTCCGCACCACCCGCATCCCCACCCGTACGCCGGTCTACGTCGCCGTCGACGGGACTCTGGCGGCGGTTTTCGCCCTGAATTATCATCCGGATACCGATACCGAGTATTCGCTGCGTCTTCTGATCCGGAACCTCCGGATCCCCGTGATCGCCGCACGCGACTTCAACATCACGGTGGACCGGGTGGAAAAAGCCTTCCGCATCCGTCAGGGCGTGGTGGTCTGTCCTCCCATCGAAACCCGCGTCGCCCTCGCGAATCCCGACCGGCGGTCCGAAGCTTCCGGGGTCGTTTTCCTGAAACCCGGCATCCGTCCCATCGCCGAAACCATCGAAGGCTCCCGCCGTTTCCGCATCGCTTCCTCCGCCACCCTGATCACCGGGATCGTCGGAGGTTTTACGGGGCTCGTGCTTGCGGCGCTGATGCTCCTCAGCGGATGGTTCGCCTCCGCGACGCCTGCCAATCTCGCTCTCTTCCAGATCCTGTGGACCCTGCCGGCGGTGATCCTTTCCTTCTGGGCGAAAAAATACTGAGGGACTTCTTTCCGGAAAAATAACGATTGCTTTTTACTCAGGTTTATTATATAATATGAAAAGGTGCCCGGTCATCGGATCGCAGAGGCCTTTTTGCGCCGCGCTTTTTCCGGCGTTTGGAACCGAAAACCAAAAATTAACATAAGGAGCGTTCAGAAACACATGGCTGCATATGCAATCGACAAACTGAGAAACGTATGCCTTCTCGGCCACGTAGGCGACGGCAAGTCCGCCCTGACCGAGAGTATGCTTTATCTCACCAAAGCCACCGACCGTCTCGGCAAAGCCAGCGACGGCAACACCGTCTCCGACTTCGATCCCGAGGAAGTCAAAAGACAATTCAGCATCTCCACCACCATCGACCCGGTGGAATACAACGGTTACAAGATCAACATTCTGGACTGCCCCGGCTTCTTCGATCTGGTGGGCGAGGTCTACGAAGGCATCCGCGTCGCCGACGCGGGCTGCATCGTCGTCACCGGCAAGAGCGGCATCAACGTCGGTTCCGAAAAGTCCTGGCGGATGCTTGCCAAGGCCGGGCTCCCCCGTTTCTTCTACATCGGCAAAATGGACGAAGAGCACGCCGATTACCACAAAGTCGCCGCCGATCTGCGTGAGAAATTCGGCATTTCGGTCTGCCCGGTGGTGTTCCCCGTCATGAACGGCACCAAGGTCGAATGCGTGGTCGACATCGTCTCCCGCAAGGCCTACAAGACCGACGGCCTCAAGACCGTCGAAGTTCCGGTCCCCGCTTCCGCCGAGGATCATATCGAGGAATACAGAGCTCTGATCTCCGAAAACGCCGCGGAAGCCAGCGAAGAGCTGATGGAGAAATTCTTCGAAGGGGAAGAATTCACCGAAGAAGAAATGCTCGCCGGTATCCGCGCCGGCGTCGCCTCCGGTTCCATCTGCCCGGTGTTCGGCGGCTGCGCCTTCACCGGCGCCGGTACGATCCCCTTCATCGAAGGCCTGATCGCTTACGCGCCCAATCCGGCCGAAGGCCAGAACGACGTCACCTCCGAGGGCGAGAGCTTCAAGCTGGATCCCGCCGGTTCCCCCGCCCTTTACGTCTTCAAGAACGTCGCCGACCAGTACGGCCGTCTTTCCTACTTCCGCGTGGTTTCCGGTACCGTCACGGGCGATCTGACTCTGATCAATTCCCGTTCCGGATCCAAGGAAAAGCTCGGTCACGTCTATATGATCCGCGGCAAAAAGAGCACCGAGGTCGACGCCATCGGCACCGGCGACATCGGCGCGGTCTCCAAGCTGACCGACACCATGACCTGCGACACGCTGAGCCTGGCGGGCGATCTGACCCTGGCGGCCATCGAGTTCCCGCGCACCTGCTACTCCCGCGCCATCGTCGCCAAGGGCGGAAACGAAGACAAGATCTCCACGGGTCTTGCCCGCCTGAAGGACGAGGATCCCTGCCTGGTGACCGAGAACAACGCCGAGACCCACGAGCAGATCATTTCCGGCATGGGCGATATGCACCTGGAGATCGTCTGCTCCAAGCTGAAGAGCAAATTCGGCGTGGACGTGTCCACCGCCGCGCCGCGCATCGCATACCGCGAAAAGATCCGCAAAAAGGTCGAAGCCCAGGGCCGCCACAAGAAACAGTCGGGCGGCAGCGGCCAGTTCGGCGACGTGTGGATCCGCTTCGAGCCGGGCGAAAATCTCGACCTTGAATTTGCCGAAGAGGTCTTCGGCGGAAGCGTGCCGCGTCAGTACTTCCCGTCTGTGGAAAAAGGCCTGCGCGACAGCATCAAGAAGGGCGTTCTGGCCGGTTACCCGGTGGTCAACCTCAAGGCGACCCTGTACGACGGCTCCTATCATCCGGTCGACTCCAAGGATATCGCCTTCCAGATGGCGGCCCGTCTCGCCTACAAGAAAGCGATGCCCGAAGCCAATCCGGTCATCCTCGAGCCCTACGGCACCCTGAAGGTCTACGTGCCCGACGAATACATGGGCGACATCATCGGCGATCTGAACAAGCGCCGCGGCCGTGTGATGGGCATGAATCCCACCGAAGATCACATGCAGGTCATCGAAGCCGAAGTTCCCTTCTCCGAAATGGACTCCTACGCCATCGATCTGCGCAGCATGACCCGCGGTTGGGGCAGCTTCGAGCTGGACTTCGTCCGCTACGAGGAGACCCCGCCCGCCGTTCAGGCTTCCATCATCGAAGAAGCCAAGAGCAGAATGGAAGAGGACGACGACGAATAATGCCGATCCCGCCCTCCCTCCTTTGCCGGCGGGAGGGCGTTATCGCCCCTTTGGAACCTATCTTACTCTACGGAAGGAGGAACCCTTCATGCGTAACAATGGCAGAAGATTTGCGGCGGCGCTGCTTGCGGTTCTGATGCTTCTTGCACTGGCCTCCTGCGGCGGCAACGCGAAAGACCCCGATTCGGAGACGCTTCCGATCATCGATCTGGATCTGCCGGTTTCCAGCTCCTCCGTCGAAACCTACGATCCCGACGGAGAATCCGAACCTGCGACCGACACCGAGACCGAACCCGCGACCGACACCGAGACCGAACCCGCGACCGACACCGAGACCGAACCTGCGACCGACACCGAGACCGAACCCGCGACCGAAAGCGAACCGACGACCGGCGAAGTCGGCTCTCTTGCCATGACCACCGCCTCTGTGAACGTGCGCAAGACCGCCAACGGCGACGTTCTGATGCAGCTTCCCAAGGGTACCCTGGTCAATCTTCTGGACGTTTCCAACGCCGAATGGTATCAGATCTCCTTTAACGGGATTTCCGGCTTTATCTCCTCGCAGTATCTGGATACCAAAACCGCCGCCAAAGAGATGTCCATCACAGGGAAGGTCACCGCCGCTTCGCTGCGCGTCCGCGACAAAGCCGCGTCCGACGGCAAGGCTGTGGGATCGCTTTCCAAAGACGCCGTCTGCACCATCGTGGCAGCCGACAAGGGCTGGTACAAGATCAAATACGACGGCGGGTACGGTTACGTTTCCAGCGATTACGTAAAGCTGATCATCAACTGATTTTTCCGTTCTAATCCCCGATGACCACCTCATATAATCGTGCAGACGATGAAATGAGGTGGTCATTTATGTTTGTTTTCACAACGAAGCTCAATCCCGTCAAGCTGCTTGCCGCCGGCGCAGCCTTCGTCGCCCTGGTCGCCGGTGTGCTTTACGCCGTGCTTCCCCATAAAGACGCCGGGGACGAGACCGCGGAAACCGCCTCCCGCCTGAAAGCGGAGGACGCGGAAGGCGTGCGCGCCTTTCTCGAAAGCTACGGCTGGGAGACGTCCGCTTCCGGCAAGGAGGAGAAGATCGTAATCCCGAAGGAATGGAATTCGACCTTTGAAAACTACAATACGATCCAGAAAGCCCAGGGCTTCGATCTTTCCCGCTACAAAGGCAAGGAAATGACCCGATACACCTTTGAGATCATCAACTACCCGGACCAGAACGAGACCGTCCTCGCCAACGTCCTGGTCTACCGCGGCAAGGTGGCGGGCGGCGACGTTTCCACCGCCAGAGCGGACGGGTATATGCACGGATTCTCCCGGCCCGAAGGCGCCGGGATCGGCGCAGCCGACGCCGAGCCTTCTTCGGAGCCCGCCGCGCCTTCTTCCGAAATCCCGCCGGAGAGCGAAAGCGAGACCATGCCGGAGAAATAAAACGCACCGCAAGGCGGCGGAACGCCGCTTTTCCGCGCCGTTTTCCCTACGAAAGTGAACAGATCGTGAACGGATATATCGGCATATTATATAAAAACTCTTCCGTCGATTTGTTGACAAGTGCCGTTTACTATTCAGATAAGATGTGTTATCATATCCGTAACGGGGGAATAAGCGGATTTTTCCTCCGAAGCATTCAAAAATGGAGGTAACACATGGCCAGCTTAAAGCTTTCTCACATCTATAAGCGCTATGCTGCGGGTATCGTCGCCGTTTCCGACTTTACTCTTGACATCGAAGACAAGGAATTTATCATCCTGGTCGGCCCGTCCGGCTGCGGTAAATCCACGACTCTTCGTATGATCGCCGGTCTGGAAGAGATTTCCGACGGCGAGCTCTATATCGACGACCGTCTGGTCAACGATATTCCGCCGAAGGATCGCGATATCGCGATGGTGTTCCAGAACTACGCTCTGTATCCGCACATGACCGTGTTCGACAACATGGCTTTCGGTCTGAAGATCCGCAGAATGCCCAAGGCTGAGATCAAGCGCCGCGTCATCGCCGCCGCTCAGATCCTCGGCATCGAGCACCTCCTCGAACGCAAACCTGCCGCTCTTTCCGGCGGTCAGCGTCAGCGTGTCGCCCTCGGCCGCGCCATCGTCCGCAGCCCGAAGGTCTTCCTCCTTGACGAACCTCTGTCCAACCTCGACGCGAAGCTGCGCGCCCAGATGAGGACCGAGCTCTCCAGACTGCATCATCAGCTGCAGACCACGTTCATCTACGTGACCCACGACCAGACCGAGGCTATGACCATGGCGACCCGCATCGTCGTCATGAGCGACGGCTTCATCCAGCAGGTCGCCGCCCCGCAGGAACTCTACGAGAATCCTTGCAACAAGTTCGTCGCCACCTTCATCGGTACCCCGCAGATGAACACCATCGAGGGCACCGTCCGCGTAGAAGGCGACAGCACCTACCTGGATATCGGCGAAAGCACCACCATCAAGATGCCCGAAGCCAAGGGCCGCGATCCTCGCGTTCTGGCTTACGCCGGCAAGAAGGTCGTCATCGGTATCCGTCCGGAGCATATCCACGACGAACCCATGTATCTTTCTCAGCTGCCTGACTGCCTGGTCGAAGCGCAGGTCGACGTCGTCGAAGCCCTCGGCTCCGAGACCTATCTGTACTTCGTTTCCGAAGGTCAGAACTTCACCGCCCGCGTGTCGGCTCACTCCACCACCCGCGCCGGCGATAAGGTCAAGGTCGCGTTCGATACCGCGCACGTTCACCTCTTCGATATCGAAACCGAGCAAACCATCATCAACTGATCGGAACTGCAATCCCACCCGCCGGCGGTATCCCCGCCGGCGGGCTTTTTGTATATCGAAAACCGTTCGCCGGTCGGGTGGACGAAGGCTCGTCCTGCGGCGCTCGATCTTCTCCCCTCTTTTCCCGTATACGCAAAAAACACGGCGATCACCGTTCCGGTGATCGCCGTGTCTCCCGTCCCCTTTCGGGGGACGCATTTTCTCATATCGCTTTTACGCTTCGAGAACCTTCTCCTTGACCTTGGCGGCTTTGCCGACTCTCTTGCGGAGGTAGTAAAGCTTCGCTCTTCTGACGCGGCCCTTGCGGACGATGTCGATGCTGGCGATGGAGGGAGAAGAAAGCGGGAAGGTCTTTTCCACACCGATGCCGTAAGAAACGCGGCGAACGGTAATGGTCTCCGAGATGCCGCCGTGCTTGCGGGCGATGACGGTTCCTTCGAAAGCCTGAAGTCTTTCGCGGTTGCCTTCCTTGATCTTGATCATGAGGCGGATGGTATCGCCGATGCGAAAATCGGGATAGTCCTTTCTGACCTGATCCTGAGTCAATGCTTTGATAAGATCCATATCGATGGGTCTCCTTTCCTTCAAGCGTTCATGCCTCAGGAGCACAGGCCGGGCAGAGGACCGCTTTGTCTGCGTTTCAACGCGCTTGGATATTATATCACCGCGGAGCGGCTTTTGCAAGCTTTTTTTCAGAAAAAACGGGTTTTTCAAAAAAAGATTATCGTCCCGTCTCCGCTTCTTTCACAAGAGCTTCTTTTTCCGCCATGATATCGGCCTTCAGCTGCAGCCACGCATCCTCGTGCTCCACGTAATACAGGGGGCAGAGCTTTCCCTTCACATCGTAATGGCGGATCACCTGATCCTCCTTCAGATCGTAGGTATAGCAGAGCCAGCCGGCGAGCTTTACCAGCGACGCGTAGGTCTTCCCGTTGAATTCGCCGGTCTCGTCGGGGTGGCAGTTTTCGATGGCGATCGTATCGCTGTTGCGGGTATTGGAGGCGTAGGCGATCTCTGAAAGGGGAATGCACTGTATGATCTCCCCTTCCAGACCCACGATGAAATGGGCCGAGGCGTAAACCTCCGTCTTGTTTTTCAGATTGATCTTCGGAAGATTGTTGAAGTAGTTTCGGTTGTTTTTCGCCGTTGTGTTGGGATTCCCCACGTAATGGATCACGATGCCGTTGACCTTTTCCAGAGGCTTTCCCGGCCGGGAATACTCGTTTTTCACCAGGAAGTCCTCCGTCACGTAATCGGGCGCCCGGATCGTTCCGGGTTCCGCGCTCTCCCCCGGTCGGGTGAGCACGATCACAAGGGCGATCGCCGCCAGAAGGAGGACGGCCGCCCCCGCAAATCCGATCGCGGTATAGAGCTGCTTTCTCTTTCTGCGGGACATTCTTCTTTTCAGGATGCTTTTCCTCATATTACAGGAATTCCTCCTCTGCCGTCTGATCGAAAAATCGTCCGCGCCGGGTCATCCTGACGCGGAAGGTCTCGTCCGGAGCAAGCTTTTTCAGAGCCTCCGAAAGGAGCCGCGGATTCAGGTTTTCCGATGCGGAACAGGCGACCGTCGCCCGAAAGCCATACTCTGCGGGCTCGATCCTGCGGATCAGGGGCGCGATATCGGTTTCCTCCTCGCGTCTTTTGCTCTTTTTCAATACGACCAGAGGGGAAGCCCGGAGAAGCTCCGCCGCCCGCGCGCCGCCTTCCTTCCCCCGTTCCAGGATGAGATCGTATTCGGCAAACGCGATCTCCGCGCTCTTTCTGGCGATGGGATAGGCCTCCGTGACGAGGATCCCCTTCGGCAGGACCGGATTGATCCTTTCGGGGATCCATCCGGGATCAAAGCCGGGAGGCAGACCGATCTCGGCCATTTCGCGC
Organism: Clostridia bacterium; assembly: GCA_017441705.1. Lineage (GTDB taxonomy): Bacteria > Bacillota > Clostridia > Oscillospirales > QAMX01 > RUG11797. The sequence continues at coordinate 56,208 of JAFRWU010000103.1, read as the reverse complement.
GTCCCCTCATACCCCAGAGACAAGGCGCAGGGAATGGAAATATACGCGTGCGGATTGTATCCGTTGGTTTTTGCCGCCGGGATCTCTGCGCGTGAAAGGGCGCGCCCGAGGGTGCGCATCAGATCGAGATGGGAAATAAACGCCGCCGCGCCGACCTTTTGAAAGCGGAGTCTGGTTTTGACCTTTTCTTCTTCCATCGCTTCTTCCTCTCAATCGGTGACGCAGACGCCGTTGTTGAGCCGGCGCGCGCCGCAGTTGGAGCATTTTTCCCGGCAGTCGGGCCAGGGGATCCCCCGGAGCGCGTCGTGCCATCCCGCCAGGAGGTATTTCTTCGTCACGCCCACGTCGATCATGTCCCAGGGCAGGATCTCCGTCTCTCCGCGGGCGCGGGTGGCGTAGAAATCGAAGTCCAGGGAAAGATCCGAAAGGACCGCCTGCCAGACGTCGTACTTCATCTGTTCATCCCATCCGTCGAACCGGCATCCGCGCTTCCACGCCTCATGGATCGCCCGTCCCAGCTTCCTGTCGCCCCGGGCGAACACGCTTTCCAGCTTGGAGACCTTCGGTTCGTGCCAGGAGTAGGCGACCGATTTCGCGTGGATGTTGTCACGCAGGAAGGAGATCTTTTCCCGAAGCGCCGCCTCGGTGTCCTGCGCCGCCCACTGGAAGGGGGTAAAGGGCTTGGGGACAAAGCTCGAGGTGCTGACCGTGATCTTCACGCCGCGGTTCTTGTTGGCCGCCTTCTGCCGCCAGGTGTAAAGCACGTGATCCGACATTTCGGCGATTCCCTTGAGATCCTCCTTCGTCTCGGTGGGCAGACCCATCATGAAGTAAAGCTTGACGCCGTTCCAGCCTGCCGCGAAGGCCATGCCGCAGGCGTTGAGGATCGCCTCTTCGGTGATGTTCTTGTTGATGACGTCGCGCAGACGCTGGGTGCCTGCCTCCGGCGCAAAGGTCAGGCCGCTCTTTTTCACCCTCTGCAGCTTTTCCAGGAGCTCCACCGAGAAGCTGTCCGCCCTGAGCGACGGCAGGGAAATGCCGACGCCCTTGGGCTCGCTGAATTCCAGAAGCTCGTCGCACAGGGTCTCCAGATCCCGGTAATCGCTGGAGGAAAGCGAGAGCAGGTTGATCTCCTCGCAGCCTGAATAGGAAATATGCTCCCTGGCCTGACGCAGGACGGTCTCGGGCTTTTTCCGGCGCAGCGGGCGCCAGGTGTGCCCCGCCTGGCAGAAGCGGCATCCGCGGATGCAGCCGCGGAACAGCTCCACCATCGCCCGGTCGTGGACCGCCTCGGTGGTGGGTACCGTGAAGGATTTCGGGAAATACATATGATCCAGGTCCGAAACGATCCTTTTCGTCACCTGTTCCGGCGCGCCGTCCTTCGGCGTGACGGAGGAAAGCGTCCCGTCCGGATGGTACCCGATCTCATAAAGAGAGGGGACGTAAACGCCGCCGATCTTCGCGGCGCGGCGGAGGAACTCTTTTTTGGATACTTTCTCCCGCTTGCAGGCAAGCTCGAGCAGCGCCAGTTCCCGGTTGACCTCCTCCCCCTCGCCGATGATGAAAATATCGAAGAAATCCGCAAGCGGCTCGGCGTTGAAGGTGCAGGGCCCGCCGCCGATGACCACGGGTTCGTCCTCTCCGCGCTCGGCGGCGAGAGGATGGACGCCGCCCAGATCCAGCATGTTCACCACGTTGGTGTAGCAAAGCTCGTACTGCAGGGTAAAAAGCACGGCGTCGAAATCCTTCAGCGGCGTTCCGGTCTCCAGCGAATAGAGCGGGATCCCCTTTTCCCGCATCTTCGCCTCCATATCCACCCACGGCGCGTAGGCGCGTTCGCACCTGACGTCTTCGGTATCGTTATAGAGTCCGACCAGGATGCGCATGCCCAGATGGGACATGCCGATCTCGTAGGTATCCGGGAAGCAGAAAACCAGCGAAAGCGCGGCGTCTTCCTTGACGATCTGTCCGTATTCGCCGCCGATATAGCGCGCCGGTTTTTCCACGGTCGGCAGGATTTCCCCCAGCGCCGGGTATTTTTCGATCAGATCCACTTTTTCATCCTCGTTTCCGCCGGTTTTTTCACGCACCCATTATACACCGAGCCATGTTCATATGCAAGTCTTGAAAAAAACTCGAAAAAATGCACAATCGCATCTTCCATTTCCCACGGATTTGTTGTATAATATTTTCTGACAAATCAGATCCCCGAAAGGCTGGTGATTCGACGGATGCCGGAATCCCATATCGATCAGGAGCTTCTTTCTCATCTGTCGCTTCCCGTTTACCTGTACAAAGAGGGCACCAACCGCCGGGCATACGAGTTTCTCGGCGCCCATCCCGCGAAAAAAGACGGCCGGAAGGGCTGGCAGTTTCTGCTCTGGGCCCCGGCTGCCGAAGGCGTGAGCATCGTCGGCGAATTCAACGGCTGGAAGGAAGACGCGCTCCCCATGACGCGGATCCACGATGAATTCTGGTACGCCTTTTCCGACGGGATCCGGGAATTCGATCTTTACAAATACGCCGTCCGGCAGAAGGGCGGAAAAGTCGTTCTCAAGAGCGATCCCTTCGCTTTCCACAGCGAGACCCGCCCCGGCAACGCCAGCAAAACTTACGACGTTTCCCGCTTCGCCTGGGGCGACGGCGCGTGGATGCGTTTCCGCAAACGGACCGATCCCCAATCCTCCCCCATGAATATTTACGAATTGCATCCGGGAAGCTGGAAAACCTACGAAAACGGCAAGCCCTTTTCCTACCGGAAGCTGGCGGAGGAGCTGATCCCCTACATAAAATCCATGGGCTACACGCATCTGGAACTTATGCCGGTGTCCGAATACCCGCTGGACGATTCCTGGGGGTATCAGGTGACCGGATACTACGCCCCGACCTCCCGCTACGGCGAGCCGAAGGATTTTATGTATTTCGTCGACGCATGCCACAAGGCGGGGATCGGCGTGTTCGTCGACTGGGTCGGCGCGCACTTTCCGAAGGACGAATACGGCCTTTACGAATTCGACGGCACGCGTCTTTACGAATACGGAGAGGACTGGAAGGCAGAGCACCCCGAATGGACCACCCGCGTCTTCGATCACGGCAAGAACGGCGTGCGTTCCTTCCTGATCTCCAACGTGATCTTCTGGCTGGAGGTCTACCACATCGACGGTATCCGCATCGACGCCGTGTCCAGCATGCTGTATCTGGATTACGCGCGGAAGGCGGGCGAATGGTTCCCCAACGAGAACGGCGGCAATGAAAACCGCGATTCCATCGCCTTCCTCAGGCTTCTCAACGACGCGGTGCACGAGGAGCATCCCGACGCCCTGACCATGGCCGAGGAGGCGACCTCCTGGTGGGGCGTCACCGCCGACACGAAGAACGGCGGCCTCGGCTTCGATTTCAAATGGAACATGGGATGGATGCACGACACGCTGGATTATCTCAAGCTGGACCCCTATTTCCGGAAGAACAACCACGACAAGCTGACCTTCTCCATGTCCTACGCTTTTTCGGAGCATTACATCCTTCCTCTCTCCCACGACGAGGTCGTGCACGGGAAGCTCTCTCTCGTCAACAAGATGGCGGGACTCTATAACGACAAATTCTCGAATCTCCGCCTGCTTTTCGCCTATATGATGGCCCATCCGGGCAAAAAGCTTTCCTTTATGGGCAACGAGATCGCCCAGTTCATCGAATGGGCGCCCTCGAAAGGGCTGGATTATTTCCTGCTCCAATATCCTTCCCACAACGGATTCCATACGTATATGCGGGACCTGAATTTCTTCTATCTGGAGCATGAGGCTTTCTGGCAGAACGACTGCGACTGGGGCGGCTACCAGTGGATCTCCCCCGACGACCGGGAGTCCGGCGTCATCGCCTTCCGGCGCATCGCCGACGATCAGAAGGAAATCATCGCCGTCCTGCATTTCACGCCGGTGGAACGGCGGGGTTACCGGCTCGGGGTTCCCTCTCCCGGCGTTTACCGGGAAGTCTTCACCTCCAACAAGCTCCTTTACGGAGGCACCGGTCTGGAAAATCCGCCGCTTACCGCGGAGGAAGGTCCGATGCACGGATTGCCCTGGCACGTCACGCTGGATATCCCTCCCCTGTCCGCGCTGTTTTTTGAAGTGCAAAGCTCCCCGGAGTCCGATCCCGGAGGATCCTCCCATCATAAACTGAATCGCAAAAGAGGTGTTGAATCATGATGCGGCACAACAAAGAGTGCGTTGCCATGCTTCTGGCGGGCGGGCAAGGCAGCCGCCTTGAAGTCCTGACCAAAAAAGTCGCCAAACCCGCCGTGCACTTCGGCGGGAAGTATCGGATCATTGATTTTACCCTGTCCAACTGCATCAATTCCGGCATCGATACGGTGGGCGTTCTGACCCAGTATCAGCCGCTGGAGCTGATCAAGTACGTGGGCAGCGGACGCGCGTGGGGACTGGACCGGTATAACGGCGGCGTGCATATCCTGCCGCCTTACGCCAGGGCCAAATCCTCCTCCTGGTACCGCGGGACCGCCAACGCCATCTGCCAGAACCTGGAATTCATCGACGAATTCTCCCCGGAATACGTTCTGGTCCTTTCCGGCGACCACATCTACAAAATGGATTATTCCCGCATGATCGCCGCCCACAAAAAGAACAAGGCCGACGTCACCATCTCGGTGATCAACGTGCCCCGGGACGAGGCGTCCCGCTTCGGTATCGTGATCAGCGACGAGACCGGCCGGATCACTGAGTTCGAGGAGAAGCCGAAGAACCCGCGCTCCACCTGCGCCAGCATGGGCGTATATCTCTTCTCCTGGAAGGTCCTGAAAGACGCTCTGCTCCGGGACGAAGCGGATCCGGATTCGGAAAACGATTTCGGCAAAAACGTGCTGCCCATGCTCCTCGGAGAAGGCGCCAGGATGTTCACGTATCAGTTCGAAGGCTACTGGAAGGACGTCGGGACCCTCGACAGCCTCTGGGACGCCAACATGGATCTGATCAATCCCAGCATCCCCATGAGTCTGGACGATCCGACCTTCCGCATTTTCATGAAGACCCAGGCTCTTCCGCCGCAGTACATCTCTCAGGACGCGGTCATCACCAATTCCTTCGTCAGCGAAGGATGCGAGGTATACGGCAACGTGGACTTCACGGTGCTTTCCACCGGCGTCACGGTGAAGAAAGGCGCGATGGTGCAGGACAGCGTGATCATGCCGGACGCCGTCATCGAAGAAGGCGCGGTGGTGCAGTACGCCATCGTCGGCTCCGGCGTCCATATCGGGAAGAACGCACGGGTCGGCGCCCGCCCCGAGGATTACCCCGACAGAGACAAATGGGGGATCTCGGTGATCGGCTACGATCTGACGATCGGGGACGGCGCGACGGTCCCCTGCAAAAAGGTCGTCTTTGAAGACGTTCCGGAAAAGGAGTGAGGGATCGTGACAAACAGCTTTGCTCTGGTATTTGCCAATATCGACAATTCCACCATGGATCTCTTTACGGCGGTCCGTTCGGTAGGCGCGCTGCCCTTCGGCGCCCGGTACCGCCTGATCGACTTCACTCTTTCAAATCTCGTCAACAGCGGCGTGGATACCGTCGGCGTCGCCGTACGCGAAAAGTATCAGTCGCTTCTGGATCACATCGGCACAGCCCGGGACTGGGATCTGGACCGCCGTTCCGGAGGCCTGACCTTCCTGCCTCCCTTCGCCTTTGATCAGGAAACCCCTTACGATACCAAGCTGAAGGCTCTGATCGGATCGGAATCCTATCTGCGCAACAACCACGCCGAATACGTTTTCCTGTGCGAGCCGGACGTGGTGGGCAACGCCGATCTGGACGGTCTCTGGGAAGCGTACATGGAAAACGGCGACGACATCACCTATCTGACCGTCCGGTGCGCCGGGATCAATCATCACGGCTCCTTCAAAACCGGCCTCCGGACCGACGGGAACGGCCGCGTCACCGAGATCCTCAAAGCCGACGATCCCGCGGCCGAAAGGCTTTCGGTCGGGGTCTGCGTCATGAAGCGCAGTCTCCTTCTGGATCTGACCGTAGCCGCGAAGCTCAACAATTACAAATATTTTGACAACGACATGATCCCGCGCCTGATGGAAAACCTGAAGATCGGCGTTTTCGATCACGAGGGATACGTGGCCAAGATCCGCACGCGCAGCGATTATTACAACGCCAGCATGGATCTTCTGAAAAGCGACGTGCGCCGTGACGTCTTCTTCCGGTACGGTCACATCTTCACCAAGACCTATGCCGACGTGCCGGTGCTCTACGGTCTGGATTCCGACGTGAAGGAAAGTCTGATCGCCGACGGTTCCTCCGTGGGAGGCACGGTCCATCAGAGCATCATTTTCCGCCGCGTCAAGCTGGGAAAGGGATCCCGGATCGTATCCAGCATCGTCATGCCGGACAGCGTCGTCGAAGACGGCGCCGAGCTCCGCTACGTCATCACCGACAAGGACGTGCGCGTGACCGCAGGCGCGAAGATCATCGGCGAGCCCGACCGTCCGCGCATCCTGATCAAAGGCCAGACTTACAGTGAATAACCCACCGGAGAAAGGAGCTCCTCCATGAAAATCCTTTTCGCCGCAAGCGAAGCACTTCCCTTTTTCAAAACCGGCGGCCTGGGCGACGTTCTGGGCGCGCTTCCCAAAACCCTGGCGGGCAGCGGCAATGAAGTCGCCGTCGCTCTGCCGTTCTACAAGGCCATCAAAAACGCCGCGCCCGAGGACGTCCGGTACGTGGCCAGCATCATGATCGACCTTGCCTGGCGGCATCAGTACTGCGGCATCTACACCGCCGTGCGGGACGGCGTGACCTATTACCTCATCGACAACGAATTCTACTTCGACCGTCCCACCCCCTACGGTCAGTACGACGACGGCGAGCGCTTCGCCTTCTTCTCCAAGGCGGTTCTGGAGATCCTGCCGACGGTCGATTTCTTCCCCGACGTGATCCACGCCAACGACTGGCAGACCGCTCTGATCCCGCTCTTCTACCACGCCTTCTTCAGCCGGATCCCCGTCTATGCCGGGATCAAAAACGTTTTCACCATCCACAATATCGAATATCAGGGCTTCTGCCAGCAGAATTTCCTGTCGGACGTCTGCGGCGTGCCCGATTCCTATTATCCGGATTACGAATACGCCGGCTGCATCAACCTGATGAAGGGCGCCATCACCATGGCCGACGCCGTGACCACCGTTTCCCCCACCTACGCCGAAGAGCTTCATTTTTCCTTCTACGGCCACGGTCTGGAAAACGTGATCCGCGCCAACGCCCACAAGCTGACCGGCATCGTCAACGGTATCGACCTGAAGGAATACGATCCCTGGCGGGACAAGCTGATCCCTCACCGTTATTCGCTGAACAGCCGCAGCGGCAAGGCCAAATGCAAGGCCGCCCTGCAGAAGGAGCTGGGCCTTGACGTACGTCCCGAGCCCATGCTGATCGCGATGGTCACCCGGCTCGCCTCCCACAAGGGGCTGGATCTGGTACGCGCCGTGTTCAGCGATCTGATGGCCGCCGACGTGCAGTTCGTCGTCCTCGGCGTCGGGGAACGGCAGTATGAGGAATTCTTCCGGCTTGCCGAGGTGCATTATCCCGGGCGGGTCAAGGCGTGCCTGCAGTTCGATTCGGCGCTTTCGCACCGGATCTACGCCGGAGCCGATCTGCTGCTGATGCCCTCCAAGGCCGAACCGTGCGGTCTTTCCCAGATGATCGCCATGCGGTACGGCACGGTGCCTCTCGTCCGCGAAACCGGCGGTCTGAAGGACACCGTGGCCCCCGCCGACAACGAAGGAAACGGACGCGGCTTTACCTTCCGCACCTATAACGCCCACGATATGCTGGATTCGATCTGGCGCGCCGTCGGCGCCTTCGGCGACAAGGGAAAATGGGCGAAGATCACCACCGCCGGCATGACCTATCAGTCCGGATGGGATATCTCGGCGGAAAAATACCTCGCCCTTTACCAGAAACTGTAATCATTGGAGCTTTCGCCACAGAAAGGAGACCTGTTCATGTTGAAAATCGCAATGCTTTCCAAATGGCACGTGCACGCCGCGGGATACGCCCGTGAATTCAATCAGACCGGGAAATCCAAGGTCGTCGCCGTCTGGGACGAGGAGGAAGCCCGCGGAGAGAAGTGGGCGGAAGAGCTCGGCGTTCCCTTCTACGCTTCGCTTGACGAGCTGCTCGCTTCCGATATCGACGCGGTCTGCGTCACCACCCCCACCACCATGCACCGCGAGGTCATCCTGAAAGCGGCGAAAGCCGGGAAGTGCATCTTCACCGAGAAGGCTCTGGAGACCACGACGGAAGAAGCCCTGAAGCTGGCCGACGCCATCCGCGCCTCAGGCAAGACCTTCGGCATCTCCTTCCCGCACAAATGCAATCCGGTTTACCGGTACATCAAAGCCAGGATCGCCGAAGGCGCCTTCGGAAAGATCTCGCTTTTCCGTTACCGCAACGCCCACAACGGCGTTTCGGGCAACTGGCTGCCCGAGTACTGGTTCGACGGATCGAAAGCGGGCGGCGGCGCCATGATGGATCTGGGCTGCCACGCCATGTACTTCCTCTCGGATCTCGGCGGCAGGCCGAAACGGGTCTCGGCGCTCTTCAATCAGTTCTACGGCACCGGGCTTGATGAAAACGCCATCTGCACCGTCGAGTTTGAAAGCGGCGCCATCGGCGTCGCGGAAACGGCCTTCGTCTCCTATTCGGCTCCCCTGGTGGCCGAGGTTTACGGCACCGAGGGATCGCTGGTCGCCTGCGACGACAAAATCATCTTCCAGAGCGAGAAGTACAAGGACGTCCCGGTCCCCGAACTGGACAGATCCCCGGTCCCCTCGCCCATCATGCGTTTTGTCGACGCCTGTGAGAAGGGGCTCCCCTCTCCCGCCGAAATGGGGCTGGACGAGGCGGTCGCCCTGACCGAGCTTCTGGAAAACGCCTATATCGCCGACGGCGAAAACCGCATCGTCACCCTGTGACGATGCGGTTTTCCGCCATACCGGGAAAAGCCGGCTGCCCGACTGGAGGTCATCATGAAAAAGCGCATTCTATCGACTCTCCTCGCGATCCTTCTTCTGCTCTTCTCTTTCTCGGGCTGTTCTCTTCTGCGGGATCTCGGGAGATACCGGGAATCGGTCGAGCCAAACACCGAGTCGCTGACGGAGCCGGGCGGCGATGCCGTTCCCGGCGAACCGGATAAGATCCGGGAACCGGATAGCGGGGATTTCCTCGCCCGTTTCGGATACGAGGTGACTTGGATCGGAGACGACGCATACGGGATCGTCTCCTGCCGCGAAGGCGATTTTTCCACGCTCGTCAGTTTCCCGATGAGTCAGCTCTGGGAGGACGGGACCGGCCTCTATCTGAGCATGGACACAAGCAAGCCGGGACTTATCCCCTATGTGATCGTCATCCGCAACAAGGGCGTGACGATGGATGCGGAGAGTTATCTGCGTACCCGTTTTCTTCCCGAGATGCAGGAGGCCTACGGTTCGGATCTCACCCGATACACCGAAGCCAAGCCGGTGACCGTCGGCGGCCGGGAGCTCTGGCAGATGGAGTTCGAGTATGAGCTGCCGGACCAAGGCGCGACGATCCTCATGCGCAGGCTCTGCGGGACCATCGGCGATTCCTTCGTGGTATTCACGGCAAAGAAAACGCTTTCAGACAACGACGCCGTCTTCACCAGCCTGGAAGAGATCGTTTCCTTCTACCGGAACGGCGCCGGCGCCTATGCCGGCGGCGGAGCCCTCCCTGACGACACGTCAGAGCCCGATGACACCGGCGCGGAGAAGACCGGATACGGCGAATACGCCGTAAAGCCCGCCGAGAGACTGAGTCTGAACACCGTACAGGTGTCCAACGATATCTTTTCCATGGAAGTCCCGGAAAACTGGATCCTGACGACACACAAGCAGTTCAGCGATTTCGGCGTATATCTCTACGATCCGGTCGTTCCGGAACGCAAGATCTTCTTCTACTGCAAGATGGAGTATTTCAACAAGAGCCAGGCGGAAAAAGACTATTACGCCCGTCTTGCATCCATGGCCGGCGTGCGCAGCTTCGACGCGGACGTCTACGGATATCTGACCGGTGCGAGCGTTCCGGTGCTGAGTCCTGCGACGACCTCGGAGTTCTATAAAGTATATCCCGAGTTCATCGCGCTGCTCTATCAAATCCAGGGCTACGCCTACGTGTACCCCGATCTGAATAACGTCCGGGTGCTTGAACAGTACCAAAGCAGCGCTCCGGTGACGCCCACCTGCATGGACAATTCCATCCTGCGGATCGCTTTCACGTCGGATACCGGTTCCGCCTGTCAAGGTTTGGTGGGCGGCGAGATCTCCAATAAGCTTACCTATATGCAGGGCGGGATCGACCTCGGCAACTACTGCGTCTACGACGTCATGGGGATCACAGCGCCGGAAGCGGAGTTCGCGGAGCTGGAAGAAGTCCTGCTTCGCTGCCTGACCTCCTTTACCCTGACCAGCAGTTACGTACAGCAGACGCAGCAGAACGTGGCGAATGAGACCGATGCGATCCTGGCGGCAGGGCGGAGCATGCAGGCGGCCTACGATTCCTACAACGCGGCATGGCGCAGCAGACAGACCAGCTATGATATCGCCTCGCAGAAAAACAGCGACGCCGCGCTCGGCTACGACAGGCTCTACGACCCGGATACCAACGAGGTCTATCGGGCGGAGATCGGCTTTTACGACCAGTACAACCTGCACCGCGGAGACTATTCGAACCAGAATCTGCAGAAAATAGACGCATCCTCAGAGCAGTATTATCTGCAGTCCGTTGATTATTACATCACCAAGTGACGCCTTCTGCGCAGCAGGGCGGTCCCGTCCGGCGGGACCGCCCTTTTTCTCTCAATGGATGAACGAAGGAACATCGTTCCGGAAGCGGCGTCGGTGACCATGTACGACTGCGTCGCCCACCCAGGGCTCGCCAACTGCATCGGGAAGCCCATGCCCAACGCCGAGATCCTGATCGTGGACGACGATAAGCGCTTGATCTCTTCTTCAAAGGATCATCTCGGCCTGATCGCCTGCAAAGGCGACGTCAACATGCTCGAATACGTCAATTCGCCCGAGCTTACGCGCGACGTTCTGCGCGGCGGGATCGTGTACAACAACGATATCGGCTACATCGACGAGGAGGGCTTCGTCTACATCATCGGGCGAAAGGGCGACGTGATCAACGTCGGCGGTCTGAAGGTCGCGCCGACCGAGGTCGAAGAGGCCGCGCTCGCTTTTGACGGGATCGACGAATGCATCTGCGTCGCCCTCCCCGACCGGATCTCCGGCTTCGTGCCGAAGCTCCTGTACGTCGCCGCGCAGGATCTGGATCTGCCGGCTTTGAGCCGGTTCCTCTCGGCGCGGCTGGAGGGATACAAGGTCCCGAAAGCCTTCGAAAGGGTCCCGGAGATCCGAAAGACCTATAACGGCAAGCTTGACAGAAAATCCTACCGCTGACCCCCCCGTTTTTCTCTCCCGCCGCACGCGGAAAACCGCATCGTCACCCTGTGATTTTCCTTTCCCGCATCTCAAGAGCCGTCCCGGATCGTCCGGGACGGCTTTTTTGCTTCCGGCGGTTTTTCTGCGCCGCCGAAGAGGATTTTTTCTTCTTTCAGAAGGGCTTTTTCTTTTGTTTTCCCTTGCTTTTTCCCTTTCGATTTGATATAATTCCTGATGGTAATTTATTCCGGTTCTACCGGTATGGAAGGAGTCAGTATATGAAGAAAAAGCTCATCCTGCTCTTCTCGTCTCTCGTCCTGGTTCTGTGCCTGATCCCCGCAATCAAAGCGTCGGCCGCGATTACCTATTATGAAACATCGAAGGAAAACGCGGTCATTCATACGTCCTATTCCGGTTCATCCGAGACGATCGTAAAAATCAAGGATGCGGGATACGTACTCAAAATCAAGGATTCCGTTACGAATTCCTCCGGTAACAAATGGTATCAGATCGCTTCCGGCAGTTACGGAGGCAAGGATCTGACCAATCTCTGGGTATGGGAAGATTACGTCAAAACACATAAGCATTCTTACGACGGCGGAATCTGTAAGTCGAGCGGATGCGGTTACGAGTACCCTCTTACAATCACTTCTATGTCCGGTACCTTTGTCGTTACCAATTCTGACGGCACTACCATCTGGACCCGACCCTATTGGAGCAATTCGACAGCGGTCAGAACAAACAAAAAAGGCGACGTCCTTACTGTCAACGCAAAAACCACTTCTCAGACAGGTTATCTTTGGTACCGCCTTACCGACGGCAACTGGGTATATTCCGACAACGTCACGCAGCGTTATACGGTCACGTACAATGCCAACGGCGGATCCATTCCTCCGGGATCGCAGTATAAACTGAACGGTACAGACATCAAGCTTTCCAGCACCAAGCCCACCCGCGTCGGGTACATCTTCAAATGCTGGAACACCAAGAGCGACGGTTCCGGCACCTCGTACAACGCGGGCGCGACTTATTCCAAAAACGCCAACTTGACCCTCTACGCCGTCTGGACCAAATGCACCTCCCACAATTACAAGGACGGCATCTGCACCAAGTGCGGATATGAATATCCCCTGACGATCACGTCGATGACCGCCTACTTCAAGGTCACGGGCGACAGCAGTGCGATCATTCGCACGCGTCCGTACGAAGGGGCGTCTTCCGTACGTACGGCAAGCAAAGGGACTATTCTTTCGATCAACGGCTCAACCGTCAACCAACCGGGCAACACGTGGTACCGGCTGACCGACGGCAACTGGGTCTATGCCGATTCCGCGAAACTCACCCGCTGCTGGAAGGTCAATTACGTTCTGAACGGCGGCACCAACAGCAGTTCGAATCCGACCTATTACGTCCTCGGCGCGAGCACGTCCCTGGCAGATCCGACCAGGGCCGGATACACCTTCGCCGGATGGTATCTTGACAGCGATTTCACGCAGCCTCTCAAATCGGCAAGCGTCACGACTCTTCTGAAATACGCCGGCGGAAACAGCGTATCCGTATACGCGAAGTGGACCGCCAATACCTACACGATCGCCTTCAACGGCAACGGCGCCTCCTCCGGCTCGATGAGTTCCAAAACGGCCACCTACGACGTCGCCCTGACACTGCCTTCCAATTCCTTCAAGAAAACCGGTTATTCCTTTAACGGCTGGAACACCAAGGCGAACGGCAGCGGCGCGTCGTACGCGAACGGCGCGTCGGTGAAGAATCTTTCGGCCACCAAGGGCGCCACCGTCACGCTCTACGCGCAGTGGAAAATGGTGAAGCCTTCGATCACCACCCAGCCGACCTCCGTTTCGGTTGCTTACGGAAAAACGGCAACCTTTAAGGTCGTCGCCTCCGGCACCGGTCTTTCCTACCAGTGGCAGTATTCCTCGAACGGAGGAAGCACTTGGAATACTCCCAGCTTTACCAGCAACACAGCGACCCTTTCCATGGATGCGATTCCCGCCCGGGACGGCCTGCTCTTCCGCTGCATCGTCAAGAACGTTTCCGGAAGCGTGACGTCGAACAGCGTCAAGCTGACGGTCACCGGGTATAAGCCCGCGATCACGACTCAGCCGAAGGCCGTGACCGTCGCTCTGAACGGAACGGCGAAGTTCTCCGTGGCCGCTTCCGGTATCAGTCTGAAATATCAGTGGTATTACTCGGCCGACGGCGGAAAGACCTGGAAGGTCCCGAGCTTCACGAGCAACACCTCTTCCATTTCGCTGACCGCCAACTCCGCACGGAACGGCCTGCTCTTCCGCTGCGTCGTCAAGAACAGCTACGGGACCGCGACGTCGAATGCGGTGAAGCTTACCGCCATGGCGAAGCCCGCGATCAAGACGCAGCCTGCGTCGGTCAAGACTGCCAACGGCAATACCGCGACCTTCAAGATCACGGCGACCGGCTCCAGCCTTACTTACCAGTGGCAGTATTCCGCGGACAACGGCAATACCTGGAAGAACACCAGCTTCGCCAGCAACTCCGCCACCGTTTCCATGAAGGCGATCTCCGCGCGGAACGGCCTGCTCTTCCACTGCGTCGTTAAAAACGCCGTCGGGACCGCAGTGTCGAACGCCGTCAGACTCACCGTCACCGGCGTCAAGCCCGCCATCGTCAGCCAGCCCACGTCGGTCACCGCCGCGAACGGGAACACCGTGACGATGAAGATCGTTGCGATCGGCAGCGGGATGAGCTACCAGTGGCAGTACTCCGCGGACGGCGGAAAGACCTGGAAGAATACCAGCTTCTCCAGCAACTCCGCCACCATTTATCTGGACGCTATCCCCGCCCGGAACGGTCTGCTCTTCCACTGCGTCGTCAAAAACAGCTACGGAACCACGACGAGCGCGGCGGCTAAGCTCATTGTGAAATAACATAAGCCAGAAACATGCGGCCGAAGAAAGCAAACGCGTTCTTCGGCCGCGTCTTTTTTCTTTCCTGATTTGCCGTTTCCTGACGGAAAACGCGGTTTCTTGCCGCCGTCCTCCGCGGCGTTTTCACCGGGGACCACGGCGATCCCGCCTCCAGATCCGCCCGTCGTCAGTTCTCTTTCAGAACCGCGGCCAGCGCCGCGTCCAGCTTTTCCCGGATGATCTCATAGCTTTCGGAGGGATGCGCTTCGTAAAGCTTCTTCTCCCCCGCAAAGACGGACGGGACGTAGTAATACTCGTATCGTTCGGCGGTTTCCCTTTCCCGGTTTTCCTCCACCCAGCGCACGCCGATCCCGGCGTATTCCGGCTTCTCCTCCAGAAGAGAGGAAAGCGCGCGCCGCGCGTCCCGGCAGTAGGGGCATCCTTCCAGATAAAAAATCATGACGTTTTTCATGGCTTCTCCTTTCCGCGCCCGATACGGCGCCCGTGTGCGCAACTGCCTTCCTGCTCTTCTCCTCAGCGGTTTTCCTCCAGACGGTCGCTGAGGCTCTTCACCGCCTTTTTGAGCAGGCGGTTTTCTTCTTTTTCCAGCATCGGATCCTCTTCCAGGAGCTTCGCCGCCGCGCCTTGCGCGATCTTCAGGGTCTTCACGTCCTCCGAGAAGGAGGCGATGCGCATTTCCGGCAGTCCGTGCTGCCGTTTGCCGAAAAAGTCGCCGGGGCCGCGCAGCGCGAGATCCTCCTCCGCCACACGGAACCCGTCGTTGGTCGCGGTCATGACCTTGAGGCGCGCGCGGGTCTCTCCCTTCGCCTCCGAAAGCAGGAAGCAGAAGGACTGCTCTTTGCCTCTTCCCACCCGGCCGCGCAGCTGGTGAAGCTGGGAAAGGCCGAAGCGTTCGGCGTTTTCCACCACCATCAGAGTGGCGTTCGGCACATCGATCCCCACTTCGATCACGGTAGTGGATACCAGGATATCGATCTCCCGCGCGGCGAAGGCCTCCATGATCCCGTTTTTCTCCTTTGCCTTCATGCG
This sequence comes from Clostridia bacterium, assembly GCA_017441705.1. Classification (GTDB taxonomy): domain Bacteria; phylum Bacillota; class Clostridia; order Oscillospirales; family QAMX01; genus RUG11797. The sequence continues at coordinate 40,782 of JAFRWU010000103.1, read as the reverse complement.
CCCGTGCAGAAGGCCGATGCGGAGATCCGGGAAGACCCTGGTACGCAGTTCTTCGGTGTATTCCTCCGCCGAAGCCAGTTCCAAATCGTCGTTCTCCTCCACCAGCGGACAGACGATATAGGCCTGTCTTCCCTCCCGGACGGTCTTGCGGATAAACCCGTAAAGCCCTTCCCGGTGATCCTCGCCGATGAGGTAAGTTTTGACCGGTTCTCTGCCCGGCGGCAGCTCGTCGATGATCGAAACTTCCAGGTCGCCGTACATCACCAGAGCCAGAGTCCGCGGGATCGGCGTCGCCGACATGACCAGGGTGTGCACCTCGTTCCCCTTGCGGGCGAGACGGGTCCGCTGCTCCACGCCGAAGCGGTGCTGTTCGTCGCAGATCACCAGCGAAAGCTCCGGGATCTGCACGCTTTCCTCCAGAAGCGCATGCGTGCCGGAAACGAAGGCGATCTCGCCGGATTCCAGTCCCGCAAGGATCCTGCGTCTCTCCGACGCCCTGGTGGAAGAAGTCAAAAGCGCGGTTTTGACGCCGAAGGGCTCGAAGAAGCGCCGGAAGGTCTCGTCGTGCTGGGCTGCGAGGATCTCGGTCGGCGCCATCACCGCCGCCTGCTTTCCGTTCCGGATCACCGTGAAGGCCGCCGCCGCGGCGACCGCCGTTTTGCCGGAGCCCACGTCCCCCTGCACAAGCCGGTTCATCACCCGGCCGGAGGAAAGGTCCTCCAGGATCTCCGACACCGCGCGGCTCTGCGCGCCTGTGAGGCGGAAGGGAAGGCTCTTTTCAAATTCTTCCCGGCAGGATACGTCGAGCGCGAGCGTGCTTTCGCCCTTCCGCAGGTTTTTCCGCATGCCCAAAGCCGCCGCCAGCGTAAAAAACTCGCCGAAGATCAGCCTTTTGCGCGCGAGAGCGAGCGCCTCCTCCGAGTCCGGATAGTGGATATTCTGAAGCGAAAACTTCACCGTAGCCAGCTCGTGCTCCCGCCGCACCGGCGCCGGCAGCGAATCGGTCACGGCGTCCAGCGTATCCTTCAGGACCGCTCTGACTGCTTTGCGCAGGTCGTTCTGCCGGATCCCGTCGGTCAGGGGATAGATCGGCAGGATCTCGCCCGTGAATTCCCCGTCCTTTTTCCGCACCTCCGGATTGGTCATATCCTTGGCGAATTTCGCGCCGGATACCTTTCCGTAGACGTAATAGGTTTCCCCCTGCGAGAGGACGTTTTTCATGTATTCCTGATTGAAGAAATTCAGGGTCAGGCTGCCGGAATCGTCGGCGGCTTCCGCCTGTACCAGGACCTTGCCCGAACGGAGCCGCACCTTGCGGACCGGCGAGGTGACCGTCACTTCGGCGACCCGGCCGATCTCCTCCGAGAGTTCCGCCACCGGAACGATCTTCGTCCGGTCCTCGTACCCGCGGGGATAATGATTCAGGAGATCGCGGCAGGTACGGATCCCGAGCTTTTCCAGCGCCTTTGCGCTTTTGTCCCCGATCCCGCGGATCATTCTCACGTCGCTTCCCAGTTCCAGAGCCATCTTGCCGCCTCCTTCCTCTTTCTATCATACCCCAAATCGTTTCAAATTTCAATTCCCCACTTGACATTCCCGCTTCAAATGCTTATGATAAGCCTTGACAAAAGCAGGCATTTCCTGTTTGCTTCTTCCGCTTTTGATCTTCCCGACAGGAGATTTACGGAGGCAATCATGCGTCTGAAAGAACGGATCGCCAAACTCTTCTCCCGTTCCGAAGGGATCCGCATCACCTTTCTGGAGAACGACGACGGGCTGGCTTCATCCCGGCGCAGTCTTTTGGCCGGGAACCTGCTCAGCGGCATGTTCTCCTCTCTGATCTCCGGCGTTTTTCTGACAAGTCTGATCCTTTCCATGATGCAGGATTCTCCCACTGTGAAGCAGAACAGCTTCCTGGGAAGCGTTACGATGATCAGCCTTGCCTCAGGTCTTGCGCAGATCGTCGCTCCCCTGATCATGGAGAGATTTCCCCGGCGGAAAAAGCTTCTTCTGATCCTGCGGGGGATCTACCATCTCCTGAATATCGTCCTGCTCGGCGTGATCCCGATCCTGCCCGTCGATCTGGACGTCAGGCTCTGGTTTTTCCTCGGCGTGCACCTGATCGCGTCCCTGATCGTGCAGATCTCCAGCGCGGCCTTTTCGGTCTGGCACGTGTCGGACCTTCCGAACCGGACCCGCGCCTCCTATTTTTCCATCGTCAACATGCTTTCGCCCATGATCACCTCGCTTCTGGCCACAGGCGCGAGCTTCTTCCTGGATCACATGAAGGACGGCGGGAACGGATATCTCGGTCTTTTGATCCTGCGCGGCGTCGCCCTGATTTTCGCGGGGCTCGAGATCGTGGCTTTCACCGGGATCAAGGAGCCGGAATACGCGCCGTCTCCCAAAAGAAGCATCGTCGGCATGCTGACCCTTCCCTTCCGCACGCCGAGGTACCTTCTGACCGTCTCCCTGACCCTGATCTACAGCTTCGGCGCCAACTTCACCGGCCAGTATTTCACCGCCTATCTTCTGGAGGACGTGGGGCTCTCCTACGCCCTGATCTCCGGGATCACGCTGACCAGCATCCCGATCTATTTCATCGCCTATCCGGTCTGGACGAGGATCATCGGACGGATCTCCTGGCTCCGGACGCTGGCTCTGGCGACGACGCTCTATCTGACGCCCTATCTTTTCAACGCCTTCACCACCTCCGACCGATGGTATTTTTACCCCATTTCCGCCATCTCCGCCTACGTCTTCGCCCCGGGGATCACACTGGTTTTCGCCAACCTTCCCTATATGAATCTGCCCGAGGCCAACCAGACCAGCTACATCGCCTTCTATTCCACCGTCGGCAACGTCGCCGGATTTGTGAGTTCTCTGGCTGCCAAGGCTTTCGTCACCGCCACCACGGGAAACGACATCGGCTTTTTCGGCGCCGCTTTCCAGAACCGGCAATTTTTGAATTTCATTCCCTGCGTCACCCTGCTTCTCACCGCCCTGATCTCTCTTCTGATCGACGCTTTCCAAAAGAAGAAGGAGAACGGCGGAAGCGCCGAACCGAAAGGAGCTTGATTTTTTTGGCACGCCGCAAAACCGAAAAGAAAAAGAATATCGTCGGGAGCATTTTTCACCGGTATTTCATCGACGCCATGAGCGCCATGGCGCTCGGTCTTTTCGCTTCTCTGATCATCGCAACGATCCTGAACCTTCTGGGCAGGATCCCCTATCTGGGCGTTCTCTCCACCCTGGCCTCCACCATCACCGCCAAGGATTCGGTGGTGACCGGCGCGGCCATCGGCGCCGCGGTGGCCTGGGGATTGAAGCACAAGCCGCTTGTCGTCTTTTCCGCCGTTTCGGTGGGCGCTATCGCCTACGCGGCGGGAGGCGGTCCCATCGGGGCCTACGCCGCCGCGGTGGTCGGCGCCGAGATCGGCGGGCTTGTCAGCGGAAGGACCAAGCTGGATATCGTCCTGTCTCCCCTTCTGACCATCGTGCCCGGAGGGCTGGTGGGCTGGTTCATCGGTCCTTACCTCAATCAGTTCATGACCGCCTTCGGAAATCTTGTCAACACCACCACCGAATGGGCTCCCTTCCCCATGGGCATTGCGGTGGCGGTCCTGGTGGGCATGGCTCTGACCGCTCCGATCTCGTCTGCAGCCCTGTGCGTCTCCATCGGGATCTCCGGGCTTGCGGCCGGCGCCGCGGCGGCGGGCTGCTGCGCGCAGATGATCGGATTCGCCGTCGCAAGCTTCCGCGACAACGGCGTCGGCGGGCTGCTTTCCCAGGGCGTCGGCACCTCCATGCTGCAGTTCGGGAATATCCTGCGCCGTCCGCAGATCTGGATCGCGCCTACTCTGGCCGGGGCGATCCTCGGCCCGGTTTCCACCTGCCTTTTCAAAATGACCAATACACCGGTCGGCGCGGGCATGGGAACCAGCGGCCTTGTCGGACAGTTCGGCGCCGTCGAAGCCATGACCGGAGACGGAACGGCTTTATGGATCGTCCTCATCGAGATCCTTCTGATGCACGTCGTCCTTCCCGCCGCGCTGACCCTCGGGATCGATTTCGTTCTGAGGAAAGCCGGCTGGATCAAGCCGGGCGATATGGCCATCTCCGGGGACTGATCCCGGATCCTCCTTCGTCGTTCACGCGGGCTGCGGAAGCGATGCTCTTCCGCAGCCTTTCTCCTTTTTTCCGTCCGCCCGCAATTTCCTCTTGACTTTATCAATTTAAAGTGATAAAATGATAGAGTGTTAAAGATCGAGGAGGTGACGATCTTGAAAACCTACCAGAAAGATGCGGCGGCAAGGCTCTTTCACGCCGTTTCGCTGCTTCGGGACGAGGAAGAATGCGCCGCCTTTTTTGAGGATATCTGCACCATCAACGAAATCATCGATATGGCGCAGCGGCTGGACACCGCAAGGCTTTTGGACCGGGGCATGAATTACAACGACATCTCCCGCGAGGTCGGCGTCTCCGCCGCCACCATCAGCCGGGTCAGCCGCTGTCTTCATTACGGCGCCGGCGGATACCGCACGGTCATCGACCGTATGGCCGGAGAAAAGGAGGATCCCTCGTGCTGATCGACGAAACTACCGTGACGCGCGCCGAAGAGACGGCGTTCGCCCTGCGCGCGCTTTACCGCAGTTACGGGTATATCCCCTATCGCATGGGCAAATTCGAAGAATACGATCTGTACAGCCGCAACAAGGATTTTCTCGTTTCGGACCGCGTGATCACCTTCACCGACACCAACGGGAGGCTTTTGGCTCTGAAGCCCGACGTCACTCTTTCCATCGCCAAGAACTACCGGGACGGCCAGTCCGGGACCGAAAAACTCTATTACGACGAGAACGTCTACCGCCCTGCCAAAGGAGCGGGTTCCTTCCGCGAGATCCGGCAGGCGGGTCTTGAATGCATCGGGGCGCTGGACGCCGCGGCCGCGGGCGAGGTTTTGATCCTGGCAGCCCGGAGCCTTGCGGCCGTTTCCTCCGACTACGTGCTGGATCTCGCGCATCTCGGGATCCTTTCGGCGGTTTTGGAGCAGATCTCTTCCTCGCCCTCGCTGCAGGAGGAGCTTCTTCACGCCGCCGGCGAGAAGAACCTGCACGGGATCCGCGCCATGCTTCTGGAAAACGGCATACCGGAAGAAAAGGGAGCGCTTCTTACAAGACTTCTTTCCCTTTACGGCAGGCCGGAGGAAATGCTGCCGGAAATCGGTCGCATCGCCGAAGCCTGTGGCGCCGGAATCGAGTATTCCTTTTTCCGCCGGGCTCTTTCGGTCTTTTCCGGCGGGGAATTCGCCGGGAAGATCCGGGTGGACTTTTCCGTGACCGGCGACCGGAATTATTACAACGGTCTGATCTTCAAGGGCTTTATCGCGGGGCTTCCCGCAGCCGTGCTTTCCGGCGGGCAGTACGATCATCTGATGCGCCGCCTCGGGAAAAAGGCGAGCGCCGCGGGATTCGCGGTATATCTGGACAGTATCGAGCGTCTTGACGACGCGCCTTCTCCTCTGGATTCCGACGTTCTGCTTCTTTACGGAGAAGACGCCGATCCCGGAGAGCTGATACGCGCCGTCGAGTCGCTCCGGCAGGAGGGCCTGACGGTCAGGACCGGCCGCACCGCCGCCCCGGGTATACGGGCCGGCAGAGTCGGCGTTTTTGAGAAAGGCGGGATCACGTGGCAGTAACCGATCGCTTTCTGAACGTTGCGCTTCCCAAGGGAAGACTCGGCGAAATGGTTTACGCCATGTTCGCCGCAGCGGGATATCCCTGTCCCGCCCTTCTGGAAAACAGCCGCAGACTGATTTTTGAAAACCCCGGCGCGGGGATCCGGTATTTCTGGGTCAAGCCGTCCGACGTCGCGATCTACGTGGAGCGGGGTGCCGCCGACGTCGGCGTCGCGGGCAAGGATATCCTTCTGGAATACGATCCGGAGATCTACGAGCTTCTGGATCTTCACACCGGGATCTGCCGGATGGCGGTCGCCGCGCCGAAGGGATTCCGGGACGACACGCGCCGTCCCCTCCGGGTGGCGACGAAATTCCGCCGGATCGCCGAGCGGTATTACGCTTCCCTGGGGCGGGAGATCGATATCATCCATCTGAACGGTTCCATCGAGATCGCCCCGATCCTCGGCCTTTCGGACGTCATCGTGGATATCGTGGAGACCGGCACGACCCTCAGGGAAAACGATCTGGAGGTCGTCGAAACCATCGTCCCCGTCAGCGCCCGCCTGATCGCCAACAAAGCAAGCTTCAAATTCAAGACGCCCGAGATCGAAAGTCTCCTCGCAGGACTTTCCGGTCAAGGGAAAGAAAACTGATGAATCGGAAAGGATCCTGCCGATATGATTCGCATCGTAAAGCTCGGCGACATGCCGAAGGAAGAGATTCTGAAAAGAGAACTGCCCACCGTCAAGGCGGAAGCGGTCGTCAGTGAAATCATCCGGAACGTCCGGGAAAAGGGAGACCGGGCCCTTTATCTCTATACCGAAAAATACGACAAGGTTTCCCTTTCCTCCCTCACGGTCGGCGAAGAGGAGATCCGGGAAGCCGTGGAGCGGGTCGGGCCGGAATTCATGGCGCTTCTGGCCCGGGCGGCGGACAACATCCGCCTTTTTCACGAAAAGCAGCAGCGTTCCGGCTTTTTCTTCACGAAGGAAAACGGCGTCGTCCTGGGGCAGCGGGTGGTGCCGGTCGACCGGGCGGGCGTTTACGTGCCCGGCGGCACCGCGCCCCTCTGCTCCACCGTTCTGATGGACGTGATCCCGGCGAAGATCGCCGGATGCCCCGAAGTGATCCTGACCACCCCGCCGGGAAAAGACGGGAAAGTCGCTCCCGCGGTGCTGGCCGCCGCCTCCGTCGCCGGCGCCGACAGGGTTTTCAAGGTCGGCGGCGCGCAGGCGATCGCCGCCATGGCCTACGGCACCGAAACCGTTCCCCGGGCGGATAAGATCGTGGGGCCCGGCAACGCCTACGTCGCCGAGGCGAAAAGGCAGGTTTACGGCGCGGTTTCGGTGGATATGATCGCAGGTCCCAGCGAGATCCTGGTGATCTCCGACGGCAGGAGCGATCCCCGGGTCCTGGCCGCCGATCTCCTTTCCCAGGCGGAGCACGACGTGAACGCCAGCGCCGTCCTGATCACCGATTGTCCCGTCCTCGCTCAAAAGACGGCGGACGAAATCGAGCGGCAGCTTCTTCTCCTCTCCAGGGAAAAAATCGCAAGAGCGTCGATCGAACAGAACGGCAAGATCATCGTCACGGACGATCTGGAGGAAGCGCTGGAGCTTTCCAACGAGCTTGCCCCCGAGCATCTGGAGCTTGCGGTGGACGATCCCTTCTCCCTGCTCGGCAAGGTGCGGCACGCGGGTTCTGTTTTTCTCGGGCGAAACACGCCGGAAGCTTTGGGTGACTATCTCGCCGGGCCCAATCATACGCTTCCCACCGGCGGCACCGCACGCTTTTCCAGCCCTCTTTCGGTGGATGATTTCGTCAAAAAGATCCAGGTTACCTCCTTCCCCGCCGCGGCGCTTGACGCGGTGCGGAAGGACGTGGCGGAATTCGCCATGGCGGAGGGACTCGACGGGCACGCCAGGAGCGCCCTGATCCGCGGCGGGATCGCCGGGAAGGAGGAGGACGCATGAGCAGGTTTTTCAGTGAAAAATACGCTTCTCTCTCCCCCTACGTCCCCGGCGAACAGCCGCAGGACCGGAAGTATATCAAGCTCAACACCAACGAATCCCCCTTTCCGCCTTCCCCCCTCGCCCAAAGCGAGGCGGCGAAAGCGCTTCCCCGGCTGGAGCTCTATTCCGATACCATGAGCGCCGCGCTCCGGCGGGAGCTGGCTTCTTTCTACGGTCTGAAGCCCGAAGAGATCATGCCCGTGAACGGTTCGGACGAAGCGCTGGACCTGGCCGTGATGACCTTCTGCGACGAAAAGCATCCGGCGCTGTTTCCCGACGTCACCTACGGCTTCTATAAGGTCGCGTCGTCGGTTTACGGCGTCCCTTACGAAGAAATCCCCCTGGACCCTGAGCTTCGGATCAGACCGGAGGACTATTCCTCTTCCGGGAAAACGATCTTTCTTGCCAACCCCAACGCACCCACCGGCATCGCGCTTCCCCTGAAGGACGTGGAAACGATCGTTGCATCCAACCCGGAGACCGTCGTGATCGTGGACGAAGCCTACGTGGATTTCGGCGGAGAAAGCGCTCTTTGTCTGATCCCCCGGTATGAAAACCTCCTTGTAGTGCGGACTTTTTCCAAATCCCGTTCCATGGCCGGCGCCCGTCTCGGCTTCGCCGCGGGGAACGCCGGACTCATCCGGGATCTTGACGCCGTCCGTTTTTCCACCAATCCCTATAACGTCAACAGCATCACCATGGCGGCCGGGATCGGCGCCCTGCGGGACGAAGCATATACGCAGAAGAACATCCGGACCATCACGGAAAACCGGGAGTTTCTCACGCGCGAGCTCCGCGCGCTCGGGTTCGAGCTTCCCGATTCCCGGGCTAATTTCGTATTCGCCCGTCTTCCGGGCTTTGACGGAGAAAAGCTGTATCTCGCCCTGAAGGAGCGCGGGATCCTGGTGCGCCATTTCTCCTCTCCCCGCATCCGGGACTACAACCGCATCACTGTCGGTTCCCGGGAAGAGCTTGCCGTCGTGATCCAAACGCTGCGTTCCATCATAAAGGAGGAATCGAAATGAGACAAGCTTCCCTCTCCCGCAAAACCGCCGAAACCGAAGTCGAGCTTTTCCTGAATCTGGACGGATCCGGAAAAAGCGAGATCGCTTCCGGCATCGGCTTTCTGGATCACATGCTGACCCTGTTTTCCAGGCACGGGAGGTTCGATCTGAATCTTACCTGCAAGGGCGACACGTACGTCGACGATCATCACTCTGCGGAAGATATCGGGATCGTCCTGGGGCGCGCCTTTGCCGAAGCGCTCGGTGAAAAGCGCGGTGTACGCCGTTACGGCCATACGATCCTTCCCATGGACGAAGCCCTGATCCTTACGGCAGTCGATCTTTCGGGGCGCGGATTCCTCGCTTACGATCTCAGAATCCCCACGGAAAAGGTCGGGACCTTCGATACCGAGCTGGTGGAGGAATTCTTCCGCGCCTTCGCCGTCAACGCCGGGATCACCCTGCACGTCCGGAGCCTTGCCGGTTCCAATTCCCACCACGTCATAGAAGGCGCTTTCAAGTCGGCTGCGCGGAGCCTGCGCGAAGCCGTCTCCGCCGACGGAGCCGATCCTTCCGGGATCCCGTCCACCAAAGGAGTGCTTTCATGATCGGCATCATCGATTACGGCGTCGGGAACCTCTTTTCCCTGAAAAGCTCCTTTGCCGCGGTCGGCGCGGCGGCGGAGGTGATATCCGATCCCGCGGGCCTTGCCGCGGCGGACCGGCTGATCCTGCCCGGCGTAGGCGCCTTCGGCGACGCCATGGACAAATTGACGGGCAGCGGAATGGCTGAGGCGCTCCTTGCGGAAACGGCGAAGGGAAAGCCCGTGCTCGGGATCTGCCTGGGGATGCAGCTTCTGTTTGAAAGAAGCCTTGAATTCGGCGTGCACCCGGGTCTCGGCCTTCTCAGGGGCGAGGTAAGGCCTATCGGCGAGGTGATCGATCCTTCCCTGAAGATCCCGCACATCGGTTGGAACGCCCTGCATTTCGTGAAGCCCTGTCCTCTTTTCCGTGACGTCAGAGAAGGAGACGCCGTCTATTTCGTCCATTCCTTCCACGCCGCGGACTGCGGGGATTCGATCACGGCGGTCACCGAGTATTCGGCGCCTCTTACCGCGGCGGTCATGAAGGGTTCGGTTTACGGATGCCAGTTCCATCCCGAAAAAAGCGGAAGGATCGGTCTTTCGATCCTGAAGGCTTTTGCGGAAAGTGAGGCTTGCTTATGATCCTTTTCCCGGCCGTGGACCTCTACGAAGGTCGTGCCGTCAGGCTTTTGAAGGGCGATTACGCCCGAATGACCGTATATGAATCAGACCCCCTGCGCGCGGCGCTGCGCTTCCGGGACGCGGGGGCGGAATGGATCCATCTGGTGGATCTGGAAGGCGCCCGGGACGGGACGACGCCGAATTTCGACGCGGTGCTCCGCCTGAAAAGGGAAAGCGGGCTCTCCGCGGAGATCGGCGGCGGGATCCGCCGGATGGAAACGGTGGAAAAGTATCTTTCCGCAGGGCTGGACCGGGTGATCCTCGGTACCGCCGCCCTGGAGAACGAGGCCTTTCTCCGGGAAGCACTGGCGCGTTACGGCGAGAAGATCGCCGTAGGCGTGGATATCCTGGACGGCGAAGCGGCGGTGCGCGGCTGGCGCGAAAAGAGCGGGGTCGACGCCTTCGCCTTCTGCGAAAAGCTGGAAAAGATGGGGCTGTCCACGCTGATCTCCACCGATATTTCCCGGGACGGCGCCATGCGCGGCGCCAACCGGGCGCTTTACAAAAAGCTCCAGGAACGCTTTTCCATGAAGATCGTCGCTTCCGGCGGCGTTTCCTCTCTGGAGGATATCAAGGCGCTTTCCTCCCTCGGTCTGTACGGCGCCATTGTGGGTAAGGCCTTGTATACCGGCGACGTCGATCTGAAGGAAGCCATCGAGGTGACGAAATGATCACAAAACGCATCATCCCCTGCCTGGACGTCCGGAACGGACGGGTGGTCAAGGGGGTCCGATTCCTGAATAACAGAGACGTAGCCTCCCCCGTAGAGCTCGCGGAGTATTACAGCTCCGCCGGCGCGGACGAGCTGGTGTTTTACGACATCACCGCCTCGGCCGAAGGGAGGAGCCTCTTTACCGACATCCTGACCGAAACCGCGCGGCGCGTCTTCATCCCTCTGACGGTGGGCGGCGCCATCAACGCCGTATCCGATTTCGACCGGGTGCTGAAATGCGGCGCGGACAAGGTCAGCGTCAATTCCGGCGCGATCCGGAACCCCTCGGTCATCGAGGAGGCGGCCAGGCGGTACGGCAGTCAGTGCGTGGTGCTTTCGGCCGACGTCAAGCGGGTAAACGGCGTTTTCCATGTTTTCAGCAAGGGCGGCAGAGAAGACACCGGTATGGAAGCCATAGAATGGATCCGTTCCGGAGCGGAACGCGGCGCGGGCGAGATCGTGGTCAATTCCATGGACACCGACGGCGTGAAAAAAGGATTTGATCTGGAGCTCCTGAAGGCCGTGACCGACGCGGTGTCGGTGCCGGTGATCGCGTCCGGCGGAGCCGGATGCATCGGAGACTTCATCACTCTGTTCCAAACCCTCCCCAAAGTGGACGCGGGGCTGGCCGCCTCGATCTTCCACTACGGCGAGGTGAAAATCGAAGATCTGAAGGAAGCCATGGCGCGCGAGGGGATCCCCGCGCGGAGGATACGGAGGGAATAACATGCTGGATGTTGCGGAACTGAAATTTGACGAACGCGGTCTGATCCCCGCCGTCGTCGTGGACGCGAAGAGCAGGAAGGTCCTTACCCTCGCCTATATGAACGAGGAGAGCCTGAAAATCACCATGGAGAAGGGGCTCACCTGCTTCTGGAGCCGTTCGCGGCAGGAGCTCTGGCTGAAGGGCGAAACCAGCGGGAATTATCAGCACGTGGTGTCGATCACCGCCGACTGCGATCACGACGCCCTGGTGGTCCTGGTGGAGCCGGACGGCCCCGCCTGCCATCTCGGAACCGACTCCTGCTTTACCAATCCCGTTTGGGAAAGCGAGGAGCGGCACGAGTTTTCCCTGGAGATCCTCTATGATCTGATCGAAGGGCGCAAAAAGGAGAAAAAAGAGGGATCGTACACCACCTATCTCTTTGAAAAGGGACTGGACAAGATCCTGAAAAAGGTCGGCGAGGAGTCCACCGAGGTCATCATTGCCGGCAAAGCGCAGGACAAAAAGGAGACGGTTTACGAGATCGCCGATCTGGTCTATCACCTTCTGGTGCTGATGATCGAAGCCGGGATCGGTCTGGAGGATATCCATGACGAGCTGGCCTCCCGTCACGTCATCGACCACAAGGTCAAACAGGAGAAGATGACCTCATGATCAGAAAAGACCTTCATCTCCATACGGTCTTCTGCGACGGGAAAGGTACGGCGGAGGAAATGGCCGAGGCGGCGCTCCGGGCGGGGATCACGACCCTCGGTTTTTCGGGGCACAGCCATACCCCCATCGACGAAACCTACTGCATGTCGCCCGAAGGCACGCTTGCCTACCGGAAAGAGATCGCCCGGCTGAAGGAAAAATACCGCGGCAGGATCGAAATCCTCTGCGGCATCGAAATGGATTATTTTTCCGACGACGATCCCACCTGTTACGATTACGTCATCGGCTCGGTCCATTACGTGAACGCGAACGGCCGCTATTACGCGCTGGACCATTCGCCCGAATGCTTTCGGGAAGCCGTAAACGACGGCTTCGGCGGCGATCCCTACGCGCTCTGTGAAGCCTATTACGCCCTGGTCGGCGACGTCGTGAGAAAGACGGGAGCTTCGATCGTGGGGCATTTCGATCTGGTGACCAAATTTCAGGAGCGGTATCCTCTCTTCGATGAAGCGCATCCGCGCTACGTCGCGGCCTGGAAAAAGGCGCTGGCGGCTCTTTTGCCCACAGGCGCCGTCTTTGAAATCAATACCGGAGCGATTTCCCGCGGCTACCGCACTTCTCCCTATCCGGCGCCGCCCATCCGGGAAGCGATCCGAAGGGGCGGCGGCAAGCTGATCCTTGCAAGCGACAGCCACGCGCCGGAAACCCTGCTTTACGCCTTCGACAGATACGAAAACCTGATATGAGCCCGCGCTCACTCTTCCGGACGGATTTCAGAATCCGTCCGGAATTCTTTTTTCCGTTCTTTTCCTTTCGACGGATATTTTGGAAAAAAGAGGGTATACTCAGGAAAAAAGGAGGTCGGATATGAGAATCGCTTTTCACGCTGCGGGCGCCTCCTGCGAGATCGCCCTGATCGGCGAGCTGGATCACCATGCCGCCAGGACCGCCATGGCCGAGATCCGCACCCGTCTGGACCAGTCCCTGCCCGCCTCGATCGATCTGGATATGCGGCAGGTGACCTTTATGGACAGCTCCGGCATCGCCCTGATCCTGGCGCTTTACAAACACGTCAAAGCGCTGGACGGCGAGCTGCGTCTCTTTTCCATCTCCCCTCCGGTCAGGAAGACCCTGGCCGCAGCGGGGATGGATAAGCTTCTGGATCTCAGCGCTTAATCTGAAGGAGGACCGGTATGAGAAAGAAACCGCTGAATTTCGTCAAGCTCGTTTTTCCCTCCCGCTCGGCGAACGAATCCCTGGCGCGCAGCGTCGCCGCCGCTTTCGTTTCCCAGCTCGATCCGACGCTGGAGGAGCTTTCCGACGTCAAGACGGCCGTCAGCGAAGCTGTGACCAACGTCGTGGTGCACGCTTATCCCGATAAAATCGGACCGGTGGAGATGGTCCTCAGGCTTCACGAGGGGAACGTCGTCGAGATCGTCGTCCGCGACAAGGGCTGCGGGATCGAGGACGTGCAGAAGGCGATGGAGCCTACATATACCACCGGCGGCGCCGACCGGTCGGGCATGGGCTTTACCATTATGGGAAGCTTCATGGGATCGCTCGCCGTACGTTCCCGCCCCGGTAAGGGGACGGCGGTCCGGATGCAGAAGGTCATTGGGCGTGCCCGCTGATCCCGCCGCACTCTCGCTTCTTCAAAAGGCGCAGAACGGCGAAAAGGCGGCCGGAGACGAACTGATCGCCCGGAATCTCGGCCTGGTGCGAAGCCTCGTCCGCCGCTTCACCGGACGGGGCGCCGAGCCCGAGGAGCTTTATCAGGTCGGCCTCATCGGTCTCTACAAAGCGATCCTCTCCTTCGATCCCGCCTTCGGGACCGCCTTTTCCACCTACGCGGTGCCCAAGATCGAAGGCGAGCTGCGCCGGTATCTGCGCGACGGCGGATCGGTCCGCTTCTCCCGTTCCCTCCGGGAAAGGGCCTTTCTTGTCCGGAGGACCGAGGAGGAGCTCTCCATGCGCCTGGGCCGGGCGCCGCGGCTTTCCGAGCTGTCCGCCCGTCTTTCGCTCTCCCCGGCGGAGATCGCCGAGACCGAAAGCTTTTTCCGCGGCGTCGACTCCCTCGACCGCGAGGTCGGCGAGGACGGTTCCCCCCTGGGCGAGCTCCTGCCCGGAGGGGAAAGCGAAGAGGCCCTTCTGGACAGGCTCTCTCTGCGGGAGGCGATCGGGCGGCTCCCCGGGAGAGAAGCGAAGGTGATCCGGCTCCTGTTCCATCACGGTCTGACGCAGACGCAGGCGGCCGCCCTTCTGAAAACCTCTCAGGTGCAGATCTCCCGGATCCGGAAAAAAGCTCTCGATCATCTCCGGGAGCTTCTGGACGAAACGTGAAAGGAAGGCAAGTTTTCCCTTCGCGCGGCATATATATGTCCTATCCATACGAAAGGGAGGGACAAGTGTATGTCGTCTCTTGCGCCCGATCTCCGGGAAACCCTGATCGCCATGGGGATTCTTTCCGCGTTTTTCGTCACTCTGCTCCACTTTCTGGGATACCCGGTCCGGCCGCTCTATCTTCTGGTGCGGAACGCCGCTCTGGCGACCGGATTCCTCTTTCTTTACAATCGCATCTTCACGCCGATGGGACTCGGGATCGGGATCAATCCCCTGACGGTCGGGGTCCTTTCCCTCTGCGGCGCGGAAGGTTTTGCCGCGATCCATGTAGTTTTGATCCTTGCCCGTACGCTTATTTGATCACAATGCACATTGACTTTGCCGTCGAAATGGGATAAAATGATGGTATCACGATCAATACTGGCAAAGGATGATGCGTTTTGGCTGATAAAAAGTTTGTGGAACAGATCACGTCCATGGAGGAAGACTTTACCAAGTGGTATACCGACGTCTGTCTGAAGGCGGAGCTGGTTTCCTATTCGAACGTGGCGGGCTGCGTGATTTTCCGCCCCTACGGCTACGCCCTGTGGGAGGCGATCCGCGCCGAATTTGACCGCCGGTTCAAGGAAACCGGACATCAGAACGTCTATATGCCCATGTTCATTCCCGAATCGCTTCTGCAGAAGGAAAAGGATCACATCGAGGGCTTCGCTCCCGAGGTCGCCTGGGTCACCCACGGCGGGACCGAAGAGCTGACCGAAAGAATGTGCGTCCGTCCCACCTCCGAGACCCTGTTCTGCGATCATTACAAGAATATCGTCCATTCCTGGCGCGATCTGCCGCAGCTTCTGAACCAGTGGTGCTCGGTGGTCCGCTGGGAAAAGACCACCCGTCCCTTCCTGCGCACCCGCGAGTTTTTGTGGCAGGAGGGCCATACCCTGCACGCCACCGCCGAGGAAGCCGTCGAAGAGACCGAAAGGATGCTCAACATCTACGCCGACGTATGCGAAAACGTCCTGGCCATGCCGGTCATCAAGGGCAAAAAGACCGATAAGGAGAAATTCGCCGGCGCCGAAGCCACCTACACCATCGAAGCCATGATGCACGACGGCAAAGCCCTGCAGAGCGGCACCTCCCATTATTTCGGCGACGGCTTCGCCAAGGCGTTCGATATCACCTTCACCGACAAAAACAACAAGCTCTCCACTCCCTTCGAAACCTCCTGGGGCGTTTCCACCCGTCTGATCGGCGGTCTGATCATGACGCACGGCGACGATTCCGGTCTGGTGCTCCCGCCGCGCATGGCGCCCACCCAGATCGTCGTGATCCCCATCGCGGCCCACAAGGGCGGCGTCATCGAAAAGGCAAACGAGCTTGCCGAAAGCCTCAAGGCCGCGGGACTCCGGGTCGCGGTGGACGCGTCGGACAACTCCCCCGGATGGAAATTCGCCGAATACGAGATGAAGGGTTATCCCATGCGCATCGAGATCGGCCCGCGCGACATCGAAAACGGCACCTTCGTGGCCGTGGCCCGCGACAACCGGGAAAAGACGATCCTGCCCATCGAGGGAAGCGCCGGCAAGGTCAAAGAGCTTCTGGACGCCATCCACGACCGGCTTTACAAGAAAGCTCTGGAGAACCGCGAACGGCACACGCACACCGCCCATACCTTCGAGGAGATCCGGGAATTCGCCAAAGAGAACTGCTTCATCCGCACCGCCTGGTGCGGCGACGAGGCCTGTGAAGACAGACTGAAAGAGGAAGTCGGCGTCACCTCCCGCTGCATGCCCTTCGGCGAAGCGCCGGTGGACGACGTCTGCCCGGTCTGCGGCAAAAAGTCGGTGACCACCATCTTCTGGGGCAAAGCATACTGATCCCGCCGGGTTTTTCCCCCGCGGCAGTCCCGAACGGACCGCCGCGGGGTTTCCCTGTCCGGCGTGCTCCCTTTTTCCCGCGCAGCGCTTGTCACCGGCTTCGGTTCTGTTGCATAATACCCATGGTGAGAATACCTGGCAGACGCGCCGGGGCGGTTCCCGGCTGTACGAGGAGAGATCGATATGAGAAATCCCCTGCGGTTCCGAAAAGACGGCACCTTTCACATCCTTCTGGTCTCCGACCTGCACGGTGGGGAGAAATACCACCGTCCGCAGAAGAAGGCCCTGCACCTTCTGCTGGAGGAGACCCGTCCCGATCTGGTGCTTTTCGGCGGCGACATGATCGTTTCCGGCATGTTCCGTTCCGGAGAGTGCCGGGAAGAAACCTTTCGGGACTACCTTTCCTTCATGCTGGAGGAGATCGAAGAGAGAAAGATCGCCTGGGCACATGTTTTCGGGAATCACGACGCGGAATCCGCTTCCGCCCGTACGCCGGAACAGCGGCGCGCTGTTCAGCTCATGCAGAACTGGGTCTATGCCTCTTTCCCCTCGTGCGTTTCCGGAGAAGGCGATCACAGCCTGACGGGGCTTTCCAACTATGTGCTCACGGTCTTCTTTTCGGACCGGGACGAGACGGCATGGCATCTTTTCGCCTTCGATTCGCTGTCCTCCCTGAACGACCTTTCCTCCGCCTTTCACCGGCCGGAGGAGGAACTGCTCCTTCCCCATAACCTCATTCCCGTACGGAACGTCGACAGCACGCCCCTCCCCAACCAGGTGGACTGGTATTACCGCATGTCTCTGGCTCTGGAGGAAAAGGAAGGCCGCAAGGTCCCCGCTCTCGCGTGGATGCACAACCCGCTGATGGAGATGCGCCTCGTCGCCGACAATCCCACGGAGTGCCGCATGGAAGGCAGAAAAGGCGAGGGGATCGGCTGTCCGGTCCTGAACACAGGGCTTTTCGCCGCCTTTCTGGAACGGGGCGATGTGAAAGGCGTCTTTTTCGGGCACGATCACCTGAACGATTTTTCCGGGACCCTCTGCGGGATCACGCTGGCCTATGACGGTGCCTTGTATGACATGCGGCGCGACCGGGATATCGAAGACAACCGCGGCGGCAGGGAGATCGTCCTGAGGGAGGCCGACGGCACCTTCTCGACGCGTCAGATACGGCTTTCGGAATTCCGCCTTCCGGTCGAAGAGCCCTGGGACGAGACCAACCGATAGGTTCCGGTCCTTCCGCCCGAACGAACGAAACGGAGGTTTCTTATGGGAAAGATCCGACCGATGCACCCCCGTCTTCTTGTCTCCTGCGTGATCGCGGCCGACACGCATATCGACGTCCGGCACCCGGAGCCGCGGCTCCCGATGATCCGGCTGGAAAAGGTCCTGCGGGACGCCGCCTCCGCCCGTCCCGTGCCGGACGCGTTCATCGTCGCCGGCGACGTCACCTCCCGCGGAAGCGCGGCGAACTGGGAAAAGACCCGGGCCGTATTCGCCTCCTCCCCCCGCCCGGCCCGGGAGATCGTCCTCATGCCCGGCAATCACGACACCTGGTCCTACGGGGGATACGATCCCGCCTTTGAGGAATACCGGCGCGCCTCCTCCGACATCACGGGGAAGGAGCCTGTGGCGCCGTATTCCGCTGCAACTTTCGGCGGTTTCCGCTTCCTGTTCCTGGGGAGCACCGGCGACGGCGGCGATTATCCGATCCTCGGCGAAGAACAGCTCTCCTGGCTGGAACGGGAGATCCGGAAGGAAAAGGAGACCGGCCTTCCCGTTTTCGTCTTCAATCACGAAAGTCTGAACGGGCGCCACGGCTTTCCCGAGACCGGCACCGCGCATCCCTATCCGGGGATGGATCCGGCGGACAGCGGCGTCGGAGCGGAATCCGCCCGTCTGGAAGAGATCCTGCGGGAAGCTCCGCGCGTCTTCTATTTCAGCGGGCATTCCCACATGGGGATCTCCGGCGAGGCGTCGGCCCGGCAGAAGGGATACGCGAGCATCGAGGAGGACGGAACCCTGACGGTGATCAATCTCCCGAGCGTCGGCTGCGGGAACCATTCCGGCGAATACAATCACAAAAACTGCTGCCTGGTTCTGGAGATCTATGAAGAAAGGGTCGTCATGCGATTCCGGAACGCCAAAGAAAGGCGGTGGGTCGGGCTCCCGCTGCGGGACGGAAAGTCCTTTTGGGAGACCCCGCTCCTTTGAATTCAAATAAAAATGAAAAAGGACCCGGGGGGAAGCCGCGGCTTCTCCCCGGGTCGTCTTACCGATTGCCGGCTTTATTTCAGATGCCTGTCCAAAAAATCCAGGATCACCGCTCTCACCTCGTCGGTGATAAACATCGGATCCCCATGGTTCGCGCCTTCCAGAGCCACCAGTTCCGCCTCGGCTCCGGCAGCCGTGAGCTTTTCATAGAGCGTCTCGCTCTGTGAGAAGGGCACCAGCTGGTCCTCGGTCCCGTGCAGGATCAGGAAGGGCGGGGTCTTCTCCCCCACGTAGGCCACGGGGCTTGCCGCGCGCGCCTTTTCCGGATTGTCCCGGACCGGTCCGCCGATCAGGAGCGCCTCCGGCGAAAAGGAAAACATCTCCGGCACGCCGACCTTGAAGGCTTCGAAGTCCGCCGGCCCATACCAGTCCACCGCGCACTGCACGTCGGAGGAGACGTCGAGGTTTTCCCCGACGTCGAAAAGCCCGAGACCGCTGGTCGCGCCGGCCATCGCCGCGAGATGCCCTCCGGCTGATTCTCCCATGACTGCGATATGCAGGGGATCGACCTGATACGACGCGGCGTTTTTCCGCAGGAAGCGGATCGCGGCCTTGACGTCCTCGATCTGCGCCGGAAAGACGTCGTCCTCGCTGGAGCGGTACTCCACCGTGGCGACGGTATATCCGGCCTCCGCCAGATAGACCATTTCCGGGACGTGGGCGTTTTTCGAGACCTTCTGCCAGGCTCCCCCGGTCAGCCAGACGACCGTCGGATGCGGTTTCCCGTCCATCAGACGGATCAGATTCATAGATAACGCCCGGCTGTCGCTGCCGTACCAGTCGGGCACCTGCTTGTAGACGACGCCGCCCGCCATGGTGATAAAGGATCTCGTGCGCACGGGGCGAATGGTTCTTCTCATCTTTTTTCCCTCACAAAAAGGCCTCCGCACGCTGCGGAGGCCCGATTTTACTTTTGGATCAGCCGGTAGCCGATCTTATAGACGTCGCCCGCGCCGACGGTCATGACGAGATCGCCGGGCTTGGCGATCGCGCGCACTCTCTCTTCGATCTCTTCAAAGGAGGAGAGGATCTCGGCTCCCTCCACCAGATCGCCGATCAGAGCGGAGGATATCTGGTGCTCGTTGATTTCCCGCGCCGCGTAGATCGGCGCCAGAAGCACCGCGTCCGCCGCCCTCAGCGCCTCCGCGAAGTCGCGGTACAGCGCTTCGGTCCGGGTGTAGGTATGCGGCTGGTAGACGCAGATCACCCGGTTGTAGGGAAGCCCCTTGGCCGCGGCGATGGTGGCCGCCACTTCGGTGGGATGATGGGCGAAATCGTCGATCACGTCGACGCCGCCGAAGGATCCAATCTTTTCAAAACGCCTCTTGGTCCCGGCAAAGCGGGAGAGCGAAAGGGCAATCCCCTCTTTATCCATACCGCAAGCCGCCGACACGGCGTAAGCGGCGAGGGCGTTGGTGATATTGTGTCTGCCGGGCACCGAAAGGGCGATATGCGCTTCTTTCCTGCCGTGATGGATCACGTCGAAGGCGTAGCATCCGTTGGTCTGGACGCAGGCATCCGGATAGTATTCGTTCCCGGTTTTCCAGCCCACGGTGACGATCCTTCTGCCGATGTCCTTCAGGAAAGCCCGGATCGCCGTGTCGTCGCCGTTGGCCACCACGACGCCGTCCGGCGGCACGAGGGACGCGAAGCGGCGGAAGGAATCGCGGATCTGATCGATCCCCGAGAAATAGTCCAGATGATCGGGCTCCACGTTCAGGATCACCGCGTGAGTGGGATAAAAGCTCAGGAAGGCGTCGCAGTATTCACAGGATTCCGCGATAAACAGATCGTTCCCGCCAAACCGGTAAGCGACTCCCGTTTCCGGGATCTTCGCGCCGCAGAAAACCGTGGGATCGGTCGCCGCGTCGGACGCGATGCGGGCGCACATGGCGGTGGTGGTGCTTTTCCCGTGAGTACCCGCGATGCAGACGCGCTTTTTCGCGCCGCGCATCAGGGCGCCCAGCACTTCCTGTCTTTCATATACCGGAAGGCCGAGCTCTCTCGCCCGGGCGATATCGGGAGAAGCGTCGTGGATGGCCGCGTTGCGGATCACGATATCGGCCTTTTCCACGTATTCCGGTCTGTGCCCGATCCTGACGTCGACGCCGATTTCGCGCAGATGGCGCACGTTATCGCTTTCGTCCCTGTCGTTTCCCGAAACCGGGAATCCGCGCCGGAACAAAAGCTCCGCAATGGCGCTCATATGCACGCCGCCGATGCCGATAAAGTGCAGCCGGGGACGCGGTTCCTGCTTTTCCAGCGATGCAAGGGGGAATTCCTGCATAGTTTTGGCCCTCTTTCCCTTACTGGTAGCGTCTGCGGGAAATATTCATGGTGCCGTCCTGCATGATGGCGAGATTGTCCAGCGCTTTGCCGGTGCCGTATACCACGCAGGAGACCGCGTCGTCCGCCACGTGGGTGACGATGCCGGTATGCTCGGTGATCAGGCGGTCGAAGCCGTAAACAAGGCTCCCGCCGCCGGTCATGATGATGCCGTTCGAAGAGATGTCGCCCACCAGCTCCGGCGGCGTGCGCTCCAGAACCAGATGAATCGCCTCCACAATGCTGATGGTGGTCTCCTCGAAGGCCTCCATCGTCTCGGCCGAGGTGACCTCGATCACCTTGGGAAGTCCGGTCAGAAGGCAGCGGCCTTTGACCTCCAGAACGAGGTTTTCCTCCCGGGGATAGACGCAGCCGATGTTGATCTTGATCTCCTCGGCGGTACGTTCGCCCACCAGTACGTTGTGCTTGCGGCGGATATATTTCACGATGGCTTCGTCGAATTTGTCGCCGGCCACTTTGATGGAATTGGATTCCACGATCCCGCCCAGGGAGATCACCGCCACGTCGGTGGTGCCGCCGCCGATATCGACGATCATGTTGCCTTCCGGCTTGGCGATGTCGATGCCCGCGCCGATGGCCGCCGCCACAGGCTCTTCGATCAGGAAGACCTGCCGGGCGCCCGAATCAAGGCCGGCGTCGATGACGGCGCGCTCCTCCACCTCGGTGATGCCGGAAGGCACGCAGATCACCAGCCTCGGCTTGACGATCCGGAAACCGCAGACCTTGCGGATGAATTCCTTGATCATCTGCTTGGTCACCTCGTAATCCGAGATGACGCCGTCCCGCATGGGGCGGATGGCGATGATGTTGCCGGGGGTACGGCCCAGCATGCGCTGGGCTTCGTTGCCGATGGCGATGGCCTTGCCGGTGGCTTTGTCCAGCGCCACCACCGACGGTTCGCGAAGCACCACGCCTTTGCCCTTTACAAAAACCAGGACCGAAGCGGTCCCGAGATCCATGCCGATATCGTTCATGCGTTTTCTCCCTCGCTTTCCGGTGCGCCGCCGGTTCCGGATCCCCGGCTGCACCTTATTCAAACGGTAAGCGACGGCAAATTGCCGGTCGCCGTAATCAATCCATAAACAGAGCTATACCTTTCATATTATATACTGTTTCCCGCAAAAAATCAACCTGCAATATTCCGGCTTTCCCGCCTCAAAACGCCCGTTTCCCGCGCCTGTTCCGCGGATCCGCACCGAACGCGCTGTTGCAATCCCGGTCGGACGCGGGTATAATAAGGAGCGGAGCCGACCGGAAAAAGAGCGGCGGAAATCGTTCGCGCCGAAAGCGCGCGGGAGGTGTTTGCGTGAATTACGACGGGCTGGAAACGGATCAGATCAGCGACGGGCTGAACGAGACGGCCGCGTGCGCAAGCGCGGTCGTTTACGACAAGGCAAACGGCCTCGTCTTCGTCTCCTACATGACGGGGCGGCGGAAGAGCTACGGCGAGAGCACCGGCAGGCTCTGCCTTTCGGTCTTCCCTCCGTCTCAGCCGAACAACGTTCGCCGCCGCGTGATCGATGAGGGCGTGGGACAGTCCCGCGGCCTTCTCGCCACGGCGCACTATCAGGTCGGCGACGGGAAAACAAGGCTTCTTTTTACCTCCACGCGCGGCGAAAAAGCCGCCTGGAGCCGGGATTACGACTTTTTCAGCGACACGGTCTCCCCCCGCGCCGAGGTTTTCTTCCGCTCCGACGAGGGCGACGTCCGGCTTGACAACGCCGCATACCGCGCTTATCTTGCCGCGAGAGGCCTGCGGACCGAAAGCGAAGCCGACCCCATCGTCAACAAGGTCACGCGCCGGAACGGCGAGCTCTATACCGCCGTCACCATCGACGACCGGGGGTATCCCATTCTGTGCCGGATCGTTGAGAGTCTTCTCGTCCCCTTCGCCGTCTGCCCGGCTGAGACGACCTACGAATTCCGCTACGTCGTCACCGACGAGGGGATATGCGGCGTATACCGCGTCCCGCCCGACGATCACGGCACGGGACACGGCGGGGTCGCCCTGTCCGGAGACGGCGGAAAAACCTGGGAGACCAGGGTCTACGCCGACGGCGTGCAGTCGCGCCCGGACGTTCTCGTCTACGCCGGAAAGCCTTTGATCGTCTATAACTTCCGGAGCGATCTTTCCGATACCTTCCGTCCTCCCATGCACAACAGCCGGAACGCGGTCCGTATGATCTACGAGGGCGAAACGGTCCTTGAGCTCGTCTCCCGGTACGGCATTGTGGAGCATGAAACGATCGCGGTCGGTCAGGATCTGTATATGGCGTTTTCCAACAGCCCGCAGTCGCTTTCCATCGAAAACGGCGCGGCCTGGATCGAGGACGGCCGTCCGGTGGAGCAGGGCAAGGAAGCCGTGCAGTGGATGCGCGTCGGCCGTCCGCCCAAGCTTGAAAGCCGATGAAAACAGCCCGCCGCCCGCCCGGGCGGCGGGCCTTCGTTCATTCGCCTCTTTTTCTCCGCACGTGTCCGAAAGCGGTATAAAACGCGCTTTTCAGCCTGTTTCAAGCCGAAAACGGAAAATGCCGGGATAGACAAAAAGCGGAGAATGTGTTATGATAGGAAAAAGCGGAGGCTTTGTCCCTTCGCCGGTTTTTCGCCGCCTTTCGACGCGGATTTCCCGGACCTACGGAGGTTGTCTTTGAAAAAACTCTTTTTCATGATCGGCGCGCTGCTTTTCACGCTGCTGCTCGCGGGATGCGTTCCCACGGTGGACGATCTCTTTCAGCTTCCGGTCCCCAAGCCGGAATACCAGGAACTGCAGAATGAAATCACCCGGCGCCTCGACGAAGGATGGGAACTGACCTATCCTCTCGGCGGGGAGCTGCGCACCACCATGCACTTTGCCGATCTCACCGGCGACGGACGGGAAGAAGGCGTAATCCTTCTGCGCGCATCGGAATCCTCGAACATGTCGATCCTCATCTACGCCGACGCCGGCGAACGGTTTGAATTCCTGACCGAGTATTCTCTGACCGGCAACGCTTTTTCCCGCATCTCCTTCAGCGACATAGACGGCGACGGCGACATGGAGATCCTGGTCGGGATCCAATACGGCACCGAAGCGCTGTACAACGCCATGCTTCTTGATCTGAACCCCGAAAAGAAAGAACTGGAATCGCTTCTCAAGGCTCCTTATACCGACTGGCTCGTATACAACGCCGACGGAAGCGGAGCGGACGAGCTTCTGATCCTGCAGAACAGCGATTCCAGCAACGACGCTACCGCGATCCTTTACGCCTTCCGGGACGGAGAGGCCGTCGAGCTGGGGCGCGCGCCGCTTTCCATCGGCGTGACGAAGCCGGAAACCATCGTCTGGGGACGCATCAAGACCGGCGACGTGGTGGCTGTGGCGGAGAGCCGCTACTACGTATCGGGATACATTTCCGACCCTCTGATCTACTACAACGGCCGCTTTTTCAATATGGGATACGATCCCGAGCTGAAAATCAACAACAACTGGCTGATGCCCTTCCTCCTGCCTGCGGCCGATTCCGACGGGGACGGCTTCATCGAGCTTCCCATGCTGCAGGACGTTCAGAACGGGAACGGGAGCACGTATTACCGCGTCGACTGGTTCGGGATCGATCCCACCGGCGAAACGGATTATGAATTCGCCACCTACCACGACGTGGAAAGCGGATGGTATCTGATCCTTCCACAGGGTTGGCGGTACAATCTTCAGGTCTACACCCGCACCGATTCCGGCGGCGTCCGGCGCACCCTGTTCGCCGATCTTTCGGGACAGACGCTTCTGGAATGCAAGCTTTACCCCGCGCGCAGATCCAATCTGATCCCCACCAACAACGAGACCGTGATCTTCACGGTCAACGGCAATTATCTGACCGTAGTCAACCCCCGCGATTCTGAAGGCAGTGAAAAGCTCTCCCTGGCCGACGCCAGACAGCTTCTGCGTCCCGTCGACAGCGCCGCTTTCCCCAACTCCGCGCAAAGCGAAGAGTGACCCGGGACCCCAAGGAAAGGCAGGAAAAACGATGGCAAGAAAACTTCTGCTTCTGGAGGATGAAAGCTCCATCAGCGAATTCGTGGAGATCACGCTGATCAAAGCCGGTTACGCCGTCCTGACCGCCGACCGCGGCGAGGACGCGATCCGCATGATCGACGGCGATCCGTCGATCGATATCGCGATCCTCGACGTGATGCTTCCCGATATCAGCGGTTTCGATGTGTGCAAGCATATCCGTTCGCTCGGCCGGCGCACCGGAATCATCATGCTGACCGCCCGCTCGCAGGAAAGCGACCGGATCACCGGCCTGATGCTGGGGGCCGACGACTACGTGGTCAAGCCCTTCTCCCCTTCCGAGCTGGTGCTTCGGGTAGACGCGCTGTACCGCCGCGTCAATCCCTCGCCTGACGAGCCTGAGACGGTGATCGCGCTGGGCGAGTTCGAGCTGGACGAAAGAGCGCGCATCCTGACCCGGAACGGTTCTCCCATCGAGCTGACCCAGGTGGAATACCAGATGGTCTCCACCTTCTTCGAGAACGCGGGAAAGGCTCTTTCCCGCGAGGATATTCTGCACGCCGTCTGGGGCGACGGGTACAAAGGCGACGTGAAGATCGTCGACGTGAACGTCCGCCGTCTGCGCATCAAGCTGGAGGAGAATCCCGCCGTCCCCACGCATCTTCTGACCGTCTGGGGCTACGGCTACAAATGGGCGTAAAACCGAAAGGGACCGTATCTGATGAAAAACCCGATCCAGAATACCCGGGGGATCCGCGCCAGATGGGCGATCAACACCCTTCTTCCGGTGATCGTGATCCTGATCACCGTGAGCGCCGTCCTCTGCGCCGCCGTCAGCGAATACTACAACGGCATCATGCTCTCCCGCGTGATCAACAACGCCGAAACCACCGCTGATTTTTTCAACCGTTATCTGGTTTCCGCCTCGGATTTCTACACGGCGGCGCGGAATTTCACCAACGAGTTTTCCAGCAAGGACTACATCGAAATGCAGACCGTATCCGCCGGAGGCGATATCATCTATTCTTCCTCCGGCATCGTCAACGGCTATCCTCCCGGGACGCCGGACGTATCGGCCTGTTCCCGTTCGCGCACCCTGAAAAGCTACTCGGGTCCGGATTCTCTGACCGGAGAACGGGTGATTTCGGTTTCCACCCCGCTTTACAGCTCCGAGGGCAGGCTTGCCGGATACTTCCGTTTCGTAACGAGTCTGGAGCGGGCGGATCACGTCGTCGGCCGGTTCATCCTTCTGATCATCCTGACCGCATCGGCGATCCTTCTTCTGATCCTGTGGACCAATCTGTATTTCCTCCGTTCCATCGTCACACCGGTCCGGCAAATCAACGAAGCCGCCAAAAAAATAGCCGCCGGCAAATACGGCGAGACGATCTCCGGCGCCTATAACGACGAGATCGGCGAACTGGCGGAAACCATCAACTTCATGTCGGTCGAGATCGACCGCAGCGAAAAGGTGAAAAACGATTTCATCTCCTCCGTATCCCACGAGCTCCGTACCCCGCTGACCGCCATCACCGGTTGGGCGGAGACGCTGGAGGGAAGCATGGATTCCCCCGCCATTCTGAAACGCGGTCTTGCGGTAATCACCCGCGAATCGGGCAACCTGAAGGAAATGCTGGACGAGCTTCTGGATTTTTCCCGGATGGAATCCGGCCGGCTTGCGGTGCATTTCGGCCAGATCAATCCCGGCGACGAGCTGGAGGACGTCGCCTTCTCCTTCAGTGCGGTTCTGGCGCAGGAGGACTTCTCGATCCGGTATGAAAACAATCTCGGCGACGACGTCTGGATCTCCGCCGACCGGGCGCGGCTGCGCCAGGTTTTCGTGATCCTGATCGACAATGCGCGCAAGCATGCGCACGAAGGCAAATTCCTGGATATCACGCTTTCCGGCGGCATGTTCCGGGAGGGCGAGCCCTGCGTGACCGTCGTTTTCCGGGATTACGGTCCGGGGATCCCGGAGGCGGATCTTCCCCACGTTACCGAGAAATTCTACAAAGGCTCCTCCCGGCGGCCCGGAAACGGCATCGGTCTCGCCGTGGCGAAGGAGATCGTCACGCTTCACGACGGCAGCCTTCTGATCCGGAACGCCGAAGAGGGGACCGGTACCGAGATCACCGTCAAGCTGCCCTACACCCACGACAATGCCGAGGAGGAACCGTCTCATGACGCATGAACCTTCCAAGAAGCCCATCAAAACTTCCATAGGCGGTCAGGCCCTGATCGAAGGGATCCTGATGCGCGGTCCCGACAAGCTTGCCGTCGCCTATCTCCGCGCCGACAAATCCATCGAGGTCGAAACCGAAGACGCGCCGCTTCCCGGAAAGAAGCATAAGATCCTTGCGATCCCCTTCCTGCGCGGCGTGGCCAACATGATCCATTCTCTGACGATGGGGATCCGGTATCTCACCGCCTCGGCCTCCAAAGCCGAAGGATACGAAGGCGAGCCGTCCAAATTCGATCTCTGGCTGGAAAAAAAGCTGTCCAAAAAGGCTCTGGACAACCTGACGACCGGGATCTCCCTCTTCTTCGGGATCCTGCTGCCCGTGGTGCTCTATATCCTTCTGCCTTCCTTCCTGACCTCTCTGTTGAAGCCGGTGATTTCGTCTTCTCTGCTCCTCAACCTGATCGAGGGCGGGATCAAAATGTTGATCTTTCTGCTCTTTCTCTTCCTGACCTCCCGCATGAAGGACATGAAACGGGTCTATTCCTTTCACGGCGCGGAGCACAAAACCATATACTGCTACGAAAAGGGTCTGCCTCTGACGGTGGAAAACGTCCGTCCGCAAAAGAGGTTCCATCCCCGCTGCGGCACGAGTTTTCTTTTCGTCGTGCTTTTCATCGGGATCCTGATCTATTCCTTTATCTCCTGGGACAGTCTCTGGATGCGTATCCTGATCCGCATCCTCTGTCTGCCGGTCCTGGTGGGCGTCACCTACGAAATCAACCGCCTGGTGGGACGGTACGACAATTTTCTCACCCGCATCCTCCGGGCGCCCGGTCTGCTGGTCCAGCACCTGACCGTGTTTGAGCCGGACGACGATATGATCCGTACCGCTATCGAAGCGGTGAAGCCGGTGATCCCCGGAGACGGGAGCGACAAATGGTGACCACAAGACGGGATCTCTTCTTTGAGGCGCGCACCGCGATCCCCGAACGGAACGCCGCCTTTGAGGCGCGGGAGCTCCTTCTGCGCGCCTTGTCGATCTCCAAAGACGAATACTATCTGCGGCCGTCCCTTCCCGTGACGCCCGAGGAAGAAGCGCGGTTCCGCGCGCTTCTCGCCCGCCGTCTGGAGGGGACGCCTCTGGCTTATCTTCTCGGCGAATGGGATTTTTACGGAAGGACCTTCACGGTGACGCCCGACGTGCTGATCCCCCGGCCGGAAACCGAAGAGCTGGTGGAGGAGGCGCGGTGTTTCCTCACCGGCAGGGAAAACGTTCTGGATCTCTGCACCGGCTCCGGGTGCGTGGGGATCACGCTTGCCCTGGAGCTTCCGGAGCTTTCGATGACTCTCGGCGACGTGTCGGAGCCGGCGCTTGCGGTGGCAAGGGAAAACGCAAGGCGTTATCCCGCGGCAAACGTCCGCATCCTCCGCGACGACGCCCTGGCTCCCTCGGAAGACCGGTACGACATGATCGTCTGCAATCCTCCCTACGTCGCTCTGTCCGATCCTCTGGCCGACGAGGTCGCCCGCCGCGAACCCGCTCTGGCGCTTTTCGGAGGAGAGGACGGGATGGACTTCTTCCGGGCGATCCTGCGGTACCGGCTTTCGCTCCTGCCTTCCGGCGGCCGGATTGTTTTTGAATGCGGAGAAACCCAGAGCCGCAAGGTCGCGCATATCATGGAAACCTTCGGCGCCAGGGCGATCCGCATCCGGACCGACCTTTCCGGAAAAGGACGGATCGTTTCCGGGGAAAGGCCGTAATTGTGATTTATACCGAGAAAACCCGGTCTTTTGGTTTCATTATCGTCAGTTTTTCGCGGATTACGGTTTGACTTTCCTGGAAGTGTGAGATATAATATGACCATAGAATCTCTTATTGCGGGAGTGTAAAGCATGGTAACGAAATCAGTAACCGTCAATACGCAGGTCGGCCTGCATGCAAGACCTGCTACTTTCTTTATTCAGAAAGCCACCGAATTCAAATCCACCATCTGGATCGAAAAGGACGAGCGCAGAGTCAATGCGAAGAGCCTTCTCGGCGTTCTCTCCCTCGGGATCGTCAAGGGAATGGACATCACCCTGATCGCCGACGGCAGCGACGAAGTCGCCGCGGTGGAGGCGCTTGCCAATATGGT
Organism: Clostridia bacterium; assembly: GCA_017441705.1. Lineage (GTDB taxonomy): Bacteria > Bacillota > Clostridia > Oscillospirales > QAMX01 > RUG11797. The sequence continues at coordinate 11,593 of JAFRWU010000103.1, read as the reverse complement.
GTCGGCGGATCTGGCCGACTGAACTCCTTTCGCAAAAAAACAACTGCGCTGCTTTATGCGGCGCAGTTTTCGATATTCGAACTGTTTGGGGTGACCTATGGATCTTCTGGCGCTGCGTAAAAAAGCCTCCGAGCTTCCTCTGGAGCCCGGCGTTTATCTGATGCGCGACAAAACCGGAAAGATCATCTACGTGGGCAAAGCGCGCCACCTGCGCAATCGGGTTTCCCAGTATTTTCACGACCTGGCCTCCCATACGCCGAAGGTCCTGAAAATGGTGGAAAACGTGGCGGATTTTGAGGTCGTCGTAGCCGAAAGCGAATTTGACGCCCTGGTTCTGGAAAACATCCTGATCAAGAAGCACCTTCCCAAATACAACATCAAGCTCAAGGACGACAAGGGGTATCCCTTCATCCGCGTGGATCTGCGGGAGGAGTTTCCCCGCTTTATCCTGTCGTCCAGGCGGGAAAACGACGGGGCGCGCTATTACGGCCCTTACGGAAGCCGGGGGATGGCGTATGACGTCATCAATACCCTTTCGGAAACGCTCCGGCTGCCCACCTGCTCCCGCGTCTTCCCCCGGGATATCGGAAAAGGCAGGCCTTGTCTGAACGCACAGATGGATCGCTGCCTCGCTCCCTGCGCCGGAAGGATCGGCGAAGAGGAGTATAAGGAGCTGATCCGTCAGGGCGATCTGATCCTGCGGGGCGAATATGCGTCGCTTCTTAATTCGCTGGACGAAGAGATGACCCGTGCCGCCGAAAATATGGAATTTGAACGCGCCGCCATCCTGCGCGACCGGATCTTTGCCGTCAGAAAGCTCGGCTCCCGGCAGATCATCGTGAACGACACCGTGAAGGACGCCGACGCCGTGGCCTATTCTGCCGACGACACCGGCAGCGCGGTGGTGCTCCTCACTCTGCGCGGCGGGAGCATCGTCGGAAAGTTCACGGTCTTCACCCCCGACGCCGCCGCGGAAGACGGGCGCGAGCTTCTTACGGATTTTCTTCTGCAGTATTACTCCACCGCGGAGGACATCCCCGGCGCGGTGTTCCTTTCCGACGATACCGAGGATCAGGAGATCCTGGAAAAGCTGCTCAGCGAAAGGGCAGGCAGACGCGTGCATCTCTATCTGCCGAAGCGCGGTGAAAAGCACCGCATCGTGGACATGGCGGCTGCCAACGCCAGGGACGAGCTGGAACGCGCGCGGAAAAGCGAGGGCTTCCGCACCAAAACCGCGGAGGCGCTGGCTTCCCTCCTCTCTCTTCCCTCTCCTCCTTCGCGCATCGAAGCCTTCGATATATCAAACACCGGCGACGCCTATATCGTCGCATCCATGGCGGTCTTTGAAAACGGCCGGCCGCGGAAAAGCGATTACCGCAAATTCCGGATCCGAACCACCGAAAAGCAGGACGATTTTGCCTCCATGTACGAGGTGATCCACCGCCGTCTTTCCGATTTGCGGGACGGGAAAAAGGGCTTTGAAAGAAAGCCGGATCTGCTTCTGATCGACGGCGGCAAGGGGCAGCTTTCAGCTGCGGAAGACGCCATGGCCGATCTGGGGATCGCCGTCCCCGCCTTCGGCATGCAGAAGGACGACAGGCACCGTACCGCCGCCCTCATCACCCCTTCCGGCGACGAGATCGGCCTGACGGCCCTGCCTGCGGTCTTCTCCTTTATCGGCACCGTACAGGAGGAAGCGCATCGCTTCGCCATCGGCTTTCACCGCTCTCTCCGGGACAAAAAGCCCCTCCGGACAGAGCTTGACGATATCCCCGGCATCGGTAAGACCCGCCGGACAGAGTTGCTGCAAAAATTCCGCAGCACAGCGGGGGTCCGCAGGGCGTCCCTCGGCGACCTGACCGCCGTGATCGGCAAGAGCGCCGCGACCGCCGTATACGAGTATTTTCATCGAAAGGATCGGGAATCATGAGAGTTATCACCGGAAGCGCCAAAGGTACGCGTCTTCAGACGCTGGACGGTCTGGAAACGCGTCCCACCGCCGAAAAGGTCAAGGAGGCGATCTTCAGCAGCATTCAGTTCGACATCGAAGGCCGGTACGTTCTGGATCTTTTCGCCGGCTCCGGGCAGATGGGCATTGAAGCCCTTTCCCGCGGCGCCGCCGGCGCCACCTTCGTCGACTCCTCCCGGGACGCCGTGAAGATCATCACCGCCAACGTCAAAAAATGCAAAATGGAAGACCGGGCGGAGATCCTCACAAGCGATTACCGCGCTTTTCTCCTCTCCTCTCACCCGCATCCCTACGGCGTGGTCTTCCTGGATCCTCCATACGGAACGGCGCAGCTGAAACGGGCGCTCAAAACGCTGGAAAGTGTTGACATTGTCGCAAAATGCGGTATAATAGTATGTGAATCAGAGAAAGACGAAGTATTGCCGGACGATTTGAAGGGCTACGCCAAAACGAAGGAGTATTTCTACGGACGGCCAAAGGTCACTCTCTACGTAAAAAACGCGGATTGACAGGATGTGAACCATGAGAATAGCCTTGTACCCCGGCAGCTTTGATCCGGTCACCTACGGACACCTGGACGTGATCCGCCGCGCCTCCCGTCTTTTTGACAAGGTGATCGTCGGCGTATCCAACAACTCCAAAAAAGTCCCGACCTTTACGCTGGAAGAGCGGACCGATCTGATCCGCCGCGTCCTCAGGGAAGAGCATCTGGAGGACGTGGAGGTGGGCAGCTACAACTGTCTTCTGGTCGATTACGCCGCGGAGGTCGGCGCTACGGTGATCGTGCGCGGGCTCCGCGCCGTTGCCGATTTTGAATATGAATTTCAGATGTCCCTGGCCAATCACAAGCTTCGCCCCAACATCGAAACGGTTTTCGTCAGCACGCTTGAAAGGAATCTGTTCATTTCTTCCAGTCTCGTAAAGGAGATCGCCGCGCACGGAGGCAGCATCAAAAGCTTCGTTCCGGCGGTCATCATAGACGATATCATGACAAAACTATATCATCAAGGGGAGGAACAATGACATGAATGACAAGACCACCGGCAAGAAAGAAGTCGTAGATCGCCTTATCCTGCAGATCATCGACGCCCTCAACGACGCCCGCGGCGTCCCCTTCAAGAAAGAGCTCTGCATCGCCGACCGCGAGCACCTGCTCGATCTGGCGGAATCGGCCTATGACAATCTCCCCGCAGATATCGCCGAAGCCCGCAAGATCATTCAGGAGCGCGACCGCACCATTGCCGACGCGGAAGCACGCGCCAAAAGGATCGTCGCCGATGCGGAAGCGCAGGCCGAACGCACCCGGAATGAAGCCCGTGAACTCGCCAATCACATGGTCGAGGAAAGCGAGATCGTCACCGGCGCCAAGAAACGCGCCAGGGAAATCTATGAATCCAACGAAAAAAAGGTTGCCGAGCTGAAAAGCGAAGCGATCTCCTACGTGGACGACAAGCTTGCCAACGCCTCCTCCATCCTGGAGCAGAGCATGGGCGACATCAAAAACATCCGCAAGAGCATCCGGACCGATACTCCCGACCGCGGCTGAGCGCCGCCGCTCCGTTTTTCCGTATCTCGTATCAACCAGACACGCATCCGGTTTTTTCAAAACCGGATGCGTTTTTATAGGGCTTTGTTTTCAGCCGCAGCCATTGCCCGTCCTGTCTTGCGGCAAAAACGCACGTGAAATACGGGAATAAAGCGAAAGCCGGAGAAAGCGTTCGCTTTCTCCGGCCGGTGTTTCACCTCGTCGTTATTTCACGGTCAGCTTCGCCGTGCCGGACGTCGTGGTCCCGTAGCTGTTCGTGACCAGGCAGCGGAAGAGAAGCCCGTTCCGTGCGGAAGTCGCCGTCATCGTGATCGACGCCGTGTTGCTCGTGAAGCTCGGCGTCTTCCAGGTCGTCCCTCCGTCCGCAGAGTACTGCCACTGGTAGGAAAGACCCGGGCCGACCGCCGTCACCGAGAATTTCGCCGTCCCGTTCATCGTCCTGGCGGTCATCGCCTGCGTCTGTATGCTGATCCCCACCTTCCTGCTGAAGGAGAAGGAATTCGTGGATACCAAGCCCTCCACCGTCTCCGTTTTCAAGTCCCTGGCCGCCACCTTCAAGAACCGGGAGTTCCGGGTCTTCGCCGGCTCCGACGTCATGTACTGGGTGGGCCTGACCCTCTTCCAGACCGGCCTGCCCTTCTTCGTCAAGGTCTCCATGAATCTGAATGAGGGCATGACCATGGTCTTCATGGGCGGCATGACGGTGCTCTCCGCCTGCTTCTATCCCTTTGTCAACGGCTTCGTCCGCAAGCACGGCAAGAAGAAAATGGTCATCTGCGGCTTCCTGGGTCTGGCCCTGGCCTACACCATCACCGCGCTGATCGGCGTGCTGCCCTTCCTGACCGGGATGCTGCCCGGCGTGCTGATCTGCATCATCGCCGCCTTCCCCATGGCCCTGCTGGGCATCATCCCCCAGGCCATTGTGGCCGACGTGGCCGAGGCGGACGGCATCGACACCGGCGAGAACCGGGAGGGCATGTTCTTCGCGGCCCGTACCTTCGCCATGAAGTGGGGCCAGGCCCTGGCGATGCTGGTCTTCACCTCCCTGGCCATCATCGGCACCACCCAGGCGACCAACTCCAACGAGATCACCGCCTCCGCCCTGGGCCTGCGCATCGTCGCCATCGTGGCGGTCTGCTTCTGCACCCTGGGCGCGGTGATCCTGGGTCTCTACAACGAGAAGAAGGTCATGAAGACCATCGAGAGCAAGAAGGAGAAGAACTAAGATGGAGCTGCTGCACAACACCGTCAAGGCCTCCGGCCCGGTGGCGTCGGAGGAGAGGCTGGAAAACGGCCGCTACACCCTGCTGCTCCGGAACGACGGCCCGGAGCCCGTGGAGCTGGAGGAGCTCAGCGCTCTCTTCTCTGTGGACTGCAAGCAGGCCGAGGCCTTCTTCCTCAACGGCTATCAGAGCTGGACCTACAGCCCCGAGCGCAGCCGGAAGCAGTTTGACACCGCCATGCGCCATGTGCCCAGGGCCCTGGACCGGAAATTCGGCCTCTCCCAATACGGCGACGGCTATTTTGCCGAGCCCGTCTATCGGAAGGAGCTGCGCCAGGGCTATAAAAAGGGCTATAGCTACGCATATCTGCGCAGCGGAGCGAAGTTCTCCCTCTTCGCCTCCCTGGCGGAGGACACGGGCTTCACCCGCATCGTCATCAAGCCCGAGGAGGACAGGATCCTCTTCGAGAAGGACTGCCGCCGCCGCGTCCTCCAGCCCGGCGAAAGCTACACGGGCCTGGATCTGCTCTTCCCCGAGGGGGACGAGAACGCGGTCTTCGACGCCTGGTTTGCCGCCATGGGCGTCAAGGCCCTGCCCGCCGCCCCCAAGATCGGCTACACCAGCTGGTACAACTGCTATCAGAACATCTCCGAGGCCCAGATCCTCCGGGACCTGGAGGGCCTGAAGAGCCTGCCCGTCAAGCCGGACATCTTCCAGATCGACGACGGCTTCGAGCCCTTCGTGGGCGACTGGCTGGCGGTGGACCAACTGAAGTTCCCCAACGGCCTGGAGCCCATCGTCCAAAAGATCCGGGACGAGGGCTATCAGGCGGGCATCTGGCTGGCCCCCTTCGTGGCCGAGAAGAACTCCGCCCTCTATCTGGACCACCCCGACTGGTTCCAGTACAAGGACGGGGCGCGGATCTACTGCGGCTCCAACTGGTCCGGCCACTTCGCCCTGGATCCCTGCAACCCGGAGGTCCGGGACTACATCCGCCGGAGCGTCGAGCACTACAAGGCCATGGGGATCACCCTCTTCAAGCTGGACTTCCTCTACGCCGCCTGCATGAGCCCCCGGCCCGACAAGACCCGGGGCGAGATCATGGCCGAGAGCATGGACTTCCTCCGGGAGGTCTGCGGCGACTGCCAGATCCTGGGCTGCGGCGTGCCCCTGGCCTCCGCCTTCGGCCGGGTGGAGTACTGCCGCGTCGGCCCGGATATGTCTCTGGACTTTGACGACAAGCCCTTCATGCGCCTGCTCCACAACGAGCGCCCCTCCACCCTTCACACCCAGCGCAACACCCTCTACCGCCGCCAGCTGGACGGCCGCGCCTTCCGCAGCGACCCGGACGTCTTCCTGCTGCGGGAGGAGAACACCACCCTCTCGGAGGAGCAGAAGCACACCCTCGCCATCGTCAACGCTCTCTTCGGCTCCGTGCTTTTCGGCTCCGACGACTTCGGCCGGTACGACGAGAAGAAACGCAGGCTCTTCGCGGCCCTCTGCGAGCTCCAGGGCGCGAAAGTCCTCTCCGTGGAGAACGGCCCCCTGAACAAAAAGCTCCGCACCGTCACCGTCCGTTACGAGCTGAACGGCGAGGAGAAGCGCATCGAGCTGACGGTGTAAGGGAGGAATTTCTATGGACAACCAACGCTTATCCGGCAAATCAAAGCTCTCCTATGCCCTCGGCGCCGTGGGCAAGGACATGGTCTACATGCTCTCGGCCAGCTACGTGCTCTACTACTTCCAGGATCTGCTGGGGGTGGAGGCCTGGATCATGGGCGTCATTCTGCTGGCGGCCCGGGTCTTTGACGCCTTCAACGACCCCATCATGGGCGTCGTGGTGGCGAAAACCAAGACCCGCTGGGGCAAGTTCCGTCCCTGGCTGCTGATCGGCACCGTCACCAACGCCGTTATTCTCTACTTTATGTTTGCCGCGCCTCCCGCCATGGACGCCAAGGGCCTTGTGGCCTACGCCGCCATCTTCTACATCCTCTGGGGCGTCACCTATACCATGATGGACATTCCCTACTGGTCCATGATCCCCGCCTTCACCCAGGGCGGCAGGGAGCGGGAGAACCTGACCACCATCGCCCGCAGCTGCGCCGGCGTTGGCGCCGCCATCATCACCGTCTTCACCATGATGCTGGTGCCGAAGCTGGGCGCCATGTTCGCCGGGGAGAATGCCGGCGCGAAGCTGATCGAGGTGGTGGGCTTCAAGTACTTCGCGGCCATCGTGGGCGTGCTCTTCGTCCTCTTCATCACCCTGACATGCATCAACGTCAAGGAGAAGTCCACCGCCTCCATGGAGACCGTCTCGGTGAAGCAGATGTTCAAGGCCCTGGTCCAGAACGACCAGGCCATGACCGTCACCATCGCCATCGTCCTGGTGAACACCGCCATCTATATCACCTCCAATCTGGTCATCTACTTCTTCAAGTATGACTTCGGCACCGTGGGCTGGAACAACGCCTACGTCCTGTTCAACACCTTCGGCGGCGCGATCCAGATCCTGGCGATGATGCTCTTCTACCCCCTGCTGCGGAAGAAGTTTTCCAACCGAAGCATCTTCGATATCTGCCTCGGGCTCGCCGTGCTGGGCTATCTGGTCCTGCTGGGCCTGGCCTTCACCAACATGAGCAGCGTCTTCGTGCTCTTCATCCCCGCCTTCTGCATCTTCTCCGCCAACGGCATCCTCTCGGTCATCACCACCGTCTTCCTGGCCAACACCGTGGACTACGGCGAGCTGAAGAACGGCCGCCGGGACGAGAGCGTGATCTTCTCCATGCAGACCTTCGTGGTGAAGCTGGCCTCCGGCATCGCCGCCCTGGCGGCCTCCATCTGCCTGTCGGTCAACAAGCTCTCCGACGAGGCCATCACCGAGGAGGCCAAGCACGTGGACTGGTCCCTGGGGGTCTCCGCCTCCGCCAAGACCGGCCTGCGCATGACCATGACCGTCATTCCCATCCTCGGCCTGATCTTCGCCTTCTTCTGGTTCCGGAAGAAATTTATCCTCAACGACAAAAAGGTGGAGGAAATCGCCGCCCAGGTGAAAAAGCTCCACGAATAAGCACTCATGCAAAAACGCCGCCCAATTCGGGCGGCGTTTTTGCATGAGTGCTTATTCCAATTCGTCCAGATTCTTCCCAAAGCTGTCCAGACAGTGCTTCAGGAACCAGTCCAGCTCGGGCAGATGCATCTCGTTCAGGGCCCGGCGGGTCTGCTCGGCGGCGGAGGCAAACTCCAGATTGCCGGCCTTCAGCTCCTCGATGCACTTGATGTGGGCCGAGAGCTTGTCCGCGGCCTTGACGATGTTCCGGCTGGCGGGGTCGTTCTCAAAGATCAAGGGCGCCATCTCCGTCCGAAGCTGCTCCGGCAGCATGGCCAGCAGCTTTTCCCCGCTGACCCACTCAACGTGCTTGTAGGCCTGCTTGATCTCAGGATTGTAGTATTTGATGGGCGTGGGCAGATCCCCGGTCAGGATCTCGGAGGCGTCGTGATAGAGGGCAGCCGTGGCGCAGCGCTCCGGGTCCGCCGCCAGGCCCAGGATGTCCCGGCGGATCAGCGCCAGGGCGTGGGCCAGCACCGCCACCTGATGGCTGTGCTCCTGGATGTTCTCCGGGAAGGTATTCCGCATCAGCCCCCAGCGGGTGATGTAGCGCATCCGGGAGAGCAGCGCGTAAAACTTATACTGCATGGCAAAACCTCATTTCTTCTGTAGGGGGCGGCGTCCTCGACGCCCCGCGGATATCAAAACAGACGTAGGGGGCGGCGTCCCCGACGCCCCGCGGATATCAAAACAGACGTAGGGGGCGGCGTCCCCGACGCCCCGCAGATATCAAAAACGGAAGCTCGAAGCGGCCGCTGCGGGTCATATCTCGCCGAGGGCGAACATGACCGCCGTCAAGCCGGCAAGCGGCGCGGTCTCGCAGCGGAGAATGCGGGGGCCCAGGGTGCAAATTTTCATCCCCGCGGCCCGGGCCTTTTCGATCTCCTCCCCGGAGAAGCCCCCCTCGGCCCCCGTCATCAGACTGACCGTAGGGGCGGCCATTGGCCGCCCGCCCGAGGCGTCAGGGCCGCCCGACCGCAGGCCGCCGAGCTCCGCCAGCGCGTCATGGAGGGAGTACCCGCTTTCATTCTCATAGAACAGAACGGGCAGCTCCGCCAGCGCGGCTTCCCGGAGCGCCTCGCCGTAGGATTCCACCGCCCGCACGGCGGGGATCACGCCCCGACGGGACTGCTCCGCGGCGGAGCGGGCGATCTTCTGCCAGCGCTCCAGCTTGTTTTTCAGGGCCTTGCCCTCTGGGCGGGAGACGCAGAAGCGGGAGGGAAAGAGCACCAGCTCCGCCGCCCCCAGCTCCACGGCCTTCTGGATCACGTGCTCGGCCTTGTCCGCCTTGGGAAAGGCGATCCACACCGAGACCCGCGCCCGGGGCTCCGCGGGGCAGGGAACCGGAGCCCCGGCCAGCAGGGTCAGACCCTCCGCGACCGTGCAGGGACAGTCGGCACCCTGCCCGTCGCAGAGGGTCACAGACTCCCCGGGCCGCAGCCGCAGCACCCTCGCGTGCTCCGCGTTCTCGCCGGTCAAGGTATATTCCGTTCCCTCCGCGGGAAATTCATCTACAAAAAAACGTGCCATGTGTTTCCTTTCCGGTTTGGACAATTCGGATCTGTCGAGCCGCTAAAACCTCCCCTGCTCGCAGGGGAGGTGCCCCAGTGCGCACACTGGGGCGGAGGGGTGTGTATCGTCGATAGAACGCTCCCAAGAAACGGCTCTGTCGTCGAAACGACCCCTCCACCGCCCTTGTGGGCGGTCCCCCTCCCCTGCAAGCAGGGGAGGTTTGTCTGAACCTCGGTATGCTGGCGTCAGCCCGACAAATCCCAATCCTGGTTATCGGCTTTCGTCAGCTATCGCAGTGTAGGGGCGGCCATTGGCCGCCCGCCCGAGGCTGAAGGGCCGCAGGGAAGCGGGAAAAATGAAACTTTAAAGCATTTGCGGGTTGCGGGCGGCCAAGGGCCGCCCCTACGGCGTGTTTTTGAGTAAAACCGATAACCAGAATCCCAATTTGTCCCATATGTCCACGTATTACTCCGTAATATGTTCGTGGTTATGAATATGGTCCTCGCAGTAGCAGCGGTAGCCGGCGCACTTGGAGCAGTAGCGGAATTCCAGGCCGGGGTTCGTCAGCTCCGTGCGGCCGCAGACGGTGCAGCGGAAGCGGGCCTGGCCGCCGCCGCTCTTGGCGGCGCCTCTGCCGAGACCGGCGTCCGAGTAGGCCTTCCGGTTCTTTTCCATCCGCTGCCAGCTCTTGTGGGTGGGGTGATAGCGCAGGAAGTCCGGCAGAATGTTGGCCGCCTGCTTTCCGAAGAAGAGCAGATAGTTCGCCACGGCCACCAGGGGGATCAGCAGCATCAGATACAGGCTGACGTAGCCTGCCTGAAGGCGCAGCAGCTGGATCAGGCCCCGGACCAGCTGGAAGAGGGTGAGGCCGAGATCGAACCAGGCCAGCCATTTCATCTTGACCGGGATCACAAACCAGATCCGGATCTGCTCCTCCGGCAGGATGGTGGCGACGCCCAGCAGCAGGCTGAAATTCACGTAGCCGATGTAGCCGATGCCCAGGATCGAGCTGATCAGCAGGGCGCCCTCCGCCCGGGCGACCAGGGCAACCAGAATGCCCGCCAGGTCCGTCAGCAGCACGCCGCTCAGATAGAAGGCGTTGAAGCGCAGGGTGCCCCAGTACTGCTCCAGGATGTTGCCGCACCAGTAGAAGAACAGCAGGCTGATGATGCCGAGAATGGACCCGGACTCGCAGAGATAGACCAGCGGGTAGCTGATCAGCCGCCAGACCTGGCCGGAGAGGACCAGCTCGGGATTGAAGTACAGCAGCTCATAGAAAAAGGGGTTGGATTGGTTGAGCATGGTGAGCAGCCAGACCGCCACGTTGCCGATGCCGATATACAGCATCAGATTGCGGATGCCCCTGTCCCGGTTGCCGTAGAAGAAACGGTTGATTTTGCTGTTAAGCTTCGCCATAAGATCACTTCCATTTAAAGTGGTTCCAGTATAACCTATTTTGGAGCGATTTGCAAGAAAGAAAGTGTAAATTATCCGGCAGGCGGCATAATAAGAAAAACTTATGCTGCCGGAAAAATAATCTTTGCCCTTTTTTACAGAAAGCGGTTGATTATTTGCGCTTTGTCATGTATACTAATAAACGGCACAAGAGGCGGTACGCCTCTTATGAAAATTACACAAAACATTATGGATTTGCAACCAGGAGGTACTACTATGAAATACGGCCGCACCTATAACTTCTCCGCCGGCCCCGCGACCATGCCCGAGCCTGTTCTCGAGGAGATCCGCGACGAAATGATGAACTACCGCGGCAGCGGCATGTGCGTCATGGAGATGTCTCACCGCTCCAAGGTCTTCCAGCAGATCGTTGACGAGGCTGAGGCCGATCTGCGGGAGCTGATGAACATTCCCGACAACTACAAGGTTCTGTTCATCCAGGGCGGCGCCACGCTGCAGTTCGCCATGATCCCCATGAACCTGATGAAGAACGGCAAGGCCGTCTACATCGAGACCGGCGCCTGGTCCAAGAAGGCCATTGCCGAGGCCAAGAAGTACGGCGAGGTCATTGTTGCCGCTTCCTCCAAGGATAAGAACTACTCCTATATTCCCGACTGCTCCGACCTGGACATCCCCGAGGATACCGACTACGTCTACATCTGCGAGAACGAGACCATCCACGGCGTGACCTGGCCCAAGCTGCCCAACACCAAGGGCCACATCCTGGTCTCCGACCAGAGCTCCATGTTCCTCTCCAAGCCCTGCAACGTGGCCGACTACGG
>JAFRWU010000102.1 GCA_017441705.1 Clostridia bacterium | reverse complement strand
TATTTTTCGATCTGTACGCAGAAGACAGCGGATCCGGCATGCCGTCAGCCGATGCGGCAAAAAACAGCCGCGCATCCGCATCCCGGACTTCTTCCTTCCGGGGGAAACGGGCTCACTCGCTTCCGGCGGCCGCTTCCGCCTGCTCTTTTTCCCGTTCCTTCGCGTATTTCAGCCACTTGACGTAGCCGTAGCAGGTGTTCACCAGCATGGCGGCCACAGTCACCAGCATGATATAGGCGCCGCCGGTGACATAGAGCGCCACGTAGAAGATCAGCGTGATGAACCAGGCGTACCACTGCTCGTTGTACCGCAGGAGCAGGAGGATCCCGTTCGCCATGCCGAAGGTCGCCGCAAAGGCGTCCAGATAGCTATCCGCGGCGCCGGGGATCAGGCTGTAAAGCGCGCCGGCCCCGAAGCCGAAGGCGAGGATGGCGAGAAGGATCAGGATATCCTGCTTCGGCGAAAGACGCCTGACCACCGTCAGCTCCTCACGCTTTTCATCCTTGTGGCAGAGCCAGCGGGCGATGCTCATGATATCGATGGGGATCCAGAAGAGCAGAGTGACCGTCGCGACGGCGTACCAGCCGTTGGCCAGACAAATGAAGAACTCCGGGATCTCGATAAACAGGATATCGACGAAAAAGTTGAGATTGCTCTGTTTGGAAATCAGAAGCTCGCAGACGGGATTCGCCAGGACCGCGATCACCGAACAGACCAACACGAAAGCGTTTGACGTGTCTTCCAGCATCAGGTCGGGGAAGAACACGGCGAAGAGAGTCACGATCACGACGACGGTGGAAAGATAAAGGATCTGGTAGAGCGTGAAGGACCGGAACAGCGCCTTCAGCGAATGTATAAAGCTTTTCATTTGTTACCTCTTGTCATATGCGTCCCGGAGCCGCGGGAAGGCCCGGAGACAATTGCCGCGGTAGATATCCGCGCGGGTTTCCGCGGGGAAGATGCTGTCCATCGTATACTCGTACTCGGGGATCCTGTCCAGATTGATCGGGGGACAGAAGTCGGTGCCGTAGAGGATCTTCTTTTCCATGCCGGGGCGGGAATGGAGGATACGGTCGTAATTCCTGATCGTGCCTTCCACGTCGGTCGCCTCCTTCGCGCCGGTTTCGTAGACGCCGGATACGTCGGAAAAGAGATTCTCGTTGCGGGAAAGGATCTCCACGCATTCCTCGTAACGCGGATCGTCCAGATGGGCGATCACGAAATTCACGTCGGGAAATGCGCGGGCCGCAAGCTCGATATAGGCGGCGCTGGATCCCTCCAGGTCCTTGTCGGTGGGGAGCACCAGAGAGCAGAGTCCCGTGTGAAAGGTCACCGTCAGCCGGTTCTTCCGCGCGAATTCATAGACGGGGAGCATTTTCTCATCGGACGCTCGCCCCTTCTGATAGGTCAGATAGATCTTCAGGCCGACGATCTTGTCTTCTTCGATGCGCGGCTCGATCCTTTCGAGCTGCCCGGCGATCGGCGCTTTCAGATCCACCGCCGCGCATAAAAAAAGACGCGGGTCGGAACGGACCGTTTCCGCGCAGCGGGGATTCGGGAATATGGAGGAGGGAAACTGCATCACCAAAGCCCATCCGTCGGTGCGGGAAAAGTATTCGTCCCGGATTTCGGGAGAAACGATATGGGTGTGGCAGTCGATTTTCGGCACTTCTTTTTGCGTGCGGTCAACGGCATTCTTTCCTGCGGCGTACGTCATGGAAACGAAGCCTCCTTTCCTCTCGAAGGAGAGTATAGCATACTCCGGCGGCGTTGTCCATAGACTGCCGTGAAAAACAGACCTTCCGGCAGGAAGAGAGAGGGACGCCCCGGGAAACGCCGCCGCGCTTCGGTTGTGTTTTCCCGCGGGTTGTGATATGATAAAAAGCGGAAATTGGCGCCGCGGTCCGCAAGACGCCTTCTGCGCGGGGAGGAGTCGAAAAGCCCGCGCGGCGCATAAAAGGGGGAGAGGACGCCTTGCAGAAGAGAACGTACGGCACAAAGTATCAGCGCATGACCGAAGCGCCGGTGGAAAAGCTCGTGCTTTCCATGGCCGCTCCGGCCATCGTCAGCATGCTGGTTTCCTCGATCTACAACATGGCCGACACCTTCTTCGTGGGAAAGATCGGGACCTCCGCCACGGGAGCCGTCGGCGTGGTCTTCCCGGTGATGGCCGTCATTCAGGCGTTCGGCTTCTTTTTCGGACACGGATCCGGGAATTTCGTATCCCGCGCGCTGGGAAAGAAAGAAAACGAAAAGGCCGCCAGGATGGCGGTGACTGGGTTCCTCCTTTCGATCCTGGCGGGGATCCTGATCGGCGCGGTCGGCCTGATCTTCCGAAAGGACCTGGTTTATCTGCTCGGCTCCACCGATACGATCTATCCGTACGCCGAAAGCTATCTGACCGTGATCCTCATCGGCGCGCCGTGGATGTGCTCCTCCTTCGTCCTGAACAATCAGCTTCGCTTCCAGGGCAACGCCGCTTACGCCATGGTGGGCATCTCGGCGGGAAGCATCCTGAACATCGGCCTGGATCCCCTCTTCATCTTCACCTTCAGGATGGGCATCACCGGCGCGGCTCTTGCGACGATCCTTTCCCAGGCGGTTTCCTTTGTCCTGCTTCTTCTCGGCACGATGCGGAGCGACAATATCCGCATGAAGCTTTCGCTTTTCACGCCGAGCCTCTATTACCTGAAAAATATGGCCGTCGGAGGCGTTCCGTCCCTCTGCCGCCAAGGACTCAACAGCCTGGCGACGGTCTGCCTCAATTTCGCCTGCCACGGCTACGGGGACGCGGCCATCGCGGCCATGTCGGTGGTGACGCGGGTGATGATGTTCGCGACTTCGGCCCTGATCGGCTTCGGACAGGGCTTTCAGCCGGTCTGCGGCTTCAACTACGGCGCGGGAAAATACACGCGGGTAAGGAAGGCCTACCTTTTCTGCGTGGCAAGCGGCGTCGCCTTTCTCCTGATCCTCGCGGTGATCGCCGAGTTCACGGCGCCGTGGATCATCGCGCTCTTCCGCGACGACGCGGAGGTGATCAAGAAAGGGGCGAGGGCTCTGAGGCTGCAGTGCCTGATCTTCCCGCTCAACGCCTTCGTCATCATGAGCAACATGCTTTTCCAGACCATAGGCAAGATGTTCCGGGCGTCCTTCCTGGCCATGTCGCGGCAGGGACTGTTCTTTATCCCGCTGGTGCTTCTCCTGCCCGTTTTCTTCGGCTTCGACGGGGTGGTCTTTGCCCAGCCGGCGGCCGATCTCGTATCGCTTCTGGCGGCGATCCCTCTGACGCTGGGACTCCTGAAAGAATTGAAAACCGACCGTCCGGAGCCTCCGCCCGGGGGATCCCCTGCGGAAAAGGAGTGAACGGACGGGATTTCTGAAGCAAGAGCCTTTCCCATTCGGGAAGGGCTTTTGCCTTAAAAATGGACAGTTTTTTACATAATTATGAACGAATAATGAACAAACAGAGGCGAATCGATATTATTGATAAAAAAACGTACCAAATCGCAAAATTGATGCTTGCGAACCGGAGAAAGCGGGATTATAATAGAATCGCGCAAGGTATATTAATTTCAGGAGGATGACTGCCTTGAAAACTACCAGTAAGATTCTTGCAGCGCTTTTGACGCTGGCGGCGTGCATCGGATTGATGGCGTCCTGCTCGGTCCTTCCGACCGAAGAAGACGTTATGCCCCCTCCGATCAGCAAACCGGAGGAAGCGGTGTACAAGACCAAGACGGTTGAAGCCGGCGACATTCAGAACGTGAAATACTGCGTGGGCAATTTTACGTCCACGTCCACGGAAACAATGGCTTTCCAGTTGGATCAGGGGACCTTTTTCCGCTTCCTGGTGGAAAAGGGCGACATCGTCAAAAAGGGACAGATCCTGGCCGAGGCGGAGAATACCACGATCGCCGAAAAGATAGCCGAGCTGGAAGACAATCTGTACCGTACCGATCTGCAGAATTCCTATAACATGAACCGGCTGAAGCAGAGTCTTGACAACAGCAAGGCGAATCTCAGCGCCGCCAAGACGTCGCTGTCCGATCTGAAAAACCTGACTTCGTCGCTGAAATCGGATATTCCCAAAGCCGAAAAAGAGCTGTCCGATGCGAAAGCCGCTTTGAAAAAAGCCGAAGAGGCTCTGAGCGAGGCGCAGAAGAAAGCGTCGGAGGAAGCGAAGAAGGCTGCCGAAGAGGCGAAGAAGGCAGAAGAAGAAGCCAAAAAGGCCGAAGAAGCCAAGAAGGCGGAAGAAGCGAAGAAGGCCGCCGAAGAGGCCAAGAAGGCCGAAGAAGCGAAGAAGGCCGCCGAAGAAGCCAAAAAGGCGGCGGAGGAAGCGAAGAAGGCCGCCGAAGAGGCGAAGAAGGCGGAGGAAGCCAGAAAGGCCGAAGAAGAAGCGAAGAAGGCCGAAGAAGAAGCCCAAAAGGCTGCCGAAGAAGCGAAGAAGGCCGAGGAAGAAGCCAAAAAGGCCGAGGAAGCGAAGAAGGCCGAGGAAGAAGCCAAGAAAGCCGCCGAAGAGGCCAAGAAGGCCGAAGAGGCGTCCGGGGAAGGCGAAAAGGAATCCGATCCCGAAGGAACTCCGTCTCCGGCTCAGGCGACCGACGTCGCGGCATATGAGGCTGCCGTGAACAACGCCAAAGCGGCGGTGCAGGCGGCGGAAGCCAGAGTCGCCGCGGCGAAGAACGCTTACAGCGCGAACCTGACCGGTATTTCCGATCTGGAAAAGCAGATCAAGAGCATGACCGAAAACATCGCGCTGGATCAGCAGAATTACGACATGCAGACCACCTTCAACAAAATGGATCGGGCGAAGACCGAAAAGGCTCTGGCCGAATACAAGGCGCAGCTGGCCGAAACGCAGCTGATCGCGCCGTTCGACGGGAAGATCACCTATCTGGCGTCTCTCCTGGTCGGCGACATGATCAGCAAGGACGTGAACGTCCTGACCATCGCCGATCCGGATTCTCTGATATTCGTCTATACCGTCAAGGACGAAACCATGTATAACCAGTTCTACTCCGGCCGCGAGGTCGAGATCTATGTCAACGGCATCTCCGTGATGGGAGAGATCGTTCAGGGGACCGCCGACATCGATCCGGAGATCCTGAAAGAAAAAGAAGAAGCCCGTATCGTTTACATCAAGTGCCCGAATCTTCCCGATACCGTCAAGATGGGCAACAACGGCGGTATGAATATCATTCTGGAAGAGAAGCACGACGTTATCCTGGTGGATTCCGCCAACGTATTCAGCACCGGCTACGGCGATAACGTCAGCTACTTCTGCTACGTCCTGGAGGACGGTCTGCCCGTCATCCGCAACGTGGAAGTGGGCATCCAGACCACGTCTCAGTACGAAATTGTTTCCGGCCTGCAGGTCGGCGACGAGCTCGTCATCAATTATTGACGACTTTCCGAATCAAGCGAGAGAAAGGAGGAGGAAAGCTTGCTCAATTTCGTACTGAAAAAGTTGCTGAAAAACAGATGGATGACGATCTGCATGATGACCGGATCGATCCTGATCATCGCGCTTCTGGCAGGCATCCCGATCTATGCGCAGGGGGTTCTGCAGCGCGTGCTGATCAAGGATATGGAAAGGATCCAGTCTGAAACGCAAGCGTATCCCGGCATCATGACGGTGACCACCACCTTCGGCTCCGGCAAGACCGCCGCGAAGATCCAGAGACAGGAAAAGGTCGTCAACGATCTCCTGGAGCACATACAGCGCGATTACGGTCTGGATACCGTCGGACACGTCTTCCGCCGGTCTTCCACCCGGTTTATCGTCTATACCGATTATGACGCCAACGATGCGGTGGATACCAAGGGCATCAACATGGTTTACAAATCCGGCCTGGAGGATCATATCAGCATCCTCCGCGGCAGGATGCCGGAAAAGAGGAGCGACGGCGTCATTGAGATCCTGATGACCTCGGAGGCCATGGCCGACTGCCGGATGATCCTTGACAAGACGTACACGATCGGCCTGCAGAAATGGCTCCGCATGGAAAACGATATTTCGATGGACATTCAGGTCGTCGGTCTTTTCACCCTCAAAGACGAAGGGGACACCTATTGGAGCGAAGGCTTCGATCCCTATGTCCGCGCCGCCTTTACCGATGAGGAAACCCTCCAGACCATGATCGACACCAAGGCGACCTATCTGGAAAGCAGCTACTGGAATCTGCTTCTCGATTACTACCAGATCGATCTTACCAACGCGGCGCGCATCGCCTCCCTCTATGAGTCCGACGTCGCAGAGGTGGAAAGGCTGGAAGGCGCGAAGATCGAATGGCCGGTAGTGTCGGTCCTTTCGGGCTTCGGAGAAAAAGAGCGGGAGCTGAACTTCTCGCTTCTGGTGATCGAGCTTCCGGTCATCATTCTTCTGGCGTTCTACATCTTCATGGTATCCCAGCTGGTCATGGAGCAGGAAGCCAATGAGATCGCCGTTCTGAAAAGCCGCGGCGCGTCCCGTCTTCATATCTTCTCCATCTATCTTCTGGAAGGCCTCCTGATCAGCGGCTTCGCGCTGATCGTCGGGCCGCCTCTCGGCCTCGGCATGTGCTACGTCCTGGGCGGCGCGAACGGCTTCCTGGAATTCGTAAACCGTTCGGCCCTGAAGGTGCAGTTGACCGGAACGGCCTATCTGTACGCGCTGGCCGCCGCGGTGTTTTTCATCCTGATGATGCTGTTCCCGGCGATCTCCGCTTCGCGCAAAACCATCCTGACCCATAAGCAGCAGGTCGCGCGCGCCAACAAGAGACCGCTCTGGAACAAGCTCTTCCTGGACGTCGTCCTTCTGGCCGTTTCGATTTACGGCCTGTATTCCTACTACAATCAGAAGGACATCATGGCGCAGATCACGGTGGCCGACTCTTCTTCGGCGGTAGACCCCCTGATGCTCCTGATCTCCACGCTCTTTATTCTGGGCGCCGGACTTCTGTTCCTCAGGATCTATCCCTATATCATCAAGCTGATCTTCCTGATCGGAAGACGCTTCTGGCCGCCGGTTTTCTACCTGTCCCTGACGCAGGTTTCCCGCTCCGGCGGAAGCGAGCAGTTCCTGATGCTCTTCCTGGTGTTCACCATCGGCGTTTCGATCTTCTCGGCCAACACCGCCCGCACCATCAACACCAATCAGGTGGAGACTCTGCAGTATATGGACGGCGCCGACATCGTGATCAAAAACGAATGGAAGTTCGATTACGCGTATTACAATGTGACGAAGCCGCACGGCTTTACGGTCTACAAGGAAATCAGCTACAAGCCGTATCAGGAACTCGAGACCGTAGAACAGGCCACCCGCGTATGGCGGGGGACCGTCCGGAACGTCTGGGCCAACAGACCGGTCTTCACGGATCAGCCGATCGCGGTCATGGCCATCGAGCCTTCCGAATTTGCCGGTACGGCGCGCATGCGCAATCACCTGACGCCTTATCACTGGTACAATTACGCGAACCTTCTGACCGATTACAAAAACACCGTTCTCCTCTCCAGCGAGTTCAAGGAGTACGGCGTCAACGTGGGCGATCAGGTTCAGGCCGTGATGGGCGACGACGCCTATATCCCTCTGGTGGTCGGTTCCTTCATCGATTACTGGCCGGGCATCGATCCCAACGATACCACCGGCACGGGAGAGGGATCGCACTTCTTTGCCATCGTGGCCTTCGATACGATCTTCAAGGAAAAAGGAGAAGACCCGATCCCGGTCCAGCCCTATGAGATCTGGATCCGGAAAGCGCCTGACGTCACCTCCAACCAGGTCTATACCGAGATCGGCGAAAAGAATCTTCCCATCGACGAACGACGCGACCTGACCGAGGACACGGTGGCCCTGAAGAACGATCCGACCCTGCAGAGCATGAACGGCGCGCTTACCCTGTGCTTTATCACGAGCCTCATCGTCTGCTTCGCGGGCTTCCTGATTTACTGGATCATTTCCATCAACCGACGGGTGCTGCAGTTCGGCATCATCCGCGCCATCGGCATGAGGGTCAGGAGTCTGATCGGCATGCTGATCCTGGAGCAGGGAATGATATCCGGAAGCGCGATCCTGGCCGGCGTCCTGATCGGTTTCCTGGCCAGCAACTACTATATCCCCATCTACAGCATGACGCAGAGCGCGGAAAGCCTGAAGCTTCCCTTCCGCATCGTATCGGAGACGAGCGACTATATCCGCCTCTACGTGATCCTCGGAGTGATTCTCCTGGTCGGCTGCGTGATCCTGGCAAATCTGATCCGCAAGATCAAGATCAACAACGCTCTGAAGATCGGCGAAGACTGAGAAAGGGGGAGAGCATATGGAAGAAGTCATTCTCAGAACCGTAGATCTCTGCCGCGACTTCAAAACGGCGGGCGAAACGGTCCATGCGGTCAGACACGTGAACATGACCGTCGAAAAGGGGAAACTGGTCATCCTGCGCGGGCGTTCCGGCTCGGGCAAGACCACCCTCCTGAATCAGCTTTCGGCTTTGGATATGCCCACCTCCGGCTCGGTGTTCTTCCACGAAACCGACCTGACGAAAATCAGCGAAGCGAAGCGCGACGATTACCGCCGTAAAAAGATCGGCTTCGCGTTCCAGTCGCTGGCGCTGCTTTCCTTCCTGACGGCGTACGAAAACATCGAATTCGCCCTGCGGGTCGCCGGTTATCCCGGCAAGGAGAGACGCGACCGCGCCATGGAATGCCTGACGATGGTGGACCTGAAGAAGCGCATGAATCATCGCCCCGGCGAAATGTCCGGCGGCGAACAGCAGCGCGTCGCTATCGCCCGCGCCTTTGCCCACAGACCGGAGCTGCTCTTTGCCGACGAACCGACGGCGGCTCTGGACACGCACACCGGACTGGTTGTGGTTGACCTGATCAAAAACCTGGTGAAGGAGCACGGTATCACGGTGGTCATGACCACCCACGATATGGGCCTTCTCACCGTCGCGGACAAAGTTTATACGTTAGAGGACGGTGAGATCGTTGAGTGAGAACAAAACCGTGACCGCCCCCGCCGAGGAACCGAAGGTCCGTTACGGCCGCCGCACGTCGGTGAAAAAGATCGGACAGAAATCCCTTTGGGAAAAGCTTTTCAAAAGAAAGAAAAAGAAAGGCAGCGAGGAAGAGGACATCGCCGATGCGGTGGCCAGTACCACGACCGATCTTTTTGACGACGATTTTGAAAAGGCCGCCGTCTACTGCGACAACGTGGTGAAAATCTACAAGACCGAGGACGTGGAGGTTATCGCCCTGCAGGGCCTGGACCTCCGGATCGATCCCGGCGAGATCGTCGCCATCATCGGCAACTCCGGTTCCGGCAAATCCACCCTGATGAACATCATCGGCGGACTGGACAAACAGACGGCCGGCATGGTCTACGTGACCGGCAACAACATGGCCAAGATGACCGAAGCGCAGATCGTTCAGTACAAGCGCAAGGAAGTCGGATTCGTCTGGCAGAACAACGCCAGAAACCTGATCCCGTATCTTTCGGCGCTGGAGAACGTGCAGATCCCCATGATCATCGCGAACCGCAAGGAAAGAAAAGCGAGAGCGAAGATGCTTCTGGATATGGTGGGACTCTCTCACCGCTACAAGAGCAAGCTCAATCAGCTTTCCGGCGGCGAACAGCAGCGCGTCGCCATCGCCATCGCCCTGGCAAACCAGCCGAAGATCCTGCTGGCCGACGAACCGACCGGCGCCGTGGACAACAAGACCGCGGATATGATTTTCGACCTGTTCCGCCGGATCAACAAGGAAATGGGCGTGACGATCATCATCGTCACCCACGACCGCACCATCGCCCGGAAGGTGGACCGCGTGGTCAACATCCGCGACGGACGGATCTCCAGCGAGCTCCTGCGCCAGGACGCCTACGAAGAGGAACTGAAGCGCATCGCCGAAAACCGCATCGTCGGTCTGGAGGAAAGCCACGTGGAATACGCCGCGGTGGACCGCCTCGGCAGAATGCAGATCCCGGCCGACATCATGAAGGAGATCGGTCTCCTCGGAAAGGGAAATGTCTCCCTGAACGTAGAGGGCGAGAAACTCGTGATCACAGTCCCCGAGGAAGGGCAGAAAAAGAAAAAGGGCTCGTAAGAGCCCATCGGGAAAGAGCAGGCGGGAGGCCTGCTCTTTCTTATTTGCAAAGATGATGCAGCGGACCGGTCTCTTCTTCAGCAGGGACCGGTCCGCGCCTTCTCAGATCTTTTTCAGGACCGGGATGCTCTCCAGCGGGGCTGCGAGCTCCACGGTGCTCCCTCCTTTGTAGACAGCGCCGTCGCGCGTATCCTCCCACCGGCATCCGGCGGGGAGATAGGCGGTGACGCTTCTCGCGCCGGGCTCCAGCACGGGAACGATGAGAAGATCGCTTCCGAACATGTGCTCGAACGGGGTCTCCCATGCCTTCGGGTCATCCGGGAAGGAATAGAACAGGGGACGGACCGGCGGATCGCCCGCTTCTGCTTCGCGCATGGTCTTCCGGATATACGGGCGCATGGCTTCGCGCTTTTCTATATGCGCTTTCATGATCCCGTATGCTTCTTCGCCGTAGCTCCAGATCTCGTTGGGAGGATCCTTGCCCTCCTCGCGCTTTCCGGCACGCGCTCCGTGCATGCGCATCACAGGACAGTATGTGGCCCACTCGAACCAGCGGAGCAGAAGCTCCCGGAAGCCTTCATCGTCCCGATCGCCGTCTATGAAGCCGCCGATGTCGCTTGTCCACCAGGGAATGCCGGCCATGGCCATGCTCTGACTCGTCGCGATCTGTTCCCGGAAAGCCTTCCAGGTGGTGAAAATGTCTCCCGACCACACAAGGGCGCCGTATTTCTGGCTGCCTGCCCAGGCGCAGCGTACGAGACTCACGGGATTCTCAACACCGCAGGCCTTCTGGCCTTCGTAGAAGAGCTTCGCGTAATCCCGGGGATAGATGTTCCCGATCTTTTCCACCGGACCCGCGGCGTAGGAATAGAGAAACATATCTTCGGGGATGGAGACTTCAGGCTCGGCGCAGTCGAGCCAGAAGAGCTTCACGCCCTTGTCCAGATAATTCTTTTTCACCCTGTCCCAAACAAATATCCGCGTCTCCGGATTCGTGACGTCGATGGCAGTCAGGCTCTCGTCAAAGAGGATGCAGCAGGGGACGCCGGCGTCGGATTCCATCAGGAGGCCTTTTTCGCGCATCTCCTTATAGTTCTCGCTTTTTCTTTCCACCGTGGGCCAGATGGAGACGGCGAGCTCGATCCCCATCTCCCTGAGCTCGCGGCACATGCCTTCGGGATCCGGCCAGCAGGCGGGATCGAATTTCCAGTCGCCGTGCGCGGTCCAGTGATAGAAGTCGATCACGATCACCTTGAGGGGGATGCCACGCGCGTGGTATTCCCTCGCGACTTCCATCAGTTCGTCCTGTGTCGCGTAGCGCAGCTTGCACTGCCAGAAGCCCATGGCGGCTTCGCTCATCATCGGGGCATGCCCGGCGGCGTCGAAATATGCGTGAAGGATATCGGAAGGAGCATCTCCTGCCGTGATCCAGTAATCCAGCGTATCGGTGGAATCAGCCTCCCAGATAGTGCCGTTTTCGGCGAAGGTGGCTCTTCCTACGGCGGGGTTGTTCCAGAGCATTCCGTATCCGCGGCTTGAGATCACGAAGGGGACGCTTGCCTGCTTGTTGCGCTGGCGAAGCTCCAGGGAGGAACCTTTGCGGTCAAGGATCCCGTCGTCGTACTGTCCCATGCCGAAGAGCTTTTCCCCCTCATAGGCCTTCATGCGGTACTGAAGGCGCCATCCGCCGCCGGGAAGTCTCCGCCAGACGCGTGCGGGGTAGAGGAGCGGGTCATGGATCGGCTCCGGTTTCTGGAGACTGATCCCCTGCCAGTGTTCGCCCGTCAGTTCCTCGCCTCGGTCGTTATAGAAGGTCATCTCGGGGCCCCTGAAGCGGACTTCGATCCGGCCGTTTTTCAGCACGGCGCCGTCTTCGGTGATCCGGATCTCGGCGGTGACAGGCTTTGCTTTATCCAGAGCGCCGACTTCGTTTTCGCGGAGCACGCCGTCCTTTGCGCCGCGGACGCGCACGGAGTTCTCGCCCCAGGGTTCCACCCAGAGCCGTTCACGCTCGAATCCGTAGACGAGCCTGCCGTCTTGAATTTCAAACATAGTGCTTTAACCTCTCCTTCGGTACCGATTTCTTGTTTCCTTCGGCCATTATATCATGCATATGTGTTTTTGGAAAGTCTGAAAAAACATGAGTGGTTGACGGAAGATGTGTACTAGTGATAGAATAACAGCAAATACAATGAGGCGGATTGTATCCGCCGCACGGGAGGAAGGAATACGATGAAGGAACTGAGAAACGAAAAGGATCTCGCACTGTTCGGAAAGAACGTATGGGTCTTCTCTCCGGAGGATGATCCGAGAGAAGTTGCTGAGATCATCCATAAGATCTATCTGAAGCAGGAAGCAAATCAGTTCGGAAGCGAGCGGTACGCGTTCTTCTTCAAACCGGGCGTCTATGATGATTCTCTTACGCTCGACGTCGGCTTCTATACCCAGGTCGCCGGCCTCGGCGAGATCCCGACCGATACGAGCATCAAGGGGCTGAGGTCTCTTGCAAGATGGCTCGGGAACAATCCGCAGAACCATAACGCCTGCTGCAACTTCTGGAGAGGGCTCGAGAATGTGGAACTCAGGAGCGATACGGTATGGGCGGTCTCACAGGCGACTGACGTGCGCCGCATCCAAGTGGACGGAAACCTTTACCTGCATGATGAGCACGGATGGTGCAGCGGCGGCTTTATGTCCGACTCCCTGATCACCGGAACGACTGATTCCGGATCGCAGCAGCAGTGGCTTTCCCGGAACTGCGACTGGGACAGATGGGAAGGTTCGAACTGGAATATGGTGTTCGTCGGCATCGGCGGCGGCAGAGCTCCCGCCGGGACATGGCCCGAAACAAAATACACGTCGGTGGACAAAAGCCCGGTATCCCGGGAAAAACCCTTCCTGGTATTTGACAGGGATAAAGGCTACGGCGTATATATGCCCGGAGTCAGAAGAAACAGCGCGGGGCGTTCCTGGAAAGAAGGACAGGAAGGAAGACCGTGGGTCTTCAGCCCGGAGGAAAGACCTTCCGGCGAGGGAGACGAATACATTCTCTCACTCGATCTCTTTTATGTGGCAAAACCGGAATGCGACGACGCGGGATCGATCAACAAGGCGCTTGGGGAAGGGAAGAACCTGATCCTGACGCCGGGCATATACAAGCTCGGCGAACCGATCAGGGTACTGAAAGATCATACCGTAGTCCTCGGGCTCGGTCTCGCGACACTGGAAGCGGTGAACGGAAACAGCTGCCTGGAGATCGAGGCGACGGAAGACGTGTCCGCGGCCGGGATCCTCTTTGATGCGGGCATGGTCAGAAGCAAAGACCTGATGACGGTCTCTTCTCCCGTAAAAAGCGACGGAATGATCCCGATCACGCTTTTCGATCTGTATTTCCGCGTCGGCGGTGCTCCCACGCCCGCGCCAACGCAGACCGAGAACTGCCTGCGCGTCTCGGCGGATCATGTGATCGGCGACAACTTCTGGATCTGGAGAGCTGACCACGGAACACACGTGGCCTGGGAAAAGAATTACGCAGAAAACGGACTGATCGTCGACGGAAACGATGTTATCATGTATGCCCTGATGGTCGAGCATTTCGAAGGCTATCAGACCGTCTGGAACGGCAACGGCGGGCGGGTCTACATGTATCAGAGCGAGATCCCCTACGATGTGCCGGATCAGGCGCTCTGGAAGAGCCATGACGGTACGGTGAACGGGTTCGCTTCCTTTAAGGTAGGAGACGGCGCGGAGGATTTCCTTGCCGTGGGCCTCGGCGTATATCTGGTCAACCGCCTGATCGCGGCGGAACTCTTCTCAGCCATGGAAGTCCCGGACAAACCGGGCGTGGCGGTGCATCATATCTGCACCATCATGCTGACGGAAAAGCCGGGGATCACCCATCTGGTCAATGCGCACGGGAAAGCGGCCGATCATCCGGTCGAGCTTCAGATCCTTCTCGATTACGAAAACGGTGTATCGAAATAATCCGTAAGCATGGTACGGCAATGCCCTTCTCCGAGAATCATTCTTCTTCAGAGAAGGGCATTCCGGTCATGTGACACAGGCAAGAGGAGTCCCGGGCGGAAGACCCGCAAGAACACATAAACGGAGGACCATGATGAAAAGGGAAGAGATCGTGAGGCTCGTATCCTGTCTGAGCGAAGATGAAGCCGTCAGGGATAAATATGCCGCTCATCTTGAGGAACTGTTTCTT
>JAFRWU010000101.1 GCA_017441705.1 Clostridia bacterium | reverse complement strand
GCGCTCGGTCAGGGCGCGGGAAAACAGCCCCCCGGGCTGTTTTCTTACACGCGCCCGTTCTCGCCCCTTTGAATAAACCGGCCAAAAGAAAAACCCGGCCTTTTCGACCGGGTTTTCTTTTGGTGGAACCGAAGGGGCTCGAACCCTCGACCTCCGCGTTGCGAACGCGGCGCTCTCCCAGCTGAGCTACGATCCCATATGGATTTCGGCGTCCTTTTTCGGACGACTTATGTATTTTATCAGATTCTCCCGCAAAAAGCAAGAGCCGCCGCGAAATATTTTTATACTTTCGGGATTCTCCGCTTGGGTCCATTGTATTACTGTCTGTATAATTTCTGAATTTGCGCCGATCCCGCTGTTTCGGATTGACACCGGCCGGTTTTGCGGTATAATAGACGTAGGCTCATCCTCTTCCCGGCGCCGTCCCGCGGGAAAGAGAGGCCCTCATCAAAAGATAAAGAACCATGAGGATAAAGGAGTTGACAGAAAATGTCAGAAGTCGTTTGCCTCGGCGAATTGATCGTCGACATGATCTCTTCCACCCGTGACGCCTCCATCGAAGCGTCCGAAAGCTTCTTCCCCACTCCGGGCGGCGCTCCCGCCAACGTGGCGGTGGGTCTGGTCCGGCAGGGAGTTTCCGCCTCCTACATCGGCAAGGTGGGCGAAGACGCATTCGGCCGTCTGATGTTCAACACCATGCTTTCCCAGGGCGTGGACGCCTCCGGCATCGCCTTCGACGCCGAGGCGCGCACCACCCTGAATTTCAACGCCCGCCGCGCCGACGGCGTGCGGGAATGCCTGTTCTACCGAAATCCCGGCGCCGACATGCGCCTTTCCCCCGACGACATCCGGGAGGAGCTTTTCCGGGACGCTCTGGTCTTCCATTTCGGTTCGGTGACGCTTTCCTCCGGAAACGGCTGCGCCGCCACCGACCGCGCCCTGGAATACGCAAAGGAGAACGGCCTTCTGATCTCCTACGATCCGAACCTGCGCCTCGGCCTGTGGAACGCGCCGGAGGAGGAGATCCGGGAAACCATCGCTTCCTATTTTGACAAGGCGGATTTCGTCAAGATCAGCGACGACGAAAGCGAATTCATCCTCGGCACCTCCGATCCGCGGGAGATCGCGAAAAAGCTCGTCGCGCGCGGAGTGAAGCTGGTCGCCGTGACCATGGGCAGCAAGGGCTGCTTCTGGAGCGACGGGACCCGGGAGGGCCGGATCGACGCCTTCAACGACGGCATCTTCATGGTGGACACCACCGGCGCGGGCGACAGCTTCGTAGCCTCCATGGTCGCGCATCTTGCCGCGCGGAAAAAGGCGGGCAAGCCCCTCGCCGCCGACGACGAATATGCCGCCGCCTGCGATTTCGCCAACCGCGCGGGCGCTCTGGCCACCACCCGGTTCGGCGCGATCCCCGCGCTTCCCACCCGGGAGGAAGTCCTTGCCACCTACAAAAAATAAGATCCGTCGGAGGAAAAACCGGCGCGCGCTTCTTTCCGAAGCGCGCGCCTTTTGTCTTTCTTTTGACGCTACCGGATCACCGAATAGACGAAAAGTCCCAGGCAGAAAAGGACAAAAAGGATCACGCCTGCGTTGAGATAGACGGTGGAAAACGCCTTGCCGCGGGCGATCGGCTCCGCAGCCGGGGCGAAGGTCACGCTCTTCCGGTAGACGATCAGGATCACCATGCCCGCGACGGCCAGCGAAAGGATCGTTATGCCGTAATAGGCCAGCGGCAGAAGCGATCCCAAACCGCCTTCGGTCAGGAAACGTTCCGCGTCCGCCGCATCCCGGAAATCCAGAGCCTCCAGATCGACGTTCTTCAGGATCCACGGTCCGACCACGCCGCCCATAAAATTGATCGAGGCATGCAGAAGCATCGTGTAGATCACGTTCCCGGTCTTGAGATAGACCCAGGCAAAGACGAAGCCGAGGCCGAAGGCGTAGAAAAACTGCGTGAAGTTGCCGTGGATCAGGCCGAACGCCGCGGCGGAAAAGAACGCCGCGGTCAGCTCGCCGTACCGGCGTGTGCGGTCGATCAGCATCTTCCGGCAGATCAGCTCCTCCATCACCGGCGCCACGATCATCGTGACGGGGATCGACCACAGAAGCGAGCTTTCGGAAAGGAGCTCCGAAACGGCCGGGACGATCGGGCTTTCCCGGAAAAGCGAAAGGATGCCCGTCACCGCGGTCCCGATGAGATTGCCCGCGTACATCACGAAAACCGACACGGTAAAGACGCCGAGCCAGTAATAGACGGGGATCTTTTTCTTTTCCGTCTTTTCGGCGGGCACCCGGGAAAAGAAGAGGAGCGCCAGCGGCAGGCCGATCAGGTAAAGTGGCAGCACGCTCAGGACCCACAGGAACCAGGGCTCTTCGGTGATCGCCGGCGCAACCGTCCTGAGGATCAGCTGCATCACGATCTGCACCGTCGAGGCCGCGCCGATGAAAAGAAGCAGCGCGAAGCCCAGCATCATGAAATCGCGTCTCGCCTTTTTCGTGTAATCGGGCTCCGGAAGCGGAGCGGGCGTTTCGAGGCGTTCGGGGGCGGGTCCTTCCATAGGGATCATCCTTTCTCTCGGGCGTCCGCGCCGCGGGGACGGCTTCGGACGCGTCTTCGTTTTCCCGTCCTGCGTCCCCGGCGGGAAGCGTTCGGGGTAGTCTTGGGCTATTATAGCAAAAACCGCCCGGTTCTTCAACCGGGCGAAGGCGCATACGCTTTCTTTTCCCTCGATTTCTCTTGACAAGAAGCGGGAAATGCGCTAAAATAACTTCGCTATACGGAAAAACGAGCGTTTGAGGAACGTCAATTCCCGTCGTCCCCGCCAAAGAGAGCCGCTTCCCGGGTGAAAGAGCGGCGCGGTCAGGATGCGGAAAGAGCCGCGTTTCAAGCTTCCGGACGAAAATCCGGC
>JAFRWU010000015.1 GCA_017441705.1 Clostridia bacterium | reverse complement strand
GATCGTCCCGTCCTCATTCGTCCGGACGTCGCAGCTCACGGCCGGGCCGTCGGTCGTCAGAAGATACGTGCGTTCCCTCTTCGCGGGGTCGTAGATCTCAAAAATGCTTGAAGGCTCGTATCCTTCCTCGGTGAAAAGACTGTCCGTCCACACGAGGAATCGTCCCCCTATCCGCCGGATCTCGCGCACCTTGATCCCCAGATCCTCGTAATACGACAGCACTTCTCCCCCGGAGACGTCCTGCCCTTCCTTCGTTCCGGTCTCCCCCGGCTCGCTTTCCGGCGCGGTCTCGCTTTCGGAGGCGGGCGTCTCCGGGCTCTCGCCGGCCGTTTCGGTCACGGGCGACTCCAGAGCGCAGGAGGCGAGAAGCGCGAGAAGCGCCAGCCACAGGCATACCATCTTCAGAAGCTTCATGACGTTTTCTTCCTTTCGTCAGATTCGTTCCCCTTTCGCGGGTCGTTTTCCCCCGCAAAACGTCTTTTTCCTCAGGGCGCTTTTCAAGCCGTCTTGTCGGAAAGGACCAGGATCCCGTCCTTCAGGAGAAGGACGAATCGCCCTTCCTCGCGCCAGAAGCCGCGCACTCCCACGACGGAAACGCCCGCCTTTTCAAAATCCATAAGTTTTTCGATCTTTTCCCCGTCGGTGCGGTAAAGCCCGTCGCCGCGGACGAAATCGCAGGTCGCCCCGTCGGCCTCCACGGTGAAGCGCCACCCCGCGACGTTCGTCCGGACCGGCTTCCCCATCCGCGTTCCCTCAAGCTTCGCCAGATACCAGCGGTTCACCGTCATGTAATCCGTCTCGTTCAAAACGACGCAGAGAGCGTCCTTCAGGCGCAGAAAGCCCCGGAATATCATTTCGCATCCGCCCTCGGCGGCGGGCCGGGGGGACATTTCTCCGTTCGCCAGGAGATAATACATGTCTTCCCCGACGACGTAGACCGTCTCTCCCTCGGAAGCGACCGATGCTTGTCCCGCGTTTCCCGTAAGCACGCCGGAATCATCGTAGAAAAGCGCTTCGCCGTCCCGGCAGAGCGACATTTTCACGCCCTCTTCTCCCGCGGCCGCAGCGGGATTCCGCCGCATTTCCAGAGTATACTTCGCTTTTCCGTCTCCGCCCGCGTCGATCACGCCCCAGACAGCCGTCCTTTTCGGGCTTTCGGCCGTCAGTCGGAAATCCCGGTCAAGCGTCAGCTCCTCGTCTTTCCCGTCCCTGCGGGCGAAAAGACGGTACCCGTCCCCGTCCCGGGCCATGGAGAAGTATTCGCTCACGCCCTCCACGGTAAAGCGCGCCGTTTCAAAGGAGAGGACGCTTTCCTCCTCCGGAAGGCAGATCCCTTCCGGATCCTCCGCTTCCGCCGTCTCCGTCTCCTCCGGAGCCGGCTTCGCTCCGTTTTCCGCCCCGGCGCAGCCCGCAAAAAGCAGAAGGAATGCGAGAAGCGCCGCGCCGATGCGCTCTGTCCCGCGGCCGCGTCTTATGCCGGTCATGCTTCTCACCCCCTTCTCACCCTTTTTCCGCCAGCATCAGGGAGATCCGGTTCTGGATATACTCCGCCGCCTTCTCGGCCGTGATCTCCCCGGCGAAATACCGGGCGCATTCCTCGTCCATGATCTTCTTCAGCTCGCCGTGCGCGTACGCGTACCAGTGATCGCCGGAGGCGATCGCCGCCGCGACGTCTTCCTTGCCTTTTTCGTACTCCTCTTTCGTATGATGGATATCGACGTACTCGCCGTTTTCCTCCGCCTCCCGGGCGCGGTCGATCCTCTCGTCGATCAGGGCCTTGTTCACCTTTTGGTTCGGGAAGTACTCGAAGGCGTAGGCGGCGGCGTCCTCGACGGCTGCCCGCGCCGCTTCCTCCGAGAAGAGATAGGTAAGGAAGGTTTTGATCTCCTCCTTTTTGTCGCTTCCGGCCGCCACG
Source organism: Clostridia bacterium (assembly GCA_017441705.1). Taxonomy (GTDB): domain Bacteria; phylum Bacillota; class Clostridia; order Oscillospirales; family QAMX01; genus RUG11797. Next base: position 4,008 of record JAFRWU010000015.1, on the reverse strand, counting down.
GCCACAAGATTATAGGAATTCACCGCGAGTCCCGCAAAGCGTCCGTTGCCCGGATAGGGCATAAACCGGGACGCGTCCGAAACGCCGCTTTCGGGATGCCGTCTGTTGTAATAGAGGTTTTGGGCCTCCAGACCCCAGGTGAACCCCAACCCTTTGCTGTTGACGTAAGTCTCAAAAAGCGGATTGTATTCGCCCACGGGATTCGCCTCTACGATTTCCTGGTTTTCCGCGAAGCGCCGGTCGATCTCCAAAAGCTTCAGGAAGTTTTCGTTCTGAAAATCGCAGGTGTTCGTCTCGGGATCGACCCATTCCATGGGATCCGCCGCCCGGAGAAGCGACCCCCGCGTCATGCGCAGATAGACCTCCTTTTCGGGAAGCGTCCCGAGGGCTTTGTCGAATTCCTCCATGCTCCGGAAATACCCTCTTCCCTCCGCGGCGCTTTCCGGCAGGATCATGCCCTCCAGTCTGAAATCCGCCGGCAGGAACCAGCATTTTCCGTCCCGGCTTCCCAGACTCACCAGATTCGGATAGATCACGGACACGTCCATAAAGTCGCCGATCGGCTCCAGCGCGCCGGCCTTCGCCCGGTCGAAAAGGATCTCGGGATCATAATCCCAGATCAGATCCACCTCTTTGGAAAGCAGCGCGAGGTTCAGCTTTTCCTCGTTTTCATATCTCTTGATCGTGACGACGCCGCGCTTTTCCCGGTTGAAAAGGGAGATGATCGCCTCGGGAGCCGCCTGCGGAGGCGCGACCGCTCCGATCACAAGCCCTTCCGCGCCGTCGAGCGGCTCTCCGCTGTCGGTGGCGACCACGATCCCCTCGGACCCGAGAAGCATGACGATCCGGTCCTTCTCGCGCCAGCAGCCGTTGATGTCGCCGCCCAGATCCAGCCCTTCCTTCTCTATGTCGCTGGCAAGCAGGATCTTTTCGCCGTCGGCAAACGCGAACCTGCTGTCATGGAAGAAGACGTTGGCCGGAGCTCCCTCTCCCATCATGAAGCGGTTTCCCTGGAGATTCGTTTTCCGGACCTCGCCGATCTCCTTTCCCCGGAGCTCAAGAAGATACCATTCCTCCGGCATCGAGTAATCCTTGCTCTGTCCCATCACGGCGTAATTTGTGCCGCCGAAATTCAAAAAGCCCCTTCCCTGCCACATGTACCCCGGGTCGGGCTCGGGAAGCTTCGCCTGTTTTCCGTCCAGGAGCAGAAAGTTGAAATTGATCGCCCACAGCCCGTCCTCCGTGGGAAGCAGATGGATATAGTTGTATCCGCCCGCGGCGTTCGCTGCGCTGAAAAGCGGCTCGCCGTCCCTGCACACGAACGGACGCGTCGCATCCATGCCCGAAGCCGCGCCGACGCTGCGCTCCTCCACCGTGAAGGCCTTTTCTCCGCTCTTGCCGGGGTCTATCAGGGCGAGGATCTCGTTCTCCCCCGGTTCGACCGGTTCTTTTGAGACGATGCGGAACTCCCGGTCGAGCCGGAGAAGCTGCATCCCCTCTTCGTCGAAATTGGCAAGAAGCAGATATCCGTCCCCGTCCCGCGCCATGGAATAATAGAGATAAACGCCGTCGAACTTGATCGTTTCAAATCGCAGCCCGGTCGCGGTCCGCCCCTCCGTAAAGACGGCGTCTCCGTCCGGAAGCGCCTTGGTCTGCCCCCAAAGGCCTCCCTCCGCCGCCGGCTCCGTTTCGCCTGCGTCCCTTCGCATGGGGCCGGTCAGGAGGCACGTCGCCGTGACCGCGAGCGCCAGGACCGCCGCGATCACGATCCAGAACGCCGGTTTTTTGTAGTTCAAAAGCGACTTGATCCGTGCCTTCGTCCCCACCTCGCCGAAGGCCAGCGGGCAGGCCGCGACGCGCCGCCTGGGCATGCTGGCCGCGAGAAGCGCCGAAGAATACGCCGCCCTCCATTCCCGGTCCCTTTCGCGGATCGCTTTTTCATCCGCCGCAAATTCGATATCCCGGCACAGAAGAACGTACGCAACCCACAAAAGCGGATGGAACCAGTACGCCGCGAGCAGCAGATACCCGACGGGCTTCCACCAGTGGTCTTTCCTTTGAAGATGCGCCTTTTCGTGCGCGATCACGTATCCCGCCGTTTCTTCGTCCATCGAGGAGGGCAGATAGATCCGGGGCCGGAATAGCCCGAGGATAAAGGGGCTTTTCACCCCGTCGGACCGCCAGATCCCCTTTTCCGTCCTGATCGCGTCGCCGACGCTTCTCCGGAGCGAAAAGTAACTCGCCGCGGCGTAAACGAGCATCACGACTGCTCCCGCCGCCCAGATCGCCCCCAGGAGTGGGAAGGACGTTTCCTTCTTTTCGCTTTCGGCGGCCGTTTCGCTCCCGCTTCCTTCCAGCGTCTTCTCCCCCGCGCTTTCCTCATCGAAGTAGATCGGCGTTCCCGTCTCCGTTTTCTCCCCGGCGCGGAGCGCGGGATTCAAAACCCCGTCCACCGCGGGGATGCCCGAATCGATCACGGTCTCCGCGCCTTTCGCGCCCGACTCGATCCTGACCGTTTCCTCCGACGGGATCAGGCTCAGGGGGCTGGGGATCGTGAAGGGCAGAAGGAGCCGCAGCCCCACCAGCCCCCACGCCAGGACCATGAGCCACTTCGGTGCTTTTTTCAGAAGCAGCCGCAAAAGGATCACCGCCAGAGCCATCCACCCCGCGGAAATCGACATGTTCAAAAGCTTCAGCGCAAACTCGTTCATTCTTCACTCCCCCTGCGGTACGCGTCGATCATCCGCCGGATCTCCTCGGCCTCGGCTTCGCTCAGGCGCTTCTGAGACGTAAAGGCCGCGATAAAGGCCGGAAGAGACCCCGAAAAGCTCTCCTCCACGAATTTTTCGCTCTTCGCGGCGTAGAAGGCTTCGCGCGAGATGCGCGAGGTCACGACGCCGCCCTCGTTTTGGAAAAGCCCCTTTTCATACAGCTTTCTAAGCACCGTGTAGGTGGTCGGCTTTTTCCACGAAAACTCCTTTTCGCACAGCTTCACCAGCTTCCCCGAGCCGATCGGTTCGTTTTTCCAGATAAGCTCCGCGAACTGCGTCTGGATCTCTCCCAGCTCCACGTCCATGACGATCCCCCTCTTTCTTTCTTTTCTCTCCGGTTTACCCTTGGTAAACCTCAATTGCAGTCTATCACGAATAAACCGGTTTGTCAACAGGTTTTTTGAAAAAAAAAGCAGGCTGAATTTGATTTCAGCCTGCTTTTCTTTCGTGCGCTTATTTACAGCGTCAATGCGTGACGGGATCCTCCCCCGTCCGTTTCGCGCCCAGCCTCGTTCAGAGTCTTACCGTGTCGCTTCTCTTTTTCACGACCTCGCCGGCTCTTTTGTAGATGCTGCCGGAGGGGACGAGGCCGCGCACCGAGGAAAGCGGATAGACGTTGGCGCCGCGTCCCACCACCGTGCCGGGGTTCAGGACGCTGCCGCAGCCGATCTCCACGTTGTCGCCCAGCATCGCGCCGACCTTTTTGCGGCCGGTGGGGATCTCTTCCTTCCCCGCGTGCACCACGACCAGGGTCTTGTCGCTTTTCACGTTGGAGGTGATGGAGCCCGCGCCCATGTGCGATTTATATCCCAGGATCGAATCGCCCACGTAATTGTAATGGGGCACCTGGACATTGTCGAACAGGATCACGTTTTTGAGCTCGGTGGAATTGCCCACCACGGCGTTCTTGCCGACGATCGCGCTGCCGCGGATGAAGGCGCAGTGGCGGATCTCGGCGTTTTCGTCGACGATCAGAGGCCCTTTGAGATAGGCCGATTCAAAGATCACGGCGTTTTTCGCCACCCAGATGTCCTCGCCCCTCTTTTCAAACCGGTCCTCGGGAAGGGTCGGCCCGACCGCGCGGATAAAATCCGCGATCCCGTCCAGGAGTTCCCAGGGATAGGTTTTCCCGTCGAAAAGCGGTGCGGCGATCGTGTGGGAAAGATCGAAAAGATCTGTGATTTTACAGAACATATCCTTCCTCCTTCATGGCGTCGATGATGGAGTCCACCCATTT
>JAFRWU010000100.1 GCA_017441705.1 Clostridia bacterium | reverse complement strand
TCTGCCCGAACTGCGGAGCGAAGAAGCCTGCGGGAGCGCCGCTTTACCGCTGCGACAAGTGCGGATGGGAACCGGAAGATCCGCGGAACCCGCCGAAGTTCTGCCCGGAATGCGGCGATATCTTCGACGAAAGAGACGTCAAGTAAGAAGGCTTTCATACAGACTTTTCACCGTGCGGCGGAGAACCGCCGCACGGTGAAAAACGGAAAGGTCCGGAAAGAGAGGAGAAACGATCGATGGCTTTATTCGGAAAACTCTTTGAAAAGAAGGTCTGTTCCATCTGCGGCGGCGAGATCGGACTGCTCGGCAACCGCAAGCTGGAGGACGGCAATATGTGCAAAACCTGCGCGGCGAAGCTTTCCCCCTGGTTCAGCGACAGAAGATCCAGCACCGTGGAGGAAATCAAGCGCCAGCTGGAATACCGCGAGGAAAACAAGGAAGCCGTCAGGGCTTTCCACGTGACCCGGTCCCTGGGCGACAGCCCGCGGCTCCTCCTGGATGAGGACGCGAGAAAGTTCACCGTTACCTCCGCCCGCAACCTGGCTGAGGCGAACCCCGACATCCTGGATTTCTCCCAGGTCACCGGATGCGACGTGGACGTTTCCGAAAACCGCAGCGAGGCGCATTTCCGCGACCGCGAAGGAAAGATGGTCAGCTATACTCCGCCCCGGTATACCTACAGCTACGACTTCGACGTGACGATCCGGGTCAATCATCCGTACTTTGACACCATGAAGCTGCAGCTCAATCCCTCCCGCGTGGAGGTCAATCCCGACAATCCGGTTCCCGCCATGCGCAAGCCCAACGAAAGGCTGAACCGCGATTACCGCGAATACGAGGAAATGGGCGAAGAGATCAAGAAGATCCTGACCGAAGTGCGGCAGCAGGTCCGCAACGAGGTGCGGGAAGCCGCAGCCCCCAAGGCGGCTCTGAGATGCCCCTACTGCGGCGCCACCACCACGCCGGACGCCGCGGGCAACTGCGAATACTGCGGCGCCTTTATCGCGGGGAACAAGTAAAGAAAGACGCGCCGCAGGGAGTCTGAAAACGTCTCTCTGCGGCGCTTTTCTTTTCGGAAAGGATATTCGTTCGATATGGAAGAGAGATTCAAAAAGCTCACGCTCCTGCATTCCAACGACATGCACGGCGATTTCCTGGCGGAGGACGTGGAAGAAAAGCTGGTCGGCGGCGTTTCCATGCTCTCGGGGTACATCAATAAAACCAGAGAGGAATCTCCCAACACGCTCTACTGCATCGCCGGCGATATGTTCCGCGGCTCGGTCATCGATTCGGAGTTTCAGGGGCTTTCCACCATCGAGATCATGAACATGCTGTCGCCGGACGTGGTCACCGTCGGCAACCATGAGACCGATTACGGCATTTCCCATCTGCTGTTCCTGGAAAAGTGCGCCAAATTCCCGATCATCAACGCCAACATGTACATCAAGACCAACCATGCGCGCCTGTTCCGGCCTTACATCATCCTGGAAGTGGACGGGATGAAGATCCTCTTCATCGGGATCCTGACCGAAGAGGTGCTGGCGCAGACCAGGGCCCAGGGATTGGTCGGCACCGTCGTCAACATCGAGGACGCGGCGCGGGAGGTCGGAAAGATCTGCAACGCCTACAACGCCGTGGACATCGATTTCACGGTCCTTCTGACCCATATCGGATTCGAAGAGGACAAAAAGCTCGCCGCCCTTCTGGACCCGGACTGGGGTGTCGACGTGATCATCGGCGGCCACTCCCATACTTTTTTGCAGGAACCGGCGAAGGTCAACGACATCCTGATCGTACAGGCGGGCGTCGGGACCGACCAGATCGGAAGATTCGATCTGACGATCGACAAGGAGCTGAACTGCGTTTCGGAATACAGATGGAGGTCCGTCCCGATCGATTCCGAAAACTGCCCGCGGGACCCCGATCTGGAGAATCTGATCTCCAAATACAAGAAAAAGACCGACAGCATCTACGGCCGCGTAGTCACCCGCTTCAACCGGAAGCTGACCCATCCGGAGCGCATCCGGGAGACCGAGCTCGGCGATCTCTTTGCCGACGCGCTCAAGGAAAGCCTGGACGTCGATATCATGCTGCTCGGCTCCGGGAGTATCCGGGCCACCGAAATGAATCCCATCGTCCTGTACGGCGACCTTGTGGAGGCGTTCCCCTACGACGACGAGATCTACATGTCCACCGTCAGCGGCGGGAGACTGAAGAATATGATCCGCTATATGCTGCGCGACGAGGTCTGGAAGGGCGTACACTGTGAATTCTACCAGTTCTCGGAAGGCTTCCGGGTCGTTTACGACCGCGCAAATCACAGATTCCTCGAATTCAGCCTGAACGGAGAGGAGATCCCGGACGACAAACTCTACACCATCGGGCTGCAGCGTTTCCATTATCAGAACGTCAACCTCGGCTTCGGCGTCACGACCGAGGAGCTTTCGGAAGTCAAAACGCCCCGGGTGGTGGCGACCTCCTGCCGCGACGTGCTGGACGAATACCTCTCCCATCATCAAAGGCTTGACAGGCGCGCGGGGGAGAGACTGGTGATCAACTGAACTGCGCCGGACCGGCATAAGAAAAATGATCCCCGCCCATCGGGCGGGGATCGCTTTTCCGGCGGTCAGATCTCGATTTCCGCAAGATACGGCCTGTGATCCGAGGTTTCGACGTCCGGGATATCGGCTGAAAGCGCCCGGAGATCGGGGCTGGTAAACAGATAATCGATCTTCACCTCCGGCTTGTCGGAAGGAAAGCTCAGAAGCGGACCGGGCAGGACTTCCGCGCTGTCACGCATCTTTTCCAGCACGGGCTTCAGAAGAGGTGAAGCGGGCGTCAGATTGAAATCGCCCATAAGGATCGTCCGCCCGCCTCCGAGCAGCGGCAGAAGGATCCCGATCCCGACCTCCTGCTCCCGGGCGGTAACGCCCAGGTGCGTGGCGAGGATCGTAAGCGGCTTCCCGTCGGGCGCGACCGTGACGTGCAGGATCGACCGCACCTCGGGATAGGGACTCATGGCGTCCTCGGGATAGGGGATGAGGATCGTTTCGGCCTTCACGATCGGAAAACGGGACAGAAAGGCGTTGCCGTAGGGATCCTTTTTTCCGTTCATATCCTGCGCTTTGCCGAAGTAAGCGTGGAACCCGAGCTTTTCGCCCAGGATCGCGGCCTGGGGGTCGTATCCCGCGGATTCGCCCGCGCCGCGCACCTCGTTCAGACCGATCAGGTCGGAGCCGAAGGAACGGATGGTTTCGGCGAAGGCGTCGTAATCGATCCCCGGCCCGTGATAAAGCGCAAAATGTTCGACGTTGTAGCTCAGTACGGAAAGCTTCATGACTCTTTCTCCTCTCTGTCTGTATCCGTCAGGTCATCCGGAAGGCGATCCTCGCGTCGAGCGCCGCCTCTTCCGGCGGGTAAAAAGCTTCGCCGCCTTCGACGTAGGCGCCCATCTTCACGAGGCAGGTCGCCACGGCGATCTCCTCGTCGGTAAGGCGTACGCCGGGGAAGGGATTCCGGTAAAGCGTCCGGCCCTCCGAGACGATCTCCGCAAGGTACAATCCCTCCAGATCGCCGTTCGCGCCGTAGGCGTTGCGGACAAGCTCCCGCGTCATCGGCACGCCGTCCCTGAGATAGACGCACCGGTCGCCGGTCAGCTCGCCGTTGGATCCGCGGATCCGGAGAAGGTTCCCGCGGATCCGGGAAAAATACTGGGTCTGACAGAAATCGTAAAGAAAAGACTTGTTTCGGAACTGCAGAAGGCAGAGCTTGCTCTTCCCGTCGTTCAGGCACGGCTCGGGAAGCATCCCCTCCCGCCCGGCGTACCGGACGACCGGGTCGTCGAGATAAAAAACGTCGACTGCGGGGATCTCGCTTCCGGTATGGAGGAAGAACCGGGCGAGGCTTACCGCGTGGTAATCGTGACACGCGGAAAGATAGACCTGCCGCACGTCCCCCAGGATCCCTTCGTCCAGAAGAGCCTTCGCCGCCGCAAAACGGGGCTGGAAGCGATACTGCTCCGCCACCTGGATGCGGAAGGAGGGACGAAGACGGGCGAAGAAGCGCTCCTGATCCTCCGCGGAGACGCCGAGGGGCGTTTCCATCAGCACCGCCGCGCCTTTTTCCGCAAGAGAGGCCGAAACGTCGGCCATCGAGGCCTTGTTCACCGCGGAAACCACAAAATCGGGGCGGCGGGCGAGAAGGCTGTCGGCATCCTCAAAAACCGGGAAGGGCGCCGCGGCGTACTTCTTCTGGGTTTCGGGATTCCGCACCACGACCCCCGCAAGAGAGAACCGGTCGGGCAGGAGAGAGGCAAGGCGGATATAGAATTCTGCGCGCCATCCGGCGCCGACGACGCCATAGGTGATCACGGATCGTCATCCCCTTCGCTTTTTCCTTGAGTATAGCCGATTTTTCGGGAAAATGCAAGCGAAGAAGCAAAGCCGGGATTGCAAAGAAAGGGGAAAAGGAGTATAATAAAAAAGATGTCGGGGAACGTCGGAATGTGATCGATTCCTGGGGGAATGATGAAGAAAACGATGAAGGATCCCGCTCTTCTGGAGGCGGAGGTCGCCGAACTGCAAAAAGAAGGAAGGTCGCCCGATCTGGCGAAGATCGTGGACGGCCTTGTTCCCGCACACGTCTATTCGGACGGCTTTTATGAGGCGATGCTTCTTTCCCTGCCCGAAGGCGTTCCGGCGCCGGGAAAGCTCTTCCGCTTTTTCAAGAGGGCCTTTGATGTTCTGGCGTCTTTCTGCGCTCTCCTGGTGTTCCTCCTGCCGATGCTCGTCATCGCGCTGGCGATCCGGATCGACGATCCCAGGGGAAAGGTGTTTTTTGTCCAGGGCCGGATGGGCCTCCGCGGGAAGCCCTTCGGCTGCGTGAAATTCCGCACGATGAAATCCGACACGCCGCACGATCTTTCCACGGCGGAGCTTTCGGATCCCGGGCGGTATCTCACACGGGTCGGACCTTTCCTCCGGCGGTTCAGTCTGGATGAGCTGCCTCAGTTCTGGTGCGTTCTGAAGGGAGATATGTCTCTGATCGGCCCCCGGCCGCTGGTGACGAGGGAAGCCTGCAACGAAATGCGGCTCAGGCTCGGCGTCTATTCGGTCAGGCCCGGACTTTCCGGCCTTGCGCAGGTGCGGGGGAGGGACGACGTCTACTATAAGAACAAGGCTCTGATGGACGCTCTCTACGTCAAAAACGCCTCGCTCCTGCTGGATATTCGCCTGATAGGCGAGACCGTGCGATGCGTTCTTCTCCGGGAGGGAAACGCAGCCGAAAACTATTGATGGGAAAAGCGTACCGGCGAAAGGAAGGATCCTTTCGCCTTTTTGCTCCGCCGCAGGGCGGACCGTCCGCGAAAAGGAGACCGTATGATCTGGATCATCCTGCCGTTTGTCCTCCTGCTCCTTCTGTACGCCGCGATCGGCGCGGTGTATTTTGTCGCGTTCTATTCGCCGCATAAAGGGCAAAACGATTTTTACCGTCTTGACGGGATCGCCGAAAGCCCGGAAGAGAAGGAAAAAATGCGTGAAATGATCCGGGAGCTGGAGGAAAAACCCTTTGAGCCGGTGGAGATCCTGTCGCATGACGGGATCATGCTTCGCGGACGCTATTATCACGCGCGGGACGGCGCGCCGCTGGATATCGGTTTCCATGGTTACCGCGGGACGCCGGTGCGGGACTTTTCGGGCGGCGCGCGCCTGAGTTTTCTCTGGGGACACAATCTCCTTCTGACGGAGGAACGGGCTCACGGAGGGAGCGGCGGTCATACGATCACCATGGGGATCCGGGAGAAATACGATCTTCTGGACTGGCTGGAATACGCGGAGGGACGGTTCGGTCCCGACGTGAAGATCCTTTTATACGGCGTTTCCATGGGCGCGGCCACCGTCCTGGCGGCGGCGGGAGAGAAGCTTCCGCCGACCGTCCGCGGGATCATCGCCGACAGCCCCTATTCGTCGCCGCTCGCGATCCTGAAAAAGGTGGCGACGAAGGACCGGCGGCTCCCGGAAAAGCCCGCGGAGTGGGCGCTCCGGCTCGCCGCGCGCCTTTTCGGCGGCTTTTCGCTGACGGACGAAGGAGCGATCGGCGCGGTGAAGCGCGCGCGGGTGCCGATCCTTCTGATCCACGGGGAGGCGGATTCCTTCGTCCCGCCGGAGATGAGCCGCGCGATCCGCGACGCCGGTCCCGAAAGGATCCTTCTCTATACCTTCCCCGGCGCGCGGCACGGACTGAGCTATATCACCGATCCCGGACGGTACCGGAAGCTGGTATCCGGCTTTGCGGAGATGACCTTGAGAGATCCGGCGCCGAAGGAAGAGCGGGAAGAATGCTCGCGGGCCGCACGGCCGTCCCCGGAAAAAAGCGAGGGGAGCGGCTCGGACCTTCCGGGGGAAACGACGCGATGAAAAAAGAAGCGAGGCAAGCCTCGCTTCTTTCGGTTCCGCCGGCGCCGTCATCCGTCGATCACGACGCTTTGGTTCAGGAGCTTCTTCCGTTCCCGCCAGTCGGGGCAGAAGCGATCCATGTACCGGTGGAAGACGGGAGAGTGGTTAGGCGCCAAAAAATGAGCGAATTCGTGGATCACGACGTATTCGACGGCTTCCGGCGGCGCCTCCAGCAGCCGGTCGTTGAAGGTGACGATCCGTTTTTGAGGCTGACAGCTTCCCCAGCGGGAAGTCATGCGCCGCGTCCTGATCGCCGGGAAGGGAACGCCGTACGGCGCGAACAGGGGATAGATCTCCTGAGCGATCCGGGTGATACGGGGAAGAAAGGCTTTCTTTTCCCACGCGGCGAAAAGCCGCCTGCGCGCTTCGGCGTCGCCGGGATCGGGCAGCGTGAAAAGAAGAAGGTCTCCCGTGTCGGAAACCGACGGGTGCGCGCCTTTTTGAAGGCGCACGGTCCTGTCTGCGCCGAGGATCGCGATCTTTTCCCCCTCCGCGAAGAGCCGGGGCGCCGCGCCTTTTCCCGACGCCTCGTTTTTCTTCCTGGCGCGGCGGATGAAATCGCCGGAGGAGGCAAGAAACCGCTCGATCTCCCATACCGGAAGCCGGAGGGGAGAGGTGACCAGCAGGCTCTGATCGGGCAGAACGCGAAGCGAGAGCCGCTTCACCTTTTTCCGCCGGAGAAGGTAAGTCTCCTCGATCCCGTCTATCCGGGCTTTCCTCACGCTTTCCTGCAAAACCGCCGCCTCCTTTTCGGGTCTGTTTTTCCTATTGTATCACCCGGATGCGAAAGCCGCAAGCGGGGACTTGATTGTAAACGAAACGAATGATACGGAGTTGACAATCAGACCGCACGGTGCTATACTGATCGGGCATGGAAAAGCTGAGGGAAAGGAGCGGTCCGGATGGAGGAAAAGGTCCTTGCGATTCTGCGGGAAAACCGGGCGTCATATCTTTCGGGGGAGGAGATCGCGCTTCGCCTTGCGGTTTCGCGCGCCGCCGTGTGGAAGGCGGTCGACAGCCTGCGCTCCGCGGGATGCGCGATCGAGGCCGTCACGCGCCGGGGTTACC
>JAFRWU010000099.1 GCA_017441705.1 Clostridia bacterium | reverse complement strand
GGAACTGAACATTCTTCACGCCGCGCAGCTTGCCATGCGGCGCGCCGTGGCGGCGCTTTCGCCGGCGGCGGATTTCCTTCTGGTGGACGGCAACGTGAGCGACGGCTTCCCGATCCCCGCCCGGACGATCGTCAAGGGAGACGCGCTCTCGGCCTCCATTGCGGCCGCCTCGATCCTCGCGAAGGTGGAAAGAGACCGACTGATGGACCGGTACGCCGAAGAATACCCGGGCTACGGCTTTGAAAAGCACAAGGGGTATCCCGTGCCCGCCCATTACGAGGCGATCCGGATCCTCGGCCCCACGCCGATCCACCGGATGAGCTTTCTCAAAAAGAAACACGGTTGACCCGGGAGAAGGAGGAGCGAGTGAAGGATCTCAACACGAGGCTTCTCGGCCGCTGGGGCGAGGAGCAGACCGCGGCTTACTACACCGCGAGGGGATACGAGCTTCTGGCCGTGAATTATCACTCCCGCTGGGGCGAGATTGATCTCGTCCTCCGGAAGAAAAAGACCATCGTCTTCACCGAGGTCAAGCTCCGGAAAAACGCCGGCTTCGCTTCCGCCCGGGAATTCGTCAGCCGCGCGAAGCAGGAAAAAATCATAAAAACGGCCCTTCTCTATCTGGAGAAGGAGGGCCTTTCGGACCCGCCGGTGCGCTTCGACGTGGCGGAGGTCTACGCTCCCGAGGGAATGCAGACGAAGTCCCCGGAGATCCGCGTTCTGGAAGGCGCCTTCGACGCGGGCGGGATGGCGGAATAAAGCGTGAAGACGAACAGGGATTCGGCTCATAGAGGAATTTTGTTTTTACCCGTGGAAACCGGATAAAAAGGAGAAAAACGCCATGCGGGTTATGCTGACGTCATGCGGCCTTGAGACAGAACAGATCAAGGAACAATTCCTGAGAATGCTCGGGAAAGCGCCCGCGGATGCAAAAGCCCTTTTCATTCCGACGGCGGCGATCGACGCAGACGCGATCGAAGTATTGCCGGAATGCATGAGGGATCTGCTGAAATGCGGTATACCGAAAGAGAATATCCGGGTATTCGACCTGCATCGGAATATGCCGGTCGATGAACTGAAAACCTATGACGTCCTCTATTTGACGGGCGGAAGCACTTCCTACCTTTTGGAAAGGATCAACGACACCGGATTCCGGAATACGCTGCTGACCTATATCCGGGACAACGGTTTTGTGATCGGAGTAAGCGCGGGGAGCCTTATCTTTGCCCAAAATCTGCCCGGGAATCTGGAGCTTTTGGATACGAAGCTGGACGTTCACTGTGAAGCGAGCAGTCATACGGGCAGAGTTTTCTTTCCGCCGGTTGAGAACGTGAAGCTTTCGAATACGGCGGCTATGCTCATCCGGAGCATACCTGACGACGCGGAAATCATTGACGGATGAGATATCGCCGGAAGCGGGGAGCTGCTTTGTAACAGCAAATATGGTGAACTGTCGGTAAATCGGGATTTGTGGAGGAATACAATGGATTACAGGGTCGTTACAAATACAGATATATCAGCGCTCGCAAAGGCAATGTCTCTGGCTTATTCTGAGGAGCCTTGGAATGAAAACTGGACTGAAGAAAAGGCTGTGAGAAGGGTCAAAGCTATTCTGGGGAACTATCAGGCTGTCGGGCTTGCTGCTGTGGACAATGAACAGATTATCGGCGGGCTGCTGGGCTATGTGGATCCGTATGCTGATGAGGATTTTTTCTTTGTCTCGGAACTCTTTGTGATTCCGGAAATGAAGAAGCATGGAATCGGCAGACAGCTGTTGGCAGAGCTGGATAAGGTATTGAAAGAAAGAAGCATCAGCGTTGTCCAGCTGATATCCATTGATTACAACGAAGCTTTCTATCATAAGTGCGGCCTTGAAAAAGACTGCGTTTCCGTTCAGTACAAGAGAATACGCGACTGATCAACAACTCCCGGTTTGCCGCGATGCCGTAAACCGGAACGTGAAAGGAAGGTTGACGTGGAAAAGTTCGAATACAAAGTGGTGACTTTCGATACGACCGGCTTTTTCGGCGGAAACGTCGAGACCCGTCAGGTCGAAACGCAGCTGAATCTTCTGGGAGACGACGGGTGGGAGATGATCAGCTCTACGTCCACCAACCAGAGTTACGGCGCATCCAAAAGCATAGTGTGCATTTTCAAAAGAAGGAAGGATCAATGATTTCCGGCTTGTAAGGAGGATCAGGGGAAAGCTATGCAGAGAAGATTTATCGATCTCCACACCGATACGGCGTCGGCGATCCTGGATGAAAAGAAGGCGCTCCGCAAAAACGATCTGCACGTGGATCTGGAAAGGATGCGCGCCGTCGGGGAATATCACCCCTTTCTGACCCTCTTCACCGACTCCTCCAAACGGGACATGACCGGCCGGTACGAGGAGCTTTCCGAAAACCTCCTCCGCGAAGCGCGGAGAGAGGTGAGGTTCGTCACCTCCGGGGAAGAGCTGGAAAAGGCGAAAAAAGACGGACTTTTCCCGGCCTTCCGGGCGGTGGAGGGAGCCGAGATACTCCTTTGTGACCCGGAAAAGATGCGAAAAGCCGCGAGAGAAGAGAAGCTTTTGATGAGCGGGATCACCTGGAACAATCCGAATCCGCTCTGGCAGGAGGACGGGCTGACCGAAAAGGGACGGATCTACGTCAGGGCATGTGTCGACGAAGGCGTTGCGGTGGACGTGTCGCATCTCAACGACGCGGGCACCCGG
>JAFRWU010000098.1 GCA_017441705.1 Clostridia bacterium | reverse complement strand
GGGCGCGGCCTATACCGGCCGCGCCCTGCTTCACGTCTGTCTGCTGCGGATTCCGGGGCGCAAAGTCCGACGCTCGCCGAAACCGCAGACAGAAGCTTGCTGAATCGGTTTGGAATACCCGCCGGTCTCCGGTTCACGGATCCCGCACGTCGACGGTCTCTATCCAGAGCTCATCCTCGCGAACGACAAGCGTCAGCGTAAATCCCGGCGAACCGTCATATGCGGTCCAGGACATGGCGCGGTCGCCCGGATCGGTTTCTTCCTCGAAATGCATCCCGTAGGAAGCGTCCAGCTTTTCGATGATCTTCCGTACCGCCGGACTCTCGCGCAGATCGCCGTCTTTTCCTTTTTCCGCCTGATACCCCCACCCAAAGTAAACCGGAGACTCTTCCCTGGCCTCGTCCAAAACGTCCATGTCGGGAATAACGTACAGCTTTCCCGTCAAATCTCCGCATGCGACGTCGTAAAAGACCCGCTGACGGCCGTTGATTTCGTCCGGCTCCCCGTATTTCTTCTCAATCGCGCCCATCGTCATGATTCTCCGGACGTCCTGCGCTTTCATGGGAAATTCCCTCGCTTGCGCGCACGACGCCAAAGCAAAGATCGTCATGACCAAAAGAAAGGATGCGAGCGTCTTTCTTACGGAGCCGCCTCTCATTTTCGCCAAACGACGCGCCTTTTCCGGCTTTTCGGACGTTCCTTCCCGTTCCCGTTCCATTTTGATTCCTCCTCCTTTTTATTGCAGACCGGACTTGTTGCAAACCGGTCCTGCGCCTCACCCCTGTTCCGCGAGATAGATCGACACGCGGTTCTGGACGTATTCTGCGGCCTGCTTCGCCGTGATCTCGCCCGCAAAATACCGGTTCGCCTCGCTGTTCAGGATTTCGTTGAGCTCTTTGTTGAAATATATGAACTGGTCCGCTTTCCCGATCCACTCCTCGGTCACAGCACGGTCCTCGGATCCGGATTTAAACCCATAGCTCTCCAGGATCGCACCGTTTTCCTTTACGTTGATCGAATATCCTTCGATCTCTTCCGCCTTTTCCCTGTTTTTGATCAGGCGCTTTCCTCCTATGCCCTCCTCCGTTCCCTCCGCAAGATCAGTCAGAAAAACAAAATCCATGAAGTCCTTCGCGGCCTCTTCATACTTCTCGTTTTTCACGATCCCGAGGAAATACGGCGAATAGATCTCCGGCCCCTGATGCACCCGCGACGGCAGCCAGAAGTACGCGTAACGGTTCCCGCCTTCATCATAGTCGCCTGACGCGACGCCGTTGGAAAAGGTTATCAGACTCATTTGGGTTTCGTCGATGCCGCTTGAAGCCGCGTAAACCTCGATCTCTTCCCGAGTCGGGAAAGAGCCGCAGAAGGTCAGAAGCTTTTCGAAATCCCCGTCGTCAAAGCGACAGATCCCCGCGTCCCAGTCGATCCACTCGTCCAGCCGCCTCAGCCCGTAGAAGTCGAAGGCAACACTGCGTTCCGTCCTCTTTTTGATGAGTTCCGGTTCCTTCTCGTCGACAAAAGCGAAATAGTCTTCCGCTGTCCGGAAACCGCCCTCCGGATAAAAGCTTTCTTTTATCGTATACCCGTAGAGCCAGAAGGTGGGCGGCAGGAAACAGGACTTGCCGTGGACCCGGAGGTTGTCGACCAGATTCTCATAGAGCACGCCTTCCTCAAAGAGAGCCGGCATCCCCTCTTCCAGATCCAGAAGCAGCCCCTTCTCCGCGTAATTCCGGAGCAAAAGCCGGTCACCCGAGGCGATCAGACCGATCTCCCCGGAAAGGAGCGCCTTGTTCAGATCCTCCGGTGCGGCAAATTCCTTGATCGATACCGCATACTTCTCTGACAGCCGGTTGTAGCGAAGGACTTTCTGCGAAAGCTCTCTCTGGCTGGCGCGGATCACTCCGAGGGTGATCACCTGCTTCTCCTTTTCCTCCGCCCCCGGAGAAAGCTCCGCCAGACGGTCTTCTCCCAAAATCAGGATACGCCCGTCGGAAAGCGGCAGGATCCGCCGGATCAGCATCCCCGCGGCAAAGCCCTGCCGCGCGAGGTCCGCAAGCTTCCGGCACTCCTTCCCGTCGGTGGCGTAAAGCTCGGTGCCGGAAAGGAAGAAGCCGGTCGCCCCGTCGGAATCGCACGCGCCGGAGGCGTTGACCTTCAGCTCGATCCCCTTCTTTTCAAGCTCCTTCAAATCCGGAGAAAGAGGGATCAGCAGAGCGCGTTCGCTGCCGTCGTGAAGGAGAGTATACACCGTATCGCCGAGCTTCATGAGACCCATGATCCGCATCGGCAGTCCGTCCCCGATCTGACCGGAGATATCCCGCGACGCCGGGATCCGTTTCCCGTTTGCGTAGATCCTCTGATGCACGTAAAGGTTCTGGTAAACCGTATCCCCGTCGATCGCCACCGTGGAAGGCACCTGTCCCAGATAGAAGGTTTCCGCCGGATCGGAGGGAACGGACCAGAGCTCTTTTCCGTCGGCATAGAGCACGGCATCCAGAAACTCCGCATATCTCGTTCCGTCGTCGGTCCCATCCGGTTTGAAGATATGCGGCGTTCCACGGAATTCATAGAGCACGCCGTCGATCCTCTGAGCCGAAATCATATATCCTTCTGTAGGGACCGCCTTTTTGCCGGACGGCGTGAAATCCTCCTTCAGAAAGCGGTATTCCGTCTGACGGATCACTCCGGAAAAATAATACAGGGTGGTTCCGTCCTCCTGCGGGAAGGGCGTGTCGGGCGATATGCTTTTCCCCACCAGAAGCCGGTACCCGTCCTCTTCTTCCAGAATGTCCAGCGCTTTTTCGTCCTCCGCGAGACCGAGATCCACGGCCCTTCCGCCGTATATAAGACCGTCCGCCATGTAGTTCGCGTGCTTCGCTTTCGCCCCGGGCGATTCCGTCGATCCGTTTTGGGGCTTCCCGTTGCAGGCCGCAAAGAGAGAAAGAAGCATGGCGGTAAGCAAGGCCGCCGCCCGGAGCCTTTTCACGGCGGCGCGCGGGTTTCTCTTTTTCATCGTTTGTTTCCTCCTTTTTTCCTTCCTCCTGTATAGATTCTATCATAGATTTGTATCATAACGGCATCAAAATTGTAAATAAATTGTTAACTTTTGCGATCGCATCCGTTTTTCCTCTCGCCGCGCCTCGAATCGCTCTCTTTTTGACCGGTCATTGCGCCCGGAAAAGGTTTTCTCACGGAGAACGCCCGGAAAGGGTCCTCTTTTCAGGGCGTTTTTTCCGCGCCGGTTCCGTCCCGGCCCGTATCGTAGGACTCGACGCGCCGCCGGAACCGGCGGGGACTCTCTCCCGCAAGCTTGGTGAAGAGGCGGGAGAAGTAGTGAGGATTCTCGAATCCCAGCTCGTAGCCGATCTCCTTCATGGACAGCGAAGGGCTGAACTGGATCAGATGCTTGGCGTACTGGATTTTCAGACGGTTGACGTACTGCAGAGGGGTCGTGCCGAGCCCGGTGCGGAAAAGGCGGATCACGTGCTGAGGAGACACGCCGGCAGCCCGGCCCAGATCGGCGAGAGTGATCGTCCTTTTCAGGTTCTGATGAATATACAGGACCGCCTCCCGGAGCCGGGGAGGCACCGGCGTACGGGGCGCGGCGTCGAAACCGGAAAGGAGCTCGGCCGCCGCGGTGCGCATCAGAAGACCGAGGAGCTCCGCCAGGAAAAGCGACGCGAAGTACCCGCTTTCGACGTGCCGCTTCACGCTTTCCTCCGCGATCCGTCCGGCCAGAGCTTCCGCATCTCCGCCGAAACGCGTATGCGTTCCGATGCAGAGCGTATCCAGCGGTTCAAATACGGCGCCCGGCTCTGCGATCGCATCCGACGTCAACAGGGTTTTCCGCTCTTCCAGCCAGGAACGGACCCGGGAAGCTTCGGTCTCGATCAGGGGAGAGGCCGTGCGGAAATGCAGGTAGGTGAAGACTGCGGAGGTGCCCGGCGCGGGACGCCGGACGTATTCCTGACCGGCGGGGATCAGAAAAGCTTCTCCCTTGTTTACGGTCGTTTCGTTGCTTTCGATCCGGAAAACGCAGGCGCCTTCGTGGACCAGAACCAGGATATTGTCCGGATCCACGGCGCTCCAGACGGTCCTTCTTTCAATGCGATAACAGCTGGTGACCAGGGGCAGTTTCCGGACGTCGACGGTATACAGCATGGCGATCCCTCCGGACAGGCTTATTTTGTGCACTTTTTCGGCACCATTGTGCGTTTACTATTATACCACGGTTTGCTAAAATGTAAAGAAAAGAAAAAGGAGGGAGACCTGTGGCGAAAAAAACCTGGAAGGTGGCCGTCGTCGGCTGCGGTTCCTTTGCGAACGGACAGTATTTTCCCAATATTGACAAAGAAGCGGACGCGGTCTGCGTTGCGGCCGCGGACGTCGTTTTCGAACGGGCGGAGGCCGCCTGCCGTCGATACGGCATCCCCGCGGCTTACCATGACGTTCACGAGCTCCTTGCGTCCTGCGATTTCGATATCGCGATCGACGCCGCGTCGATCCAGGCGCATCACGAGATCAATATGGCCGTCCTCTCGGCGGGAAAGCATCTGATCTCCCAGAAGCCCGCGGCGCCGGACGTGGAACGGCTCACGCTCCAGATCGAAACGGCGAAGGCGAACGGAGCCCGCTTCGTGTGCGCCCCGATCCACCCCATGCGCTACGATCTGAACCTGGCGCGGAGGTGGATGGCGGACGGGGCGATCGGGAACGTCTATTACGCCAAATGCAACATGTCCCACGGCGGGCCCGAATACTTCCAGTACCGGGACGCCGATCCCAGCTGGTTTTTTGAACCGGGCGCGGGCGCGCTGGTGGATATGGGCGTGCACGGACTGCAGATCGTGACGGCGCTTTTCGGCCCCGCGAGGCGCGTGGGCTGCATGGCGAAGATCACCACGCCCCGCCGCACGGTGCGTTCCGGCGCGTTTGACGGGAAGGAGATCCGGGCGGACCGGATCCCCGATCAGTACCTGATCACGCTCGATTTCGGGGACGGCAGAATGGCGCTGGTGGACAGCGGCTTTTCCCAGAAGGCGTCGAAGGCGCTTCAGCTTGAGATTTTCGGCGACCGCGGAACGATCGCCTTTACCAGGCCGTATATGCAGAACCCGGTGCCGGAGGTCTATCTCGACAGCCCGGAGCTGGGGATTCGGGGGTGGATGGAACCCATGCCCGGCGCGGATCCGCCGGAAAAGCTTCGGAGCCAGTGCTGCTGCCTCCGGGATCTGATCGAATCGATCGAGGGCGACCGCCCGCCGCGCCTCTCGCCGGAGCATGCACGGCACGTGCTGGAGATCATGTGCGCGATCCCCGCCGCTGCGGAAGAGGGACGCGTTGTCGACCTCAAAACGACTTTTGAGAACCGTCTGTAAGGAAAGGGGAGACCGGGAAATGAGAAAACTGCGTGTCGCCATGCTGGGCTTCGAACACGTGCATGCGGTCAGCATGTACGACGTCTTCTCCCGTTACCCCGACCGGTATGAGCTTCTGGGGTGCGCGGAGTTCCCGCCGCGGGAAGGAGAGATCCCGGAGGATCCGGCCGAGCGAAAAAAGCGGGTGCTGGGGCAGCGCCCTCTCGCGCTGGTTCGCGACTGGCGGGAGCTTCTGGACCGGAAGCCGGATCTCGCCGTGGTCTGCTCCAACATCGCACGTTACGCCGATATCGCGGAGGAAACGCTGGGAAGAAAGATCCCCACCGTGGTGGAAAAACCGATGGCCATCCGTTACGGAGACGGTCTGCGCATGGCGCGGGCCGCGCGGCGCGCGGGCGTCACCCTTGCGGTCAACTGGCCGGTCGCGTGGTTCGACTCCTTCCGGAAGGTCAGGGAGCTGACGGCCGAAGGGAAGATCGGCAGGATCCTGCGGGTACATTACCGGAGTCCGGCCACCGTCGGCCCCTACGATCCCGGCACGCTTTCCGAAGAGGAAATGCAGAAGCTCTTCTGGTATCACAGGGAGCTCGGCGGAGGCTCGGCCTGCGATTATGCCTGCTATGGCTGCACGCTGGCCACGTGGCTCTTCGGCAGGAGGGCGGAGCGGGTGGCGGGCATCCGGAAAAACTTCTTCCTGCCCTTTTCGGACGTGGAGGACTATACCGCGTATACGCTGGATTTCGGAGACGGGGTCGCGCTGATCGAAGGCTCCTGGTCGACCCTGAACAACGGAGAGGTGCCGACCGGGCCCGTGGTTTACGGCTCCGAAGGTGTGATCGTCGCCGACCGGTACCGTTCCGAGGTCAAAGTATACCGGCGTTTCAGCCATCAGAACACCGAACCGGACGAAGTCTATACCGCCGCTCCCTGGAACGCCACCACCGACGATCTGGCAAAGCATCTGTACCGGCATCTGACGTCCGGTGAACCGCTTTACGAGCTTCTTGCTCCGGACTTCAACCTCGACGCGCTCGCGGCGCTGGACGCCGGGATCCGCGCGAGCTTCACGGGCGCTTTTGAATCGACAGAAAAGGAAAACTGAACGGAGGAAGAGTATATGGAAAAACTGAGAGTCGCCGTGATCGGCGCCGGCATGATCGCCAATCAGGCGCATTTTCCCGCCTTGAAGCCGCTGCGGGACGCAGGACTTGCGGAGGTCGTCGGCGTCGCCGACATCCGCCCCGAGGCGGCGGCGGAGACGGCTGCGCGCCATCACGTCCCCAACTGGTACGCCGATCCGCAGAAGATGCTGGACGAAATGCATCCCGATTTCGTGGCGGTCTGTACGCCCAACGTCTATCACAAGGAATGGACGATCAAGGCGCTGCGCGCGGGAGCGCACGTGGCCTGCGAAAAGCCCATCGCCGTCACCGTCGCCGATGCGAAGGAGATGTGGGATACGGCGAAGGCGTGCGGGAAAATGCTTTTCCCCTGCCAGTGCATGCGCTGGCGCAACTATATGCAGCACAGCCGCCGGATGGTGGAGAACGGCGAGCTCGGCGAGATCTATTATTCGGACATCGCCTTTATCCGCCGGTACGGCATCCCCACCTGGGGCATGTTCCACATGAAAGAGCACAATTACGGCGGCCCCTTCTGCGATCTCGGCGTTCATCTGATCGATTCGCTTCTCTGGATCGTCGGCGGACCGAAGGTGGTTTCGGTTTCCGGAAGCGCCTACCGGAAGATCGGGAACAAAGGCGAGGAGGTCCTTCTGAGCCTGGCGGAAAGCGGCGCCTACGCCGGCACCTTTACGCCCCGGCCCTATGATTACCGGGAATTCAACGTGGAGGAATTCGCCGCCGGCTTCATGCGCCTCGATACCGGCATGTCGGTGAATTTCAAGTTCTCCTGGGCGATCAATCTGCCGACCACCAATCTCGACATGGTTATCTGCGGCGACCGGGGCGGGCTTTCCCTGAACAACGAGACCCTGTACCGCAACGTGGGCACCTATCAGGCGGAGACAAAGCTCAAGTGGTTCGACAACGGCGCCTACAAGGGCGTCCCCTTCGAACAGCACCGGTATATGTATGAAAACATCATGGATACCCTGCAGGGCAAAAGACCCTATCTGATCACCGAGGAGGAAAACCTCGAGGTCACGCGGGCGATCGAATGCTTTTACCGTTCGGCGGAGCTCGGAAGAGAGGTTGCGGCCGCGGAGCTTTGAACGCCATGAAAACGATCGTCCGATCGTAAGGAGGAGATCCGCATGAAAGACAGAACCAGAGCCTGTATCATCGGCTTTGCGCACATGCACGTAAACGAGATCGCGTCGTATATCACGTCCGCGCCGGGCTTTGTCCTGGCGGGATTCGCCGATCTTCCGCCGGCGGTCCCGGAAAAGACCCGGGCGCGCTATACCCGCGCCTGGAACCTGGAAAACGTCAGACGTCTCACCGGGATCGCGCCGGACGCCGATTACCGGGCGATGCTGGACCGGCTGAAGCCCGATCTGGCCTTTATCCTGACCGAAAACGACCGGAAGGCGGAAGTCGTGAAGGAGTGCGCGGAGCGCGGCGTCGGCGTGGTGATCGAAAAACCCATGGCGCTGAATCTGGAAGAAGCCGAATCCATCCGCACCGTCACGGCGAAAAACGGCGTGGAGGCCATGGTCAACTGGCCGGTGATCTGGCGGCCTTACGTCCACCGGGAGCTGGCGGCGCTGGAGAGCGGCGTGATGGGCAGGCTTCAGAAGGTCTATTACATCAACGGGCACACCGGTCCGCTCGGGAAAGGCGCGAGACACCGCGGCGTGGAGGCCGCGGCGGAGGAGATGACCGACGAAGAACGCGCTTCCACCTGGTGGTACCGGGAGGGGACCGGAGGCGGCGCGTTCCTGGATATCGGCTGCTACGGCTTCTTTTACAATACCTGGGCGCGGCCGGCGGAAGACAGGCCGCTGGAGGTGCGCGCCTTCGCCGGCAACTACGGGACGCCCTTCATGCCGGGGGCGGTCCCGGACAACATGGCGGCGGTGATCGCCTACCGGGATTCCTACGGCGTGATCGAAGGCACCTGGACCATGCCGCAGAGATTCCTGCCCACGGGACCGGTTTTCTGCTGCGCCGACGGGGTGATCTATACGACCCCGGAAAAGGACGTGAAGGCCATGTCCCTGACCGGGGAGGAGGTGGAGCTCCCGCTCCTTCCCGAGCCCGCTCACATCGCGAATCTTCCCGATCACTACGCCTATGCCGGAAGGAACGGCCTGCCGCTTTTGCGCCCGGTCACGCTGGAATTCAATCTGCGGGTCGCGGCCCTTCTGGACGCTGCGGAGCGCTCGGCCGCGTCAGGCGCCGCCGCGGAGGTGCCATGGGAAGCGTAAAGGCCAGGATCGCCGACATCCAGAGGGCGTCGATCCACGACGGCCCCGGGATCCGGACCACCGTTTTTTTCAAGGGCTGTCCCCTGAGATGCGCCTGGTGTCACAACCCGGAATGCATCTCCTTTGAAAAAGAGACGCTTTATTATCCCGAAAAATGCATCGGATGCGGAAAATGCAGCGAAGGATGTTTTTCCGGCGCGCGCGTGGTCTGCGGCCGGGATATGACGGCTGAAGAGATCCTGGAAACCGTGCTGCTTGACCGCGACTACTATGCGGAAGAAGGCGGCGTCACTTTTTCCGGCGGCGAACCGCTGGCGCAGAGAGAGGCGCTCGGTGAACTGATCCGCCTCGCGAAACGGGAAGGGATAGGCACGGCGATCGAAACGTCGCTGATCCTTTTCGACGAGGAGATCCTGGGAGAGGCGGATCTGGTGATGGCCGACCTGAAAATATGGGATGAGGAGCGGCACAGAGCGTATACCGGCGTTTCCAACCGGGAGATCCTTTCCCATTTCAAACTCCTGGACCGGCTCGGCACGCCGGTGATTGCCCGGACGCCGGTGATCCCGGGCGTGAACGACGACCGGGAAAACGTGGAGAAGACCCGGGATTTTCTGAGATCTCTCCGGAACGTCATACGATACGAGCTTTTGCCTTATCACCCGCTCGGGGAGGATAAACGGAGAGCGCTCGGGCTGCCCCCGGCCGGCTTTCCGGTCCCGGACCGCGGAAAAATGGAGGAACTTAGGCGTTATGCTGACTTACGAGGATAGACTGAAGGCGCTGCGGGAGACCAAGATCCGCCATACGCTGGAAAAACGGAGTCAGAACGGTTACACCGATCTGGACGATTTCGGCACCGTGCCGCTGCCGCCCGGCTACCGTGTGACGCCGCTCTATACCAGCGAAAACCGCAGCTTTTACGGGCTTGCGGGCATGAGCGAGAATTTTGCCAGGGTGATGGACGCGCATCCGCCTTACGTGGATCCTCTGGAGATGCTGGCCGGCCGCTGGCGGGATATGCTGGTGAACTACCGGGGAGATCTGCACTATTTCCCCGCATGGCGCAAAAAGCAGGTCACGGAGGAGGACCTCGCCGGCGTGACCGTCGAATGGAGCAAAAGATGGGATGAAAAACGGTTCCCATACGACGATCTGAAGCCGATCCAGAAGCTTTACAACATCCAGAGCGGGATCGACAGCGACGCGCATCTGGCCTGCGATTATACCATCGGTCTGGCGCTCGGATTCGGAGGGTTTCTGGAAAAGATCGCGCATTACCGCGCCCTGAATCCCGGCAGAGAGGCGTTTTACGACGCGGAGGAAGTCTGCGTCCGTGCGATCATCCGCTTTATCGACCGCCATATCGAGGAGATCCAGAGGCTTCTGGAAATCGAGACCCGCCCCGAGATCCGGGAAAATCTGGAAGAAATGCTGAAGACCAATCTCGCGGTCCGCACGGGAAAGCCGGAAACCTTCCGGGAGGCCTGCCAGTGGGTGGCGTATTTCAACTGCGCCGCCAGGGTCTACACCCGCGACGGCGCGGGGTTCCAGCTGGACACGGTCCTGCTGCCGTATTATGAGCGAGACCGCGAAAAAGGGATCCTGGACGACGAAACGGCCAGATTCCTGATCGCCGATCTGCTTCTGATCGATCCGCACTATTATCAGATCTCGGGCGTGGACGAAAACGACCGGGATCTGACCAACCGGCTTTCCTGGCTGATCCTGGAAGCGGCGGCCGCCATCGATATCTCGGCCAATCTCACGGTCAGGGTCCACGAAAACTGTGATCCCGCGTTTCTCCGGGAAGCGGTGGCCTGTCTGTTCCGGTATAAAAACGGATGGCCGCGCTTCTGCTCGGACAAAAACCTTCTGGAAGGCTATATGAAAAACGGCGTTCCGAAGGAGATCGCGCGGAAGCGCATCGCGGTCGGATGTCACTGGATGTGCGTGCCGGGGGTGGAATTCCCCATGAACGACACGGTAAAGATCAACGTCGCCCGGGTCATGGAGGTGGCGATCGGGGATCTGGAAAAGGAAAAGGAGCCTTCGACGGAGAAGCTTTTCACCCTTTTGGGAGAGCATCTCCGGAAGGCCGTGGAGGCGACGGCGGCGGGGATCAATCTTCACATCGACCACGTGGCCGAGGTCACGCCGGAGCTGGTCATGAACCTGATGATGCGGAACACCCTGGAAAAAGGGCTGGATATCTCGCAGTGCGCCGGGCTCTACACCGTCGGCGTGGACGGCGCGGGGCTTGCTGTGGTCGCGGATTCCTTCGGCGCGCTGGAGACGAGAGTGGAGAAGGAGGGCGTTCTGACCTGGGACCGGGTCTTCCGGGCCCTGCGGGAAAACTTCGAGGGAGAGGGAGGCGCGCGGACGCGCGCGATCCTGGCCTCGGCCCCGAAATACTGCGGCGGGAACACGGCTTCCGACCGCTGGGCGAAAAGGATCACCGATCTGTGGGTGGAAACCGTACGCCGGCAGGAAATGCCGGCGGGACGCAGGCTGATCCCCGGCTGGTTCAGCTGGGCGCGCACCATCGAATACGGCGCGGCGGTCGGCGCCACCCCCAACGGCCGCAAGGCCGGGGAACCGATTTCCCACGGCGCCAACCCCAATCCCGGCTTCCGGCGGGACGGCGCGCCTACCGCGCAGTCCAACGGCATCGCCTCGGTGCAGTGCGGCTGGGGCAACACCGCGCCGCTTCAGCTGGAGTTCGACCCCGGCGTCGGCCTGGAGGAGGGCGGCGTCGAGCTGGTGGAGCGGCTGATCAAAACGCATTTCGACCGGGGCGGGACCCTGATCAATATCAACGTTCTGGACAAGGAAAAGCTCTTCGCGGCTCATCAAAATCCCGACCTCTACCCGGATCTGGTGGTGCGCGTCACCGGCTTCACGGCCTACTTTGCGTCGCTGTCGCCGCGCTTCCGTCAGCTCGTGGTGGATCGCTTTCTGGAAGGAGTGTAAAGATGGAATTCAAGGATACCCGGCAGGTGTCGGTCAGAGAAAGCTATGACGTCGTCGTTGTCGGCGGCGGGATCGCGGGGGTGGCCGCCGCGGTCTCCGCCGCCCGGAACGGCGCGAAGACCCTGCTCCTGGAAAAGCAGGTCAACCTCGGCGGGCTCGCCACCGTGGGGCTGATCAGCTGGTACGAGCCGCTCTGCGACGGCGAGGGAACGCAGATGGTCTGCGGGATCGGGGAGGAGCTGATCCGCCTTTCGGTCCGATACTGCTATGAGGATCTCCCGGCGAAATGGGGCGGCAGGGGAGACAACGCCCGCCGCGACGGACGCTTTTCGTCGCATTATTCCCCCGGCGTCTTTTCCCTGGCGCTGGACGGATTCGTCCGGGAAAGCGGCGCCGCGCTTCGCTTCGATACGCTGGCGGTATGGCCGGTGATGGACGGAAACAGATGCCTCGGCGTCATGACCGAGACCGTATCCGGCCGGGAATTCTATCCCGCGGGGTGCGTGGTGGACGCCACCGGCGACGCGTCGTGCGCGCATCGCGCCGGGATCCCCACCGAGGAGGGCGAAAGCTTCCTGACCTACGTCGCCCACGGCTTCGACCGGAAGACCCTGAAGGATCACGACGAGACGCACGATATGAAGGACCTGCGTCAGTGGATCTCGGTGGGGAGCGATCTCCGGGGTCACGGTCATCCCGCGGAGGTCGAAAAGTTTCACGGGATCACCTCCGACGAGGAGAACCGCTATCTCGCCGAGGCGAAGGGCCGCCTGTTCGAAAAAATCCGCGGATGGGACAAATCCTCCTTCGATCTCACCATGATCCCCACGATGCCGCAGTACCGCAAGATCCGCCGCATCGTGGGAAAGGTCACGCTCACCGGGGAGGAGGAAGGGAAACGGGTTCCCGAAAGCGTCGGGCGCTTCGGCGATTTCCGCCGGGCGGGCAGACGGTTCGAGCTGCCCTACGGCACGCTTTTCCATCCGGCGTATCCCAATATCGCCGCCGCGGGGCGGGTGATCTCGGCCGGGGGCGACGGATGGGAACTGGTGCGCGTGATCCCGGTCTGCGCTCTTTCGGGCGAGGCGGCGGGAGCCGCCGCGGCGCTGGCCGCGCTCCGGGGGGAAAGCCTTGCTTCCCTTCCGGTCGGACTGGTGCAGGAAAAGCTTCGAAACGCGGGCGTCCGGCTCCATATCGGCGATTGAAAAAACGCATAAAAAAGCGCGTTCCCGTCCGGAGGGAACGCGCTTTTTCCGTATAATGACGAAACGCTTATTTCCACACTTCCTTCGGCGCGTCGAGGCCGAGGATGCGGATGGCGTTTTCACGGCAGATGCCGCGGTAATTCTTTTCGGAGATATATCCCTTTTCGTAGGATTCGTCCAGCCACCTGACCATATTGCGGATCTGGCGGTTTTCGGGATGGCACACGTCGATGGCGTACATCATCCGGTCGCCGAACTCCTCGATGAACCGGTAAGCGTACTCCGGATCGCGGGTCATGGCGTTGTAGCAGCTGCCCGCCGACATATCGCAGTAGAGATTGGGATATTCCCGCATCAGCTTGCCGAGCCTTCCCTCGGTGACCTTGCCGGTGGGGTAATCGTTGCGGTTCGCCCGGGTGAGGCCTGCGTCGATCTCGGCCCAGAAGGGCTGGGAATGGCCGAAGATCTTCAGATCGGGATGCTTTCGGAGCATCTTCTCAAGCCTGGGAAGCCCCAGATCGTCCACGACGCCGTAGTATCCGTCGGGCTCCGGCGCGATATGGATCGTCACCGGAAGGCCGGCCGCCGCCATATAGGAGAACATGTTGTCCATTTTCGGATCGTCGACGTAGAGGTTGGCGGTCAATTCGCCCATACCCTTGGCGCCGAGCCTTTTGAAGTGGTCGAGAAGGGCCGTGAAATCGGTGTGATCGGTGTTGTCCAGCGACCGGGGATCCACGTTGCAGAACCAGTAGAACCGGTCGGGATATTTCTCCACCACGGCGCGGGTGGCGCCGTTGGGAAGCACCAGCCCGGCGTGCGCTTCGGGCGACGTGATGGGAAGAAGGACGCCCTTGTCCACGCCGATCTCGTCGTAGATCCCCAGAAGCATCTCGGGAGTCACCACGAAGGTTTTGGAGAATTCGTATTCCTGGAACAGGATCACGTGAGCGTGCACGTCGATTTTTTTCAGAAGCTTTTTCATTCCGTCGTCTCCTTTGCCGTTTTTCAGTTGACCGCGGCGTACCAGTGGCCGCCGGTCCCGTCGTTTTCCGCGCCGTCCAGAAGATCCTTGTAGTGCGCGGAGACCTTCTTGAAGCCCGCCGCATACTTTTCGATCTCTCCGGGCAGGTATTTGACGAACCACGGGATCGAAATGCAGGGGATGTCCTCGGAGGCCTTCAGCGCTTCGTCCAGCTTCCGCACGTCCCTTTCGGCAAAGAGGATCCGCGTGGGCTTCCCGGCGTGGTAAAGATCGATGTCGCGGAAATAGGGATGGGTATGAAGCGGGAAATTGGCCCCGGTGGAAAGACGGATGCCGATCTCGGCGGAGACCGCCTCGGCGTACCGGCCGATGGGCAGACCGCCCAGCTCTTCGGCGACGTACAGCGCCTGCGGGCTGTACCAGCCCGCCATGGTGGAGCCGGTGGCCTCGTCCACGCGGATGGGGCGGAAGCCCGGCGTTCCCTCCATCAGATCCAGGAAGTAATTCATGGCCCTGCGGATCTCGGCGATCCTCTCGTCGTAATCCCGGAGCCGGATCAGGCCGATGGCGGTGGCGATCTGGTTGACGCGGCCCTTCATGCCGCCCAGGGGCAGGTTGTGATAGGGGAGAAGCTCCCTGGTTTCATAGACGTATTTTTCGTTGTTGCGTTCGTAATGGGAGTAGGCCATCGCGCGCTCGTAGTATTCTCTTTTGTCGGTGACCAGCATGCCGAGCTCTCCGCAGGAGAAGGACTTCAGGGACATCAGGGACATGGCCGCCACGTCGCCGAAGGTGCCGAGCATCCGGCCCTTGTACCGGCCGCCCTGGGCGTGGGATACGTCCTCGATCACCCTGAGGCCGTGCTTCCGGGCGATTTCCATGATGGGATCCATATCGGCGGGGTGTCCGCAGTAATGGACCACCATCACGGCCTTTGTCCGCGGGCCGATGCACCGCTCCAGGTCCTCCGGATCCAGGCACAGATCGTCCCGCCGGACGTTGGCGAACACCACGCTCGCGCCGAGCTGCGACGCGGAAAGGCAGGACGCCCAGTAGGTCTTGGTGGGGCAGATCAGCTCGTCTCCCGCGCCGAGCCCCACCGCGAACATCGCGGCCTGCAGGGCAAGGGTGCCGTTGGCGTAGGCGACGCCGAGCTTTCTCTGCTGCCAGGCGGCGAAGGCCTTTTCGAACTGTTCGGTGATATCGGTGCCGGACATCTTGTTTTTCCGGACCACGTCCAGCACGGCGTTTTCGATCTCCTCGTTTACGTACGGCCAGGCAAAAAGCTCCTTCGGGACGTCGCCCCGGACCTCCGCCGGACCGCCGAGGATTTTCAAAGCGTCTTCGATCATATCCTGACCTCCCGTGCGTTCGTTATCGCCCTCATTATACCACCCGGACCCGGGCGCGTCAATGCGGAAAAAGCCGGGAAAACAAAAAGCCAAGAGGCGGGTATGAAGTCAATATGTATTATGGCGGTGTAATCAAAATGACTGTACCGCCACTGCCTTTTCCGTGCGGGTCTGGCGGTAAAGCGTTTTTTGCTTTTCCCCGTTCCACTGTCTACTGTATAAAAAGACAGAATACAACCAGAAAGGCAAGTTTATATGAATTGGTAATGCGTGCAGCTACAGTGATACACTCTTACAAAAAAGTATCGATTCGTTATAGGGTATTCTCATATTATAAGGGGAACAATTCTTGACAGAATTCGTCAAAAAGAATATATTTGAAATACCATAAACCAGTATACAAGTCTGTTACGCTCAAAGAAAGAGGGAATGTTGTTCATGAAAATTAAGACCATATATCGAATGACTGCACTAATTGTCCTGATAGTGTTGTTATTCTCATCGGGTGCAGGTATAGTTCCTGCCAGAGCCGAGAACAGAAGAAAAGTAACGAAAAAGCTTCAGGAAATCATGCAAGACAAAGAGCCAGACACACCTATCGACTTCGTTTTTATAGAGTTGAAAATTGACGATGATGATTGCGAAAAGGCGAAGACCACAGACGGGATATCTGTCAGTGAGATCAATGGTATTCTTGATGAATATGACGAGAATTCCTCATACAAGGAAGTAAAAGATACTGTCATGCTGAAACGTAAAGCCATCAGTGATTATTGTCTACAACGCAACGAAGATTTTGTTGACGAATACGGTATCCAGTTATCAACACTATATGTTTCTTCTCTGAATGTTATTCTGGGCACTTATTCAAAGGCTGATATTCAGCGAATTGAAAAGGATGGACGAGTTGCTCGAATCGGATAGGATGATCCTGAAAGCGAGTTAATATCGGAGATTGATCATGAATACACGCATGTGCGATCGGATTTGGTGGCGAACGCAGGATATACAGGAAATGGAATAAAGATTGGTGTTATAGAAAAAGCAAGAAACCTAACGAACATAACAGGAACGTCTTACGTTTCATCCGTGTATGTATCAGGTGAACCATCCTCAGATTTACCAGGAGAATTCGGGACTGAGCATGCGTTAAGAGTTGTGGGCATCTTGAGAAAAATTGCATCTAAAGCGCATGTTTACGTAACTAGAGTGTCGGACAGCGGCATCACATCAGCAACACAGTTAATAAATGCGGTGCAGAAACTTGCAAATACATATGGAGTTGATGTGCTGAATATTTCGCAAGGATATTATTCTACTGGTGAAGCATCTTCTGCGGCTTCTTTTTTGGAAAGTCTAGTGAGAAACATGGACTTGACGATTTGCTGTGCATGCGGTAATGAAGTAGACAGTGGAGAAGGAGAAGATGGAACCCGAGTATCAATCCTCTCTGGAGGGGACAATGTTCTAGGAGTAGGGGCTGTAAAATGGGTTGGAGGAAGTGATCCCTATAATGCCATGCCTACGCTATACCGCTACTATGAATATGGTTCGGCAATAGAATCTGTTAATAAACCAGATATCTGTGCATCTGGTTATGGTATAGGTGTTACATACGCTAATTCATATTATGTTGTACCAGAAGCCAGCGGAACGAGTTTTTCTACTCCGATTGTATCGAGAATAGTCGCACAGCTTATGCAAAAGAATGCATATTTGATTGGTCGACAATCTCTTGTTAAAGCATTACTTTCCGCAGGGGCAAAATACAAGGGGCGGACAGATTATGAAACAACTAACAATAAATGTTACTCATTATATGAAGGCACAGGTGTAGTCGATGCATATTGCTCCTATTCGGTGTTGAATCAGTCACGTTATGCGACAAAAACGATATCTCAATCAGAGATGGGTGAAAATTATACCAAACAGATAACTGTATCCTCGAGTGATAAGGTTATTAGAGTAGCGCTGTCCTGGTTAAAGAAAACAAATAGATCCAATTTTGACTTGAAGGTCTATAAGGGCAATGTGTGCGTAGCAAAGAGCATACATACTTCAAGTGAAAGAGTGCAAAACCTTAGAGCGGTTGAATTCATCCCTTCAAATTATGGATATGGGACATACACAATAAAGGTTATCTATCAGGACATCCAAAACTCAACAGAGAGTTTCTCTCTTGCGTGGTA
Organism: Clostridia bacterium; assembly: GCA_017441705.1. Taxonomy (GTDB): domain Bacteria; phylum Bacillota; class Clostridia; order Oscillospirales; family QAMX01; genus RUG11797. Next base: position 14,981 of record JAFRWU010000098.1, on the reverse strand, counting down.
TTAATTTTGGGGGCGATGGAATGTATTCGGGCAATGAGTATTTGAGAATTATTGTTCTGTTTTTTTGCTGTGTCTGTCTGACTTCTATAGGGCTTTCGGCTTGCCAGAAAACCGGAATCCAAACGATGACCAACGATGAACCGACACAGACCGAGACGATAGAGACAGATGAACGTGATACTGATTTATCCTCAAAAGAAGCATTTTGCTTTCCCGGAGATTATCTTTATCTGTTCCATGGCAAGAATCCGGGAGGCAGCGAGTATTATGAGAATTTGAAAGGATTTACAGAAAAAGAGGATACAGATTCAAGTATAAAGCTTTATATGATGAGAATCACAAAAGACGCAGAAGATTATCAGATCTATCGTGAAACGCTTGCCGCTATCTACCCCCCTGCAGATTTGAGCGCATTTCCGGAAATTCCAAAGGAATGGTTTCAGGAAAACAGTCTTCTTACGCTGTTTATAGTAAATGAAACAGTGGGGGAGAATATTACGATTGAAGGAAGAGTCGATACCGGAACCGGATACTATTTGTTTATAAAAACAGACGAGGGTAGAAAGCTCACCGGTATAGGACCGGCGCGAAACTGTGCGACAATCCTTATCCCGGTGACAAAAAAACAATCGGATGAATGGAAAGACATTGGTATATATCTAGCCGGAGAGGGAGAGGATTTCATTATTCCCATTGACGAAATGGAAATGCAGCTAAGGATGAAGTTCAGCGAGACTGTCGAGCTTGCATACAAGGAAGCGATCCATATGCAAAAAGGGAAAGAAGCTGCAGAAAGGGCTTATCTGACAATCGATAAGGGTGGAGCCTTGATTTCCGATGGAGATAATGACGATATTGTGTTTCCGGTAAGGATCCGCCTGCAGAACGAAGCGCTGCTGTCTCCGAAGAAAGCATCACAGCCGAAAACCTATGGAGAATTAATGCATTATCGTAACGCGGTTTACGAAAGATTTGCGAAAAAATATAAAACTGCTTTTCGTGATGCATTTCCGCCGGACGGATCTCATGAAATTGAGGATCTTGATTCCTGGATACCAGAAGGTTTTTTATTCTATTATGTAACAGTACCGCGTTTGAAAGAAATCCTAAAGGATGATCAGGTGGCTTTTATCTGTTATGAGTCGATACCATGGTAAAAGTAAGGGGAACATATACATATCAGTGATTCTTAAAATGCTGCGTATAGTTTATCGGAGGACGGACCGTGTTTAAACACGGGGCAGGAGAGAGAAACAGATAGATCCAATAGACCGTAAACCGAAAACGCAGGGCAAAAAGACGCCGCCGGATTTTTCCGGCGGCGCTTTTCGCATTTTCTGTCAGAAGGAAACCGGCTCTCCGTCCACGAAGGCGCGCTCGAGACGGAGCGCGTCGTCGAAGGCGATGAGATCGGCCCGGTATCCGGGCTCCAGCTTCCCGACGGGCAGGCCGAGAAGAGTCGACGGCACCTCGGTCATCATCTTTACCGCGCGCGCAAGCGGGATCCCGCAGTCGTCCCGGATCACGCGGATCAGATCGAAGCCGGAGGCGATGCTCCCGGCGAAGGCCGAACGGTCTTTCAGCTTGCAGACCCCGTCCTCGATGATGAAGTCGGTCCCGGCCATCGTGCCCTCGGTCTCTCCGGTCCCGGCCAGAGCCAGGCTGTCGGAAATCAGCGCCACCCTGTCCTCCCCCTTGATCTTCAGGATCATCCGGATCAGCTCCGGAGGCAGATGCCGTCCGTCGGCGATGATCTCGCAGAAGATCCCGTCCAGAAGAAAGGCAGACTCGATCACGCCCAGACGGCGAAAGCCGTGATCCCGCGTGACGGTGGAGGTGCAGGAATACAGATGGGTGATCAGCTTCATCCCGTTATCCGCCGCGGTTTTTACGTCTTTGTAGACCGCGTCGGTGTGTCCGGCGGAGGGCAGGACGCCGTGATCCCGGAGAAACCGGCAGAACGCGCCGTCGGGATCGTTTTCCGGCGCGTAGGTCCACCGCCTGACCGCGCCGGGAAGGTCCCGGATCAGGGCTTCGTATTCCTCTTTCTTCGGCGGCGTGATGAAAAGCGGGCATTGGGCGCCGCACTGCCTGGGAGAGAGATAAGGTCCCTCCATGTGCACGCCGAGGATCCTTCCGGGGAATAGACCGCTTTTCCCGGCACGGTCGATCGCCCCGGCGGCTTCGCGCATTTCAGGGAAAGGCGCCGCCGACAGGGTGGGAAGGATCGAGGTGACGCCGTGGCGGAGATGATACAGGCATCCGCCGATCACCTCGTTTTCGTCCCCGGTCAAAAAGGAATGTCCGCCGCCGCCGTGGGTGTGCAGATCGACGAGGCCCGGCGCGAGAAAGAGAGAGCCGAGGTCCAGGACCTCGTCGGCGGGAAAGGGCTCCGGGAAGATCCCCCGGATCACGCCGTCCTCCGCGCGGACGGCGCCGCGGAGGATTTCGCCGCCGGATAGGATCCGGTCGGAAAGAAAACACTGTACCATAGGATCACTCCAAAAGAGACGCGCTGTCCGGATCCAGATACATCCTTGCGCCGGGGCGCGTGCGAAGGACGGTCGCGGGACAGGCCTCTCCCACCGGACCGCAAAGCGTCTTTTTCACCGCTTCGGCTTTGGTCGGAGCGGGAACGACGCAGAAGAGATACGGGGCGGCGGTCAGGGTCGGGACCGTCAGGGTCAGGGCGGTCTTCGGCACCTCGTCGAGCGAGGCGAAGCATCCGTCGTGGACCTGCTGCATGCGGCAGACCTCGTCCAGCGGGACCGGCTTGACCGCTTTCGGATCGTGAAAATCGGCGACGCCGGGATCGTTGAAGGCGATGTGGCCGTTTTCCCCGATCCCCATCATCACCACGTCGGGCGGGTATTTTTCCAGGAGCGCGGCGTAGCCCGCGCAGGAGGCTTCCGGATCCCCGGCCCATCCGTCGATATAGTGGACCTCGTGAAGGGGAACAAGGTCGAAGAGCCGCTCCCTAAGGAAATTCCCGAAGCCCTGCGGAGCCGTGGGGGAAAGCCCCACGTATTCGTCCATATGAAAGGCGCGCACTCTTTCCCACGGGATGGTCTTGTCCGCGGCGAGAGAAGCGAGCACCTCGTTCTGGGAGGGAGCGGCGGCAAAGATCATATGGCAGAATTCTTTCCCGGAAAGCACCTTCCGGACGGCGTCGGCCGCGTCGCGCGCGGCGGCCGCTCCCATTTCGGATCGGGAATCGTAGATCCCGACGGTCAGGGCGTCGACGGCAAAGCTTCTCACGGGCGCACCTCGCTTTCTTCATGCGGCCAGCAGCGCATGGGAAGGGGATTGTCGGCGTGAACCTTTTCGATGACGGCGATCACGGCGGCGGCCATGTCCGGCGTTACGCGCAGAGGCCTGCCTTCGGTCAGGGCGCCGTAGAGATCGGAATAGAAGGAGGCGACGGCGGAATTGAAGGCCGTTCCCGCGAACTCCCCGCTTTCCTTGTGCCAGAGGAGCTCCTCCCTGCAGTAGACCGGCTGATGATCTTCGTTCCGGAGGGTCCCGGAGACCACGGGACGCGGGGGATTCTCCTCTTCCTTCCAGTACTGCAGCTCGTAGCGGGACGAGGTGACCGAAAGTGCGCCGCGGGTGCCGGTGAGCTTCAGCGTGTAGGGCGAGAAGGGGTCGACCGCGCTGATTTCCAGGTCGATCAAAGGCTTGCCCGGCGCCTCGAAGAGGATCTTCGCGTAATCCTCCGCATCGCCGCTGGTGACGTCGCATGCGATACGGGAATAGACCACGCGCGCCTGCGGGTCGAAATCCAGGAATCCCAGGGCGAGCCCGATGGGATGCGGGCCGGTGTTGTAGACGCTGCCGCCCAGATTCTCCTGCATGGTCTGCCAGTCCCATCTCCGTCCGTAGTCGGAATAGCGGATGGAGATCTGCTCCACGCGGCCGAGCACGCCGCTTTCGAGCATTTTCCGGGTCTCCAGGTAGAAGGGAGCGAGGAAGGTCTGCTGGAACACGGCGAGCAGGACGCCGTTCCGCTTCGCCGTCCGGATCAGATCGCGGCATTCGTAGAGATTGCGCGCGAAAGGCTTTTCCACCAGGACGTTCTTCCCGTGCTCCAGAAGATCCCGCGTGACGGGATAATGCATATAGGAATAGGACGCGTTGACCACCAGATCCACGTCGTTCTTTTCAAAAAGCGCGCGGTAATCGGAAAAGGTCTCGCACCCGGGGTAAAGCGTGAGGGCGCGTTCACGGCTGATCTCGTCGGCGTCCACCACGTAGCGGACGGTAAAAAAGGTGTTTGCTTCGCTCCGGCAGAAAGCGCCGTGGATATCCTTGCCGCTTCTTCCCTGGCCGATCAGGGCCAGACGCAGTTTTTCCATGATCGTGCTCCTTTCTTTTCGCAAGGGCCGGAAGGCCAGTGCTTTTCTGCCTTTACTCTATCACGCGGCCTCCGATTTCGCAAGAGAAAAGTTTGAAAAAGCCGGGGGGAAACCGCCGGGAAAGAAAAAATGCCGCGCCGCGCGAAAAAAGGTGGAAAGAGCCGGCACGATGTGATATGATACCCTTGAAAAGCTAGCCGGTATCCCCGGTAAGCATTTCCCGGGGAAAACGATTGGAGGAGAATGAGAAATGGATCAGAAGATCTTTGAGGCGGGAGCCGCACGGGAGGATATCACGCCTCCGGTGGGGACTCTTCTCTATGGGTATACGCCGGACATGGTCAGCACGTCGGTCCACGATCCGCTGAACGTGACCGCCGCGGCTTTCCGGCAGGGAGAGGATGCCGCCCTGCTTCTCAGCATCACGCTGGGAGACTTCAACACCGGTCTGTGCGACGGGATCCGGAGGCAGATCGAAGAGAGGACCGGCGTCCCCTTCGGCCGCATCCTGATAGCGGCCACGCATACGCATTCCGGACCGAACACGTCCGGGATCGAAGGGTGGGGCGAGATCGATTATCCCTACGTGGAGAATATTCTCCGTCCCGCGATGCTCCGGGCGTCGGAACGCGCCGTAGCGGCGCTGGCTCCGGCGGAGATCTCGGTCGGCGAGACGGAATCCCGCGTCGGGATCAACCGGCGCCAGCAAAACCGCGACGGATCGATCTCTCTGGGCCAGAATCCCTGGGGAGCCTTCGACCCGACGATGACCTGCGTCTCCCTGCGCAGAGCGGATACCGGATCGGGGATCCTCAATATGATCCATTACGGCTGCCACGGGACCGCGGCCGGACTGAACCATGAGATATCCAGAGACTGGTCGGGAGTGATGACCGACCGGCTGGAAAAGGAGACCGGGATCCTCACCGCCTACTGGAACGGAGCCCAGGGCGACGTGGGCCCCCGGCTGACCAACGGAGGCACCACGGGCGATATCCGTTATGCGGAGGAGCTCGGCGGTATCGCCGCGCTGGACGCGATGAAAGCGTACAAGGCTCGCGGCGTATGGAAGAGGGGCGAGCTCCGGATCCTCGAGGGAGAATTGACCGTTCCCTACAAACCGCTGCCGCCCCGGGACGAGGTTGAAAAGAGGCTCGCCTCCTATGAAGATCCGGAGAGCCTGTTCAACGTGGAGAAGCTGGAATATGTGCACTGGCGCGACGTTGCGGAGGAATACCGGAAGGGGCTTCCCGCGCACGATACCCGCTTCCGGATGCAGGAGACGATCCTTTCCCTGGGAGACGTCGCTTTCGTGCCGTTCCCCTTTGAGATCTTCTCGGGGATCGCGCTCAGGCTTCGGGCCTATTCGCCGGTCCGCTATACCCTTTCGCTCTCCAATACCAACGGATATCGGGCCTATCTGCCGACCAGGGATCAGATCGCCCTGGGAGGCTACGAGGTGGCGTGCTTCCTCTATGACGGCGCCTACACGCTTTCGGACGACGCCGATCAGTACCTGGTGGAAGGCAGTCTCCGCATCATGGAAAACCGGGAAAGCCCCGAAGCATAAAGGAGGAAAAAGATATGTTCAGAGTCGGACAGGAAGAGATCGACGCCTTTGCGAAAGCCCTGCTGAGCAGGGACTTCTTCAAGATCAACAACGCGGGACGGGAGGTCTTCCACTTCGAGGAGGAGTGGAAAGAAACGATCGGCGTACCCTACGCCCTGACCATGACCTCGGGATTCGCCGCTCTGACCTCGGCGCTGATCGGCATGGGGATCGGGCCCGGGGACGAGGTGATCGTGCCCGGCTATACTTACATCGCCTCTGCTCTGGCCGTCCTGGCCACGGGAGCGGTGCCGGTGATCGCCGAGATCAACGGGACCATGACCCTGGATCCGGCCGACGCGGAAAGAAAGATCTCGAAAGCCACGAAGGCGATCATGCCGGTCCATATCCAGGGCTTCCCCTCGGACATGGACGGGATCGCGCGCGTGGCGAAAAAGCACGGCGTCCGCGTCCTGGAAGACGCGTGCCAGGCCGACGGCGGATCCTATCACGGAAGAAGGCTCGGTTCGGTGGGCGACGCCGGCGCGTTTTCCTTCAACTTTTATAAGCTGATCACGGCGGGCGAGGGCGGCGCCATGGTGACGGGTGACCGGACGATCTACGAACGCGCCCTGATCTACCATGACGCGGGCGCGGTGGCCTTCTTCGGCAACCAGCTCGACGGGATCACACAGCCGCTTTTCGGAGGCAGCGAATTCCGGGTGTCCGATCTGACCGGAGCGATCCTCCGGGCGCAGCTCCGGCGCATGCCGGGGATCCTCGAAGATCTTCACAGGAACCGTGACGCCCTGGCCGAGCGGGTGAAAAGCGCGGGAAAGGCAAGCCTCGCTCCCTCCAACGACTCTGCGGGCGACTGCGCCACGACCCTCGCCCTGCGGTTTGAAAGCGCCGGAGAATGCCGCGCCTCCGCGGAAAAGTGCGCCGCGCGGGGCCTTTCCCTGACGGTGCCCATCGACACCGGCAAGCACGTCTATACCAACTGGACGCAGATCATGGAAAAGCGGGGCGCCCTGCATCCCGCCATGGATCCTTACCGGATGGAGGCGAACCGCGGTCTTCAGACCGATTACGCCCCCGATATGTGTCCGGCGACGCTGGACTATCTGAACCGCACCGCCTACGTGGGGATCGATCCCGACTGGACGGAAGAAAGGATCGAAAAGATCGGCGCGATCCTGAACGCGTGATCCGGCGCCTCCGGCGTCCGCCCGTTCCGGTGCGGACGCTTTCGGGGGGATGAAAAACGACGGCGCCCGGCTCCGGAAGGACAGGAGCGAAGGGCTCCGGAAAGAAAGAGGTACGCTTATGAAACGACGCAGCGAAAGCTTTTTCGGACTGCATTTTGATTTTCACGCTTCGCCGGAGGGAGCGGCGGGAACGTCGATCGGCGCGACGCTGAAGGAAGAGGAGATCCGGGAGATCTGCCGGCTCCTGAAGCCCGATTTTCTCCAGATCGACTGCAAGGGACACCCGGGCTGGGCGTCCTATCCCACCGCCGTCGGGAACGCCATGCCGGATTTTGCCCTGGATCCGCTCGCCCTGTGGAGAAAGGTCACCAGGGAGGAGGGCGTTGCGCTCTATATGCACTATTCCGGCGTCATCGACAAGAAGTATCTCGCGGAGCATCCCGGGGAGGGATGCCTCAAGGCCGACGGGACAAGGGACGACTCCTCCACGCGCACGATGGGGCGCTACGTCGACGAGCTTCTGATCCCGCAGCTCACCGAGCTTGCGGAAAAGTACGGCGTCGACGGCGTCTGGGTGGACGGCGACTGCTGGGGCAGCCGGGTGGATTTCGATCCCGAGACCGTCGGGGCTTTTGAAAAGGAAACGGGGATCGATCTCGGGGGGCGCCTTCCCGCCGAAAGAGGAGATCCGTATTTTGAGGAATACAGGGAATTCTGCCGGGAGCTTTTCCGGAGGTACGTCCGGAAATACGTGAACGCGCTGCACGAAAAGGCCCCGGATTTTCAGGTCGCCTCCAACTGGTCCTATACCGATCATATGCCGGAGGAGGTCAGCGCGCCGGTGGACTTCATCTCGGGAGACCTGAGTCCGGAGGACTCCTTCGCCTCGGCCCGCTACGCCGGCCGCGCCATCGCAAGCCAGGAACGCACCTGGGATCTGATGTCCTGGAATTTCCGGCATATGCTGGAGGGAAAACCGGGACACGTGGCGAAGCATCCGGTCCAGATCCTGCAGGAGGCCGCGGCGGTGATCTCCCTCGGCGGCGGTTTCCAGAATTACATCACGCAGTACCGGGACGGCAGCCCCCGCATGGCGGAGATCCGCCGGATGAAAGCCCTCGCGGATTTCATGCGGGCCCGGGAGCCCTTCTCCTTCCGCGGAAAACCGGAGCGCCAGGTCGTCCTGCTGCTTTCCACCTGGGACCGGCACCGGGAGTCCGATTCGCTCTATTCCCGCAACGGCTGCGAAAAGATCGCCGGCATGACCAATCTCATCTGCGACGCGGGGCACTCCCTGGAGATCGCGGAGGAACACACCCTCCTCCGCCACGGGTACGATTACCCCGTGATCGTCGTGCCGGAGCTCTTCGCGGGGCTCGCGCCCGAAACGGTGAAGGATCTCCTCTCCTATGCGGCGGCGGGCGGCAGCCTTCTCCTGGCCGGGAAAAAGACGGCGGAGATTTTCTCCGCGGCCGGCGCGCCTTTCCGCCTGAAGGCGGGAACGCCGGGCAGGACCCTTCTCACCCGGGACGGGGCGGAGTTCGCCGCGGCCTTCGACGCGGGAGTCCTGTCCTTTGAAAAGGGAGAAACGCTCTGGAAAAGCACGCTTGACGAAAGAAAAGAGGGGAAACCGGCCGCTGCGGTCCTTCCGTACGGCAGAGGGAAGATCGCCGTGCTGTCCTTTGATCCGGGCACGGCTTATCACGCTTCGTCCCAGTATCTCCACCGGACGATGATCCGGGACGTCCTCGATCGGCTCTATCAGCCCCGGGTCCGGCTGGAAAAGGCGACGGGGCTTCTGGAGATCGTGGATCTCCGGAAGGACGGGAAGCTCATGATCCAGCTGGTCAACGCCAACGGCAATCACCGCGCCGCCGTCATCGCGACCGAGGATCAGATCCCGCCCTGTCTGGACGCGGAGATCGCGATCAGACTTCCTCAGAAGCCCGCCTCTCTCCGCCTGGAGCCCCTGGGGAAGGAGCTTTCCTTCACGTATGAGGACGGAGAAGCGCGTGTCAGGATCCCGCGGATCGACCTGCATGAGGTGATCGTCGTCGACGAATAAGAGGGGATCGAATCGATTTCATCCGGATGCGGGCGCTTTCTCCGGAAAACGCTTGCATCCGGAGCTTTTCTGCGGTAAAATAATAACGCATCTTCATATATCCGACGCTGCGGGAGGAAATCATGCGTATCCTGACCATTTTCGGCACGAGACCGGAGGCCATCAAAATGTGCCCCCTGATCCTGGAACTGAAGACGAGACCGGACGCCGAGGTCAGGCTCTGCGTCACCGGTCAGCACCGGGAAATGCTGGACGCGGTGCTCTCCTGCTTCGGCGTGACGCCCGATCACGATCTGGCGGTGATGAAACGGGGACAGACGCTTTTCGACGTGACGGCGCGGGTGCTGGAAAGGCTGGAACCGATCCTCAGACAGGAATCGCCCGACGTGGTCCTGGTGCACGGCGACACCACCACGACCTTCGCCGCGGCCCTTGCGGCCTTTTATCTTCATATCCCCGTGGGACACGTGGAGGCGGGGCTCCGCACCGGGAACGTCGAATCGCCCTTTCCGGAGGAATTCAACCGGAGAAGCGTGTCGATCCTTTCCCGCTATGACTTCGCGCCGACCGAACGGGCGAAGAGGAACCTGCTGGCCGAAGGGAAGGATCCCGGGGGCATTTACGTCACCGGAAACACCGCCATCGACGCCCTGAAAACCACGGTGCGCGGGGATTACCGGCACCCGATCCTCGACAGGGCGGCGGGAAAGCGGCTGATCCTGATCACCGCGCACCGCCGGGAAAACCTGGGAGAGCCGCTCCGCGGCATGTTCCGTGCGATCAGACGTCTGGTGGAGGAGCATCCCGACGTGGCCGCGGTGTATCCCATGCATCTGAACCCCGCGGTCAGGGAAGCGGCGCATGAAGTCTTCGACGGGTGCGAAAGGGTCATGCTGACCGAGCCGCTGGACGTCCTGGATTTTCACAATTTCATGGCGAACAGCCATTTGATTTTCACCGACAGCGGCGGGATCCAGGAGGAAGCGCCGTCGCTCGGCAAACCGGTGGTGGTCATGCGCGACACCACCGAACGCCCCGAAGGGATCGAGGCCGGCACCCTGATCCTGGCGGGCAACCGGGAAGAGCCTGTCTATGAGACGGGGAAGAGACTTCTGGAGGACGAAGAGCTTTACCGGAGGATGAGCCGCGCCTCCAATCCGTACGGAGACGGTCTGGCTTCCCGGCGTATCGCGGACGTGCTCCTGAAAGGAAAAACCGAGGTATGACAAGGAAGAAAGCGAATACCGCTCCTCCCGGCCGGGAAGCGGACGAGAAAGCGAGCGGCATCAAAAGAAAACACGGCTGGTTCCGGTGGTTCATGTTCCGCCGGATGGTGGTGATCCTCATCATCGTCCTGCAGGTGGCCTTTTTTGCCTATTTCCTGAAAGCGGACACGCTGGTATCCCGTATCCTGAGCGCCGTCGTCTCGGTCGTTTCGATTTTTCTGGCGATCTATCTCGTCAACAAAAACATGAAGCCGGCTTACCGGATCATCTGGCTGGTGATCATCCTGGCGTTTCCGGTGCTCGGACCGTTTTATTACCTGCTTCTGCACCTGCTTCCCAACAAGCATTGGGTCATGAAACGCTACGCCGCCATCGCCAGGGAAAGCCAGCCGGCCTTCCGGACGCCGAACGAGCTTTCTCCCGGGGAACGGAACGGGCTTTTCCACCGGTGGTCCAGAAGCGCCTCCTATCTTTCCGATTTCGCGGGATTCCCGGCCTATGCGCACACCCGAAACGAGTATCTTTCCCCCGGAGAGGCCTTCTTCCCCCGCTTTCTGGAAGATCTGGAAAAGGCCGAAAAGTATATCTACATGGAATACTTCATCGTGGAAGAGGGAGTCATGACCGAAAAGGTCCTGAACGTTCTGGAACGCAAGGTCAAAGAAGGGGTCGACGTCCGGTTTATGTACGACGACATCGGATCCCTGATGACCCTGCCGAAAAACTACGTGGAGATCCTCCGGCGCCGCGGGATCCGCGCGGCGGTGTTCAACCGGTTTATCCCGGTGTTCACCAGCATCCAGAACAACCGCGATCATCGCAAGATCACGGTGATCGACGGCAGGATCGCCTATACCGGCGGTCTGAACATCGCCGACGAATACATCAACGTCTACGAAAAGCACGGCTACTGGAAGGACGGCGTCATCCGGGTGGAAGGCGACGCCGCCTGGAGCTTTACGGTGATCTTTCTGCAGCTCTGGTCGCTGGCGGCGGGGGAGCATTTCACTCTTCCGCAGAAGCCGCCGGAGTTTTCTCCGGAGGAAAGACCGGAGACCGACGGCGCGGTGCTTCCCTATGCGGACAGCCCGCTGGATACCGAAACGGTGGGCGAATACGTCTATACGCAATTGATCGCCGGCGCGAACCGCACGCTTTACGCCACGACGCCCTACTTCATGGTGGACGACGGATTGCTTTCCGGCCTGAAGCTCGCCGCCAAAAGCGGCGTGGACGTGCGCCTGATCACCCCCCGGGTGTGGGACAAGTTCTTCGTTCACGTGATCACGCGCTCCTATTACCGGGAGCTGATCGAGGCGGGGATCCGCGTTTACGAGTATACGCCGGGCTTCATGCACGCCAAGGTGATGGTGGCCGACGACGAGATCGCGACGGTGGGAACCGTCAACCTGGATTTCCGGAGTCTGTATCTGCATTTTGAGGACGGCGTGCTCGTCTGCGGATCCAGCGCGGTGGGAGAGATCAGGAAGGATTTCCTCCGTGCGCTGGAGGATTCCAGCGAGATCACGCTCGAGGACGTGAAGAGCAATCTCTTCATGCGTCTGATGGGAAATCTGATGCGGCTGTTTGCGCCGCTTCTCTGACGGAATAAACGAGAAAAACGGCGCCTGATCTCCATTTTCGGTCAAAAAAAGACGATCCGGACGCGGAAAGCGACAAAAAACCGGGAAAAATGCAAGCCTGTGCCGCCACCGGCGGCACAGGCTTTTTTTTCATAACGTATTGACAAAGCCGACGGAACGCGATACAATACAATTCGGTACGTATGCTCATTCTATTGGGTGTCGCACGCCTGGAATGAGATACGTTATTTTTATGACTTCGGAGGAAAAACGGTTTATGCCACCTTTACAGCAGACGCTTCTCGTTCTGCTTCCCATTCTTGCGGCCGTTATTTCCGCTGTTGTATTTTTCTTTATTGGTGTAGGCTTTCGAAAAAGAGTCGCCGAACGGGAAATCGGCAGCGCGGAAGAAGAAGCGACCCGTATTCTGAACGACGCCATCAAATCGGCGGAGGCGAAGAAGCGGGAAGCGATGGTCGAAGCGAAGGAAGAGATCCTGAAAAACCGCAACGAGGCGGAGCGCGAGATCAAGGAGCAGAGACAGGACCTGAGCAAACACGAAAAACGCATCCAGCAAAAAGAAGAGACCCTTGACCGCAAGATCGACAATGCGGAGAAAAAGGAAGAGACCCTCGACAGAAAAATCAAAGAAGCCGACGAAATGAAGGCCAGACTGGAAGAGCAGAAGCTCGCCCAGCAGGAGGCTCTCGAGAAGATCTCCGGCTTCACCACCGAGGAAGCGAAGAACTACCTCCTGAAAAGCCTGGAGGAGGATCTTCAGCACGAATCGGCGCTCAAGATCAAGGAAATGGAAGCGCAGGTGCGCGACGCGTCGGATCGCAAGGCGCGGGAGATCATTTCCTACGCGATTTCCAAATGCGCGGCCGACTACGTGGCCGACGCCACGGTGTCGGTGGTCAACCTCCCCAACGACGAGATGAAGGGCCGCATCATCGGCCGCGAAGGGCGCAATATCCGCGCCATCGAAACCATCACCGGCGTCGATCTGATCATCGACGACACGCCGGAAGCCATCACCCTCTCCTGCTTCGATCCGGTCAGAAGAGAGATCGCCCGCAACGCGCTGGAAAAGCTGATCGCCGACGGGCGCATCCATCCGGCCCGTATCGAGGAGATGGTCGAAAAATCCCGCCGCGAGGTGGAACAGCTCATCAAGCAGGACGGCGAAAAAGCCTGCTTTGAAACCTCGGTGCACGGTCTGCATCCCGAGCTGGTCAAGATCCTCGGCCGCCTGCGTTACCGCACTAGCTACGGACAGAACGTCCTGAAGCATTCCATCGAGGTTGCCCATATCGCCGGGTATCTTGCCAGCGAGATCGGCGCCGATCCGGTGCTTGCGCGCAGAGCCGGTCTTCTCCACGACATCGGCAAGGCGCTCGACCGCGACATGGAAGGCTCCCACGTGCAGATCGGCGTGGATATCGCCAAAAAGTACAAGGAGAGCTTCGAGGTCGTTCACGCCATCCACGCGCATCACGGCGACGTGGAGCCGCAGACGGTCATCGCCTGCCTCGTGGACGCGGCCGACGATCTTTCGGCGGCGCGCCCGGGCGCCAGAAGAGAAAACCTCGACGCATATATCAAGCGGCTTGAAAAGCTCGAAGAGATCGCCAACGGCTTCGACGGCGTCGACCGTTCCTTCGCCATCCAGGCGGGGCGCGAGGTGCGCATCATCGTCAAGCCCGAAAAGATCAGCGACGACCAGCTCACCATTCTGGCCCGCGAGCTTTCGCAGAAGATCGAAAGCGAGCTGGAATACCCCGGCCAGATCAAGATCAACTGCATCCGCGAGACCCGCGCCACGGATTTCGCGAAATAACGAAAACCGAAAGCGCCGCGTTCCTTTCGAGCGCGGCGCTTTTTCCTTCCCGGAAAGGAGCCTTTATGAGAATCGTCGCCATTGGAGACGTGGTCGGATGGCCCGGCGTCAAAACCTTTTCGCGTCTTGCCGGCGCGCTGCGGAAGCTTTACCGTCCGGATCTCTTCGTGGTCAACGGGGAAAACGCCAGCGGTCTCGGCATCACGCCGCCGCAGGCGGGCGAACTGTTCGCCTCCGGCGCCGACGTGATCACTCTGGGAAATCACGCCTGGGCCCGCAGAGAGATCGTTCCCTATATCGACGGCAATCCGCGCCTGATCCGGCCTTATAACTATCTTGCGCCGCATCCGGGCAGGGGGTACGTGATCGTCCCCGCGGCGGGGAAGCGGGTCATGGTCGTCAATCTTCTGGGGCGGGCCCTGATGGATCCCACGCCGGAGAATCCCTTTTACGCCATGGAACGTCTGCTGCAGGAGACCGAGGGGAAACGCGACGCCGTGATCGTCGATTTCCATGCGGAGACGACCAGCGAAAAGATCGCCTTTTTCCGGTATTTCGCGGGAAAGGCGTCGGTGATCTTCGGCACCCATACCCACGTGCAGACCGCCGACGAGCAGATCCTGCGCGGCACCGGTTATCTCACCGATCTGGGTATGACCGGCCCCACCGATTCGGTGCTGGGCGTCAAAGAGAAGCAGTCCATCGCCGGCTTCCGCGGCGAGCTGCGGGATAAATTCGAAACCGCCGACGGGCCGACCGCCCTCTGCGGCGCGTTTTTCGAGCTGGACGGCGAAGAAAACTGCATCCGCGCGGAAAGGATCCGTCTGGAGGCGTGAAGGCGCGCCGTCTCACGTCCCTGATTTTTTCCGAAAAGAGATATTGACTTTCTCCCGGTTTTTTGCTATACTGTGAAAGCGCTCCGGAAATGGGCCTTTAGCTCAGTTGGTTAGAGCAACCGGCTCATAACCGGTCGGTCCCGGGTTCGAGTCCCTGAAGGCCCACCAAACGCCGTGACCGGCCGCTTCGAGGCCGTCAAGATAAATAGGGGTATAGCTCAGCTGGTAGAGCAGCGGTCTCCAAAACCGCGTGCCGAGGGTTCGATCCCTTCTGCCCCTGCCAAAAAGCAAAAGCCGCGTCAGCGGCTTTTTCTTTTTG
>JAFRWU010000097.1 GCA_017441705.1 Clostridia bacterium | reverse complement strand
CTGATGATACGGCCGCTCTTCCAGCAGCCGCAGAAACGTCGTTTTGATTTCCTTCTTCATGAGATTTGCCATGGGAACGCCTCCGAACGGATGGAATAACTGAATCATACCACATTCTTTGCGGGAAATCCAGCAAAACATCAGTTGTTTTACCGCCTCAACTGTAGGTTTGTCAATGATGTGTTACAAAGTCAGGAATGAAGGAGGAGCCGGAGGCGACGAGTTCATTCCTGACTTCGGCGGGAAGAATCAGCGGTTCGGAAAAGCAAACAGGGCCTGCTTCGGAGAACGCCAGTTGAGTGGATGCATGGGGAAATCGTTGTATTTGCGCTGCCAGGCTGCAAGTTGTTTCTGGAAGTCACTGAAGGAATAGAACTTGTGCGATGCGTAGAAGTATTCGTTGTCCTTGCGGTGGCTGCGTTCCACCTTGCCATTGTGCCGCGGAGTGAAGACCTTACCGGAAGTCGTTTATCAAGTATTTACATCAACGCCTTTACAATGTACTCTATTCCACATATCCGAAGCTGAGAATTATCGAGGATCAGATCGGATCATCAGAGTTTCAAAGCTCTTTTAAGGCATATGTACGGGAACATCACCCTCTAAACCTGTTCAATGAATACGAGTTTGATTATGTTGATAGCCGTGACGAACTATTGGTTCAGTTGGCCGATATCATTGGAGGTTCTCTAAGCAAATCCTTTACAGAAACCGATGCGCCAAACTAAAGAGTATGTGTCCATTGCATGGTACTGATAAGAAGGTGTTGTCTATGTTGGAACAGAAGAAGCGTAAAGCGTTTTCGTTGATCAGACCGGCAGCAGCGCTGATCCTTATCGCAATCTTTTTCCCTGTGCTGTTTGCCTGCAGTCAAAATGAGGCTGTCCCGACGGATATTCCTTTCTACTATATGATCTTTACAGTAAGCAACGGGTTTTCCGGGGTCATGGAAGTCCCTGACGAAGGTACATTTGGCGCTCCCTATCACAGAGTCGTTATCCGAAGCGAGGAAGAACTTCTTTCCGATGCAGTCTATCAGGCAACAGAGGTGTCGCAGGGTTATTCCTCTATGTATGGAAACGTTTCTGAGCGGATCAATAAGATCATGGCGGATCGCTACACGAAAGAATACTTCGACTCTCACGATCTTCTCATCTTTTACATCGAAGAAGGAGGCGGTTCCATGTATCATGATGTCAACTCACTGCAGATTCTGCAAGATAAAACCACGATGCTGCTTCGGTGCTATGCTCCGATCAACGGGTCGGATGAAGGAATGAGAATACGACTGACACTGACCGAAGTACCGAAGGGGTATTTTTCAAAGGGCGGGGAATTCCCGGAAATAGTCATGCAGGAGATTCTGCCGGAGAATCCTCTTTATACCGGGCTTGAGGAAGCCAGGTATCACCGCTTCCCGGAGGGCATCATGGAGGACGTTCACTGAGAGCTTTTGCATAGATCATATGCTGCGATGATCGATCTCTGAAATATCAAGTTGAAATATCAAAGCGGATTGGTCACAAGTCCATCAAGACGACGCAGGATATTTACGGGCACCTCTTTATGGATTCGCAGAAGGCAATGGCTGAAGACCTTGATCGGATGCGCCTTTTGGGCAGCAATACCTGACGCCTCTAAAGAGCCGTATCTCACTCTCTCCAACCGTTCCGCCAAGTGCGGTTTCTGGCAATGGCGGCGCTTATCCTAAGGGCGGCTCCACCGGTCGGACCTTCATGACGGACGACGCGAAGGGCAACCTTTTGCGGGTGTCGGTGGACGGGAAGGCCGTATCGCCGGAGAGCATACCCTCGAGATCGTCACGGCCAAACAGGCTGCGGAATACGTGCAGAGCCGCATCTCGCTTTACCTGGCCGAGAAGAGATGATGAGCCTCAGCTTCTTGCGGCATTATCGTAATCTCAAAAGCATGACGGAGATTCCCGAAATGCGATTACTCCGCCTGATCGTATAATCCGTTGGCTGCGGTTGGACTATCGCCGCATTTTCTCCGATGGATAGTCATTGTAATCGGGTTACACTGCAAAATGATCGGTTCCCAGGCACGGAAGTGCCTGGGAACCTCGCTTTTCGGATGTTTTTCAGCCTGACGGGAGACATAATACGATGGACAGTGTATCAATCGTCTCTTTCTATATCTTCGCTGAATTCCCGGAGAACCAGGCCGGGATTGTTCTCCAGAGCCCAGTTCACCGACCACATGCCGTTGAAGATCAGAAGGTCGCGCCCCTTTACGTCCTTCACCCAGCGGGTGTCCCGGGCCAGGTCGGCCTCGTTCCCGTTGAAATCGGGGGTGTCCACCCGCCGGATCAGCTCGTGCGGAAGATCCTGACGGAGGAAGGAGACGCCGTATTCCGATTCCATACGGAATTTCAAAACGTCAAACTGCAGCATGCCGATGACCCCTACGATCACCCGCTCCATGCCGGAATCGGGATAGAAGAAGATCTGGATGGCGCCTTCCTCGGCGATCTCGGTCATGCCCTTGGCGAACTGCTTGCGCTTCATGGAATCGATCTGCTCGATCACGGCGAAATGCTCCGGCGCGAAGGTCGGGATGCCGGTGAAGCGCACCTCCATCCCCGGCTCCGAAACCGTGTCGCCGATGGAGAAGACGCCCGGATCGAAGACGCCGATGATGTCGCCGGCGAAGGCCTCGTCGATGACGTCCCGTTCCTCGGCCATCATCTGCTGGGGCTGGGCGAGACGGAGCCTCTTGCCGCTCTGCAGATGGAAATACTCCTTCCCGCGCTCGAATCTGCCCGAGGCGATGCGGAAGAAGGAAATGCGGTCCCGGTGGACCTTGTTCATATTGGCCTGGATCTTGAAGACGAAGGCCGAAAAGCGTTCGTCGGTGGGCTCCACCGTGCCGCCGAAGGCGTTTTTGCGCGGAAGGGGCGGCGTTGTGAGGGAGAGGAAGCTTTCCAGAAACTGCTCCACGCCGAAGTTGTTGAGGGCTGAGCCGAAGTAGACCGGACTCAGCCGGCCCTTGAGGATCTGGTCCCGGTCGAACACGTAGCCGGCGCCGTCCAGAAGCTCCGTCTCGTACTCGAGCGTCTCCCGGAGGGCCGGAGTGATCAGCCCGTCGAGCCGTTCGGTTTCGGAAAGCGGGCAGCGGATCGATTCCAGCCGGTTCCGGCCGCCGTGCCGCGTCTCATAGGTCAGGACCTCCCGGGTCTCCCGGTCGAAGATGCCCCTGAAGCTCACGCCGCAGGAGATGGGCCAGTTCATGGGGAAGGTGCCGATGCCGAATTCCTTTTCGATCTCGTCCAGAAGATCGAAGATATCCCGCGCTTCGCGGTCGAGCTTGTTGATGAAGGTAAAGATGGGGATGCCCCGCATGGCGCAGACCTTGAAAAGTTTCCGGGTCTGGGGCTCGATGCCCTTGGCCGCGTCGATGACCATCACCGCGCTGTCGGCGGCCATCAGGGTGCGGTAGGTATCCTCCGAAAAATCCTGATGCCCCGGCGTGTCCAGGATGTTGATGCAGTAGCCTTCGTATTCAAACTGCATCACCGAGGAGGTGATGGAGATCCCGCGCTGCTTTTCCAGCTCCATCCAGTCGGACACCGCGTGCTTGTCGCCCTGCTTGCCCTTGACCGAGCCCGCGCTCTGGATGGCGCGGCCGTAGAGCAGAAGCTTTTCGGTCAGGGTGGTTTTGCCCGCGTCCGGATGGGATATGATAGCGAATGTGCGCCGGCGCGTGATTTCACGCGCGATCGATTGATTCATAGGGGAAAGATCCTTTCATGTGGACGGAATGAAGCGAAGACAAAGGGAGAATGCCGCCCTTCGCCGGCCGCGGCTTCGCAGCGCCGCCTTTTCCGCAGGGAAAAGACCCGGAGCGGAGGGCCTGAGCCTTGCACGGCTGCGTCCCCGTTATTTCTTCTTCTTTTTCTGACCGGGCTTGCCCTGGGGCTTTTCGGCTTCGGCGGCGGCGCCTTCGGCCTCCTTCTTCCTGTCGTAGTCGTCGATCATGCGGGTGATGGCCAGAGCCGCCACCGCGCCGACCAGCACCAGGACCACCAGAAGGACCGTGATGATGACGACGTTGTCGAATTCGGGGACGTTGTTCGCAAGATACCGGATCCCCTGCCATCCCAAAAAGAAGAAGGTCAGGGTGATATAAGCCTGCAGCAGTCGTTTTTTCAGCATGGGGGTTCCCCTTTCTTTTCCGGAAAACGGTCTTTTGCCGCGCCGGGGAAGCTTGCCGGAGAGCGGCGTCCGGCCGGAAAGACGGCGGCGGACGCGCCCGGTTTCCTTTTCCAAATTTTTATTTTATCATAACCGGGACGGGATTGCAACCCGGACGCCTTCTCCCGGACCGGAAAAGCGGGGAAAAAGCGCGCGGTTTTTGCGCTGGATTTTTCTCTTTTCCTATGGTAGAATACCGGTAATACGGAATCGAAAAGGAAAAGAGTGGATCGCCCTTGAAAAATCTCGTGCGGGAAGGCGGTTTTTACAGGAACTTTTTCCGCCTGACCTTCGCGGTGGCCTTTCAGAACGTCATCGTCACCGGCGTGAATCTTGCCGACAACATCATGCTCGGCTCCTACCACGAAAACGCCCTGGCAGGCGCGGCGCTGGCCAATCAGGTGCAGTTCCTGCTGACCATGATGGTCATCGGCGTGGGAGAAGGGCTTCTCGTTCTCTCCTCCCGCTTCTGGGGGGAAAAGAACATCCCCATGATCAAAAAGACCGCGTCCATCGGCCTTCTGGCCGCGGCGGCGGTGACGGCGCTCCTGTTTTTCGCCGTGACCTTCTTCCCGGAACGGGTGATCGGGCTTCTGACCGACGACCCGGAGGCGCTGGCGGAGGGGGTCAGATATATCCGTATCGTGGCGTGGAGCTATCCCTTCTTTATGGTAACCAACGTGGTGATCATTATGCTCCGCTCGGTGGAGACCGTCCGGATCGGCATGATCGTGAATCTTTTCGCGCTGGTCACGAACGTATCGCTGAATTATCTCCTGATTTTCGGGAAGCTGGGACTCCCCGAAATGGGCGCACGCGGCGCGGCGCTGGCCACCGTGATCTCCCGGGCGGTGGAGACGGCGGTGGTGCTCGTTTATCTCTTCTTCCTGGACAGGAAGCTGGGGATGAAGCCGCTCGATTTCTTCCGGCCGGATCCGAAGCTTTTCAAGCTCTATATCAAGGTCGGCTTCCCGGTCTTCTGTTCCAGCTTTTCCTGGGGCATCGCCCAGTCCTTTCAGACCGCGATCCTCGGCCATATGGGAAAGGCGGCCATCAACGCCAATTCCATCGCCGGGACGGTCTTTCAGGTGATCTCGGTGGTGGTTTACGCCTCGGCCAGCGCGTCGGGGGTGATCATCGCAAAGACCATCGGCGAGGGGAAGCTGGAAAAGATCAAGCCCTATGCGATCACCATGCAGCTCCTCTATCTGGGGCTGGGATTCGCGTCGGGGCTCGCTCTCTTCCTCATCAAGGACCTGATCATCGGATTCTACACCGTGGAGGGGGACGCCCGGTCGCTTGCGGTGGCGTTCATGACGGTCCTGAGCGTCACTCTGGCGGGCACGGCCTACCAGATGCCCTGTCTGACCGGGATCGTGCGGAGCGGGGGAGACACCAGATTCGTTTTTTACAACGATCTGATCTGGATGTGGGTGATCGTGATCCCGCTGGCGTATCTCGCGGCCTTCGTCTGGAACGCCTCGCCCGTGGCGGTGTTCGCCATCCTGAAATGCGATCAGGTGACGAAATGCTTCGTGGCCGTCGTCAAAATCAACCGCTTCAAATGGGTGAAAAAATTCCATTGACAGCGGGCGAAAAATGGCTTATACTGTCAAGGAAGACAACATAATACCGGCGAAAGAGTGAAGCGTTCGCGCCAGAGGCGGAGAGATCCTCCGCTTTTGGCGCGTTTTTTCAAAAGGAGCCGCTTTTCCGGCCGGTGTTCCGAACGAAAAACGAAAGGTGAAACGCGCATATGGAAGACGTTATCGTCATCGGGGGCGGCGTGGTCGGCTGTCTGACCCTCAGAGCCCTCGCGTCCTGGAAGCTCCGGGTGCGCCTGATCGAAAAGCAGTACGATCTGGCCTCGGGCGCCACCATGGCAAACTCCGCCATCGTCCACGCGGGATACGATCCCGAACCGGGCACCCGGAAAGCCCGCTTCAATGCGGAGGGAAACAGGCTTTACCCCGCTCTTGCCAGGGAACTGGATTTCCTCTTCCTGCCGACGCCCTCGCTGGTGACGGCCTTCGGAGAAGAACAGGAGGAAACGCTTGAAAAGCTTCTCGCGCGCGGCAGGGAAAACGGCGTGGAAGGGCTTTCGATCCTCCGGGGAGAGGAGCTTTTCCGGGCGGAACCGCGCCTTTCCGAAAAGGTGACCGCGGCGCTCCGCGCCCCGACGGCGGGGATCACCGAGCCGTGGAGCGTGGCCATCACGGCCGCGGAAAACGCGGCGGACAACGGCGCGCTTTTAAACCTCGGGGAAGAGGTGACCGGGCTTTCCCGCCTTCCGGACGGGATCCTGGTGACCACCGACAAGGGCGAATACAAGGCGCGCGCCGTGGTGAACGCGGCGGGCGTATGGGCCGACAGGATCCACGACATGCTGCTTCCGCACGCGTTCTCCATCCGTCCGCGCCTGGGACAGTATTACCTGCTGGACAGAAAAGTCGGGGATCTGGTGAAGAATACGCTGTTTGCTTGTCCCACCAGGGAAGGGAAGGGCGTGCTCCTGAGCCCGTCGGTCCACGGAAAGCTTCTGATCGGCCCGGACGCCAGGGAAGTTTCCGACCGGGAACTGACGCCCACCGACGCTGAAGGGCTTCGCTTCGTCCGGGAAAGCGCCGCCCGCTTCCTCCGGGAACCGCTTCCCATGAATCTGACCATCCGCACCTACGCGGGCATCCGGCCCACCCCCGATACCGGCGATTTCATCGTCGGGAAAACCGACGTCCCCGGCTTCTATCAGGCGGCGGGGATCGAATCGCCCGGCCTCGCCTCGGCTCCGGCCATCGCGCGCGAGCTTTCGGAGACCGTCGCCCGGGATCTCGGCGCCGCAAAGAGAGAGGATTTCAACCCCTTCCGCCGGAAGCAGATCCGGCTGAACCGCATGAGCGAGGAGGAGAAACGGGAGCTGATCTCCCGCGACAGCCGCTACGCCGTGATCGTCTGCAAATGTGAAAAGGTCTCCGAGGCCGAGATCGTGGACGCGATCCACAGGAACGCCGGCGCCAGGAGCGTCAAGGGCGTGAAAAAACGCGTCGGCGCGGGCTTCGGCCGCTGCCAGGCGGGCTTCTGCCAGCCGGTGGTGGTGTCGATCCTTGCGCGCGAGCTGGGCATCCCAAAGGATCAGGTGCTTTACGATGGCCCCGGATCCGAGATCCTGAAGGGAAAGGTGAAGTGATATGAGAACCGAACCCGATCTGATCGTCATCGGCGGCGGCAGCGCCGGCATGGCCGCCGCGCTGGAAGCGAAAAAGCAGGGGATCGAAAAGATCCTGATCCTGGAGACCGATCCCTATCTCGGCGGCGTCCTGCGCCAGTGCATCCACACCGGCTTCGGCCTGCACACCTTCGGGGAAGACCTGGCGGGCCCGGAATACGCCGCGCGGTTCATCCGCCAGGTGGAGGAGGCGGGGATCGGCGTCCTGCTCTCCACGCCGGTCCTGGAGGTGACGGAAGACCTGACCGTGCGCGCCATGAGCCGGGACGAGGGATATCTGGAGCTGCATCCCAAGGCGATCGTGGCAGCCACCGGCTGCCGCGAAAGAAGCGCCGGCACGATCGCCATTCCGGGCACGCGCCCGGCGGGCGTCCTGACCGCGGGCACCGCCCAGCGGTATCTGAACATCGAAGGATATCACGCGGGGAAACGCGTGGTGATCCTCGGCTCGGGCGATATCGGGCTGATCATGGCGCGCCGCCTGACGCTGGAAGGCGCAAAGGTCCTTCTGGTGGCCGAACTGATGCCGAAATCCGGCGGACTGAAGCGCAACATCGTCCAGTGCCTGGAGGATTTCGACATCCCGCTGCTCCTTTCCACCACCGTGGTGGAGATCCACGGCAGGGAACGGGTGGAGGGAGTGAGCCTCGCGCCGGTCGATGAAAACCTTACGCCGATCCTTGAGAAAAAATGGAGAGTCGACTGCGACACGCTCCTGCTTTCGGTGGGGCTCGTACCCGAGACCGAGCTGTTCCAGGCGGCCGGCGCGCCGGTGGAGAAAAACAACGGTCTGCGGGTGGACGAAAATCTGATGACCGGGATCCCGGGGCTTTTCGCCTGCGGCAACGCAGTGAAGGTCCACGACCTGGTGGACAACGTGACCCTGCAGGGCGTCAAGGCCGGCGGTTTTGCCGCCGCGTTCATCAAGGGAGAGTGACATCATGGAAGAAATCACGGAAACCAAAAAAGTGACCTGTACCGTCTGCCCCCGGGGATGCCAGATGACCGTGACCCGGAAAGGGGAGGAGGTCACGGTGGAGGGCGCGACCTGCGCCCGCGGAAGAGCCTACGGACGGGAAGAGCTTCTCGACCCCAAGCGCATGATCACCACCACCGTGCGCGTCTCCCCGCAGATCGCGGAGGACTTCCTCCTCCCGGTGCGCTCGGCGTCTCCCGTTCCGAAAAAGCTGCTTCTCGCCATCGCGGAGGCGTGCCGCGGAACGACGCTTGACCGTGCGGTCAAGATCGGGGACGTGGTGATCCCGGACGTGCTCGGCTGCGGCGTCGACATGGTGGCCACCGCCGACGTACCCGAAAAATGATGGGTCGAAAGACCATCCGGGAAACGAAAATGAGAGAATTCAAGAGAATATAAGAGCATTTGCGAGCATCGGGAATTCAGTACATTTTTTTCGGAAAAAGTGTTGACAATTCCCGATGCTTGTGGT
Source organism: Clostridia bacterium (assembly GCA_017441705.1). Lineage (GTDB taxonomy): Bacteria > Bacillota > Clostridia > Oscillospirales > QAMX01 > RUG11797. Next base: position 2,670 of record JAFRWU010000097.1, on the reverse strand, counting down.
ATGATAATCCGGTCAGAAAACGCAAAGAGAAGATATCAACTGAAGGAGACGAACTGCATGTCCACATTTATGGCGAAGAACGAAACCGTCGATCGTAAATGGTATGTCATCGATGCAGCCGGTGTCCCGCTCGGAAAAACCGCGGCCAAGGCGGCCGTTCTTCTGCGCGGCAAGCACAAGCCCGAGTATACCCCCAACGTCGACTGCGGCGATTTTGTTATAATCATCAACGCCAAAGACGCCGTCCTGACCGGCAACAAGCTTGAACAGAAATTCTATCGCACCCATTCCGGCTACGCCGGAGGCCTCAAGGAGACCAAGTACCGCATCCTGATGAAGGAGAAGCCCATCCTCGCCATGACTCTGGCGGTGCGCGGCATGCTCCCGAGGAACTCCATCGGCCGCTGGTCCCTCAACCGCTGCAAGATCTACGCGGGACCGGAGCATAAGAACCAGGCCCAGAAGCCGGTCGCTGCTCCCGACTATATTTGAGGAGGTAACGAAGGATGTACGAATCCAAGAGACCCTACGTGTACGGTACCGGCCGCCGCAAGAGCTCCATCGCCCGCGTCCGCCTGTATCCCAACGGCACCGGAAAAATCACCATCAACAACCGTGACATCGACGATTATTTCGGCCTTGAAACCCTGAAGCTCGTCGTGCGTCAGCCCCTGGTGGCCATCGACGCGCTGGAAAAGTACGACATGGTCGTTTCGGTCTCCGGCGGCGGTGTTTCCGGCCAGGCCGGCGCCATCCGTCACGGCGCGGCCCGCGCCCTTCTCAACGTTTCGGCCGATTACCGCCCGATCCTGAAGAAGGCCGGTTTCCTCACCCGCGACCCGAGAATGAAAGAACGCAAGAAGTACGGCTTGAAGGCCGCGCGCAGAGCACCTCAGTTCTCGAAGCGCTGATCTCGAGTCAAAGACACGCAAAAGAGCCCGGAAATGCAACGTTTCCGGGCTTTTTCCATAGGGAATCGGCGTTCATCGGCTGTTCCGGAACTGTGAGAAGCATCTGAAGGTGGGATTACCATGGAAAAGGCAACAAGAAAACACCTGGCGGAGGTCGCGAAGAAAGCGGCTCAAACTCCCTTTCACGGCTATGTCGAGGGGAAGGAATCAAATCTTGAGCCGATCATTCGGTTTTTCCCAAAGTGGACACTGAGAGAGGCCGACGGGTTATGGTGCGCGGCATTTGTCTATTACTGCTGCCGGGAAGCGGGATTTGAGATCCCCATCAGGCCTGATGCATGCAAAACCTGCCATCTGGCCGGCTGCATCGCCTGGGAGGAACTCGCGCAGGGCGACGTTCGGATAGAGTACCGCAAAGGAGACGAAGACTTTGCTCCGGAGGCCGGCGACATCGTCATCTACGACAGAGTCTTTGAAAACCGGGAGCATGACCATATGGGTATCGTCCTGCAAAGCGCCGAAAATACGATCCTCGCCGCGGAAGGAAATCTGAACAATGCATCCGGGATCATCGAGCGCCCGAGAGATGAGCATATCAGGTGTTATATCAGGATTCCGGACGGATACGGACAAGAGGGGCTCACGATGGACTGCCCGACTTCTGAAGGAGAGGCGAAATGATCTATCTTGAAACCGACAGATTGATCCTCGGTTTCAGGGCTTTTTCGTGCCCGGAAATCTTTGATGGTTTTTCATGGCGTTCCATGGTTTTCGACCGTAAGGCGCAGATAGAGAGGACAAGAAAATGAATAATACTTTTTATCAGCCAATGGAGTGTCCGGTTTGCGGCAAGTTTTACTTCTCTGAGTTGCAGGAGGGTGACGATGTAAGCCGCCTTCAATGCCCAAAATGTGGGTGGCTCTATGATTATGAGCAAGCTGCCAATCCGGATCTCAAGCAAGGCAATAACGTTCAAAGCGTCAACGAGTACCGGGCGAGGTATGAGAAAGTGATCGCTGAAAATCCAGAATACGATTTTTCAGACGAGCATTGCCCTCCTGCCGAGCCTCATCAATGCCCTGTATGCGGGAAACACATGTTCAAAGATCGGGACAGCTTCGATATTTGCCCGGTCTGTGGGTGGTTGGATGATGGCCTTATGGAGGATGAGCCGGATCGCTGGGCAGGCAGTTCAAATGATTTATGCCTAAATGAGTTCCGCAAACGCTATCTACAGGACAAGCATTCATAAGCAAAAAAGAAGCCCGCCGGGCGCTACCAACACCCGGCGGGCTCATTCTGAGGGATACGAGTATCCTCCAAATAAGTATATATATAATAGCGCGAATCCTTGGCGCTGTCAATCGGAAATAACTGGAATTACATGGTTTTTTGCTGCTCTCCTACGAGTGTGTGCCAACCTGTTTGCTTAAAATCGATAATATACAGAACAAACGGGAATAAACTTCGCCAAATGATCTCGAATGGACACAAAGATACTGTGAGCAGAAGAATTATCCAAATCACATCGTCTTGTGGGGAGGAAGCGCAAAGTTTTTCCCCTACGGTTTAGCCCTTCCACGGTCCCAAAGTGTGCTTTTCCCCTTTGCTTTACCCATAAGAAACGGAATAAAGAGCATCAGATTTCCTCAAAAGGGAACAGGCGAGTCAAAAAAGAAAAACCCCGGAAACCGCATGGTTCCGGGGTTTTGGCGTTTTGAAATCTCGATTATCTCTTGGAGAACTGAGGAGCACGTCT
>JAFRWU010000014.1 GCA_017441705.1 Clostridia bacterium | reverse complement strand
TATTGATGAACTGATCGGCTACCGGAAATCTGAGCGGGAGGAAAAGCTCAACCGTATTCACAAAGAATTGAACCGCCTTTCTGAGGTCGGTACCACGGACGAGCGGATCCGCTTTGCCCGGGAATCTCTCATTCACTTCCCACGAGACGAAGAGATCAAATCCCATCTCGCCACCTGTCTCTATTATCGTTGGTCGGAAAACCGTGACGAAGCAGCACGGGACGAAGCCGAGCTCCTCTTGCGGACGCTGATGGAAAACAGCCGGGATTCGGATATCCGGCATGGCGCCGTCTGCACCCTGATCGCGATCTACAAGGATTGCGGAAATCCGGAAAAAGCGCTTGAGACGGCGGAGCTGCTCGCACCGATGAAATACTGCCGTGAATTCGCGATGGATCAGGGGGTCGGTGACGGCAAAACCGAATGGTACATTCAGGACGAGATAGACAAACTCACGGACTGCTTGGGAACGGCTATTCAAAATCTTGTTTTGAATGATGATCTGCCGAATGACGAAACGACGTGGGATAAGAAGATAGAAATGCTGAAAACGTCGAATGAGATTTACCGTCTGATCTACGGAGACGATCTTATGTTTTATCACTGCAGGCTGTCACATAACTATTGGCTTCTGTCAACATTTCTTATCTCGCAGGGCAAAACAAACGATGCGTTTGACGCACTTGAGAAAATGTGCGAACACACGCTCGCTTACGACTGTTCCTTTGATCAAGATCACGGAAAGAACTATTCGTCTATCTTTACTGACCGACTTGTCTATCCGGAGCCGGGCAAAGCTTTTCACGAATTGGTCGAACACAATCAAAGCTATTATAAACTCGACCGAATGAAGGCATCACGGTACGACAACATCCGAGATAATGCTCGCTTTGTTGCCATCGTGAATGCGTTAGAAGAAAAGGCAAAATAAAATCTTCATAAATCAAGGCGGGGATTGCTCCCCGCCTTGATTGTTAGAGTTGAAAAACGAGTTAATTATTATTGCCCCAGTCACACCAAACCCGTAAACAAACCGCGAGGGACGCCTGCTCTGCGGCAAGTGTCCCTCGGGCGGCTTTTTGTTTCGGAATTCTTTCTATGGGTTTTTCCGTGTGCGGGATCTGTCCCCCCCCGTCACCGTCCGCTTTTCCCGGTATCTTCGAATACCGCCTTGACGTTTTCATAATCGTACCGCTGCAGAAGACCCGGTTCCCGCTGCGGCAGTGCGTTCAATTCGTCCCATCCGGTCATGCAGGCATGCCGTCTTTCCTCCGTGCGCTTGGTGATGAAGCCGGCGCGTTCTTCTTCCGTCAGTTCCTCCGGAGCCAGCGGCACCCAGCCGTGCGCGGCGTGGAAGGCGACCCAGCGACGGTGCTCGTAGCGTGCGAGCGCCCAAAGCGCGGTTTCTCCCTCCCCCGTCAGATCCCGGGCCAGAAGGCGCTTGTTTTCCTCGTCGCGGACTGCCGCGCGGTTGGAATCCTGCGTGAAGGTATCCAGCGCCGACCAGACCGGGCTTTGAGGATTCTTCTCCCTGTACTGCCGGTGAAATTCTTCGGCTTTTCTGTCCCCGGCGCGCAGGATCAGGGCGTCGTAATTCAGGATCGTCCGATCCTGTCGCAGCAGGAAAACCTCCGGATGTCCCTCCAGCATGGCGACGCCGCTGTCTGCGCTTTCCCGGACTGCGACCAGAAGCAGCGGGCGCTTTTCTTCGGCAAGGCCGATCCTGTTCATCCCGCGCAGAAGCCGTTTGGCGAGAACGGCGTTCTCCGCCGTGCTCTCCGCCGCGATCAGAATACAATCCGGGCGGGTCTCCGGAGCTCCCAGCGCCTCCGCAAGGGCGAAAGCCGCGTCGCCCGTGCCCTGACGCAGCTCGGCGCCGAGGCTCAGAGCCGGATAGTCCATCAGGAACCCTCTCCATGCCTTCGCATCCGCGCCGTAAACCGTGGCCTCCAGGCCGCAGGGGGAATCGCCGGTTTCGAACGCGGCGTTTTCGCAGGCGGAGAGCAGGAAAGCCCGGGTCAGCGGTCCGAAGCCGGCAGAAGCCAGGCGGAAGGGCCGCGCAGGGACGAACACGCCTTCGCGGACCGTGCCGCCCGCGCGTTTTTCCGTCAGCTCCAGGGGCCGTCCGGCTTCCAGGGCCTTGTCGAAAAGCAGCGCGCCTTCCGACACGAGATAGGCGTCGATCCTTTCGTATTTCAAAGGGTCCAGCCGGAGCGTGTCGTCGTCCAGAACCGCCGTCACGCGGAGCGGCGTCCCCTTGCGGGGAATGGCGTCCAGCTTCCGGAGTCTCGCCGGATTGCGGCCGTCCGGATCTGGCAGCAGCGTCACGTGGTAGGTGCAGCGCGCTTTCAGCCGGTCAAAGAAGGTCTCGTCCGAGGGAAGGACCGCCATCCCGCTGTCCGCGTTTCCGGAAAAGGGGATCCAGACCACCGCGGGGCGCCTGACGCGGGAGGCGATATCCTTTGCAAGGACGCCCGCATCCTCCCGTCCGCCCCAAAGCACGTAGATCTCGCGCTTTCTCGCGACCCGCCAGCCCATCCTGAGGAGATTGGCGGCCTTCCGGAAAAACAGCGTCACCGCCGCCCGGAGGGTATAGATCGACATGATGCAGTAAATGGCGATCTGCTGGATGCCGGAGGCGCTTCCCATATTCCCGCGGAAGGTTATGGCGGGAGGAGAACTGTAAATGCTCTTCAGGATCGTTTCCGCCGTCGTCTGGATCGAATAATCGGTGTTGGCAAGCACCGTCGCCGTCTGCATGACCACAGCGAAAAGATAGTTGTACGTAATGACCGCAAGGGTCCTGGCTCCCTGACTCTTTTTGCGCATCAGAAGCAGGATCGCAGCGAATCCCAGTATATATCCCAAAAGCAGCATGATACGGTTTCTCCTTTTCCCCTTCGTTTGATCCCGCGCGCTTTTCGCCGTCCGGAAGCCCCGGCTTCCGGGGTCAGGCGCGGCTTGTTCCCCGGATCTCGACGAGGCCCGGCTCGTTATGGAAGGAAAGCAGCAGGGTGCCGCCGGTTTCCTCCCAGGCAAAGGACACGGGGATCCTCCGCGGCGATTCGCCGTCCTCCACGGGCAGGAGGATCGCCTCCACGTCCGCGGGGCGCGCCTCAAGCTTCAGGCGCACCACGGCCTCACACCGGGCGCCGCGTCCCTTGAAGACGAATCCCGCTTCGTCCGCCGCGAATTCTTCCGCCCGGATCGAAGTGCCCAGGATCTCGTTTTTCTTTTCCCGGATCCGGTCAAGATCGTAAAGCACGGCGTATTCGTTCGGCTTTACGGTTTTTTCGGTGATCACGGGAAGCGCGGGATCCAGCATATCCACGAAAAGCCCTCTGTGCACCACCGGTTCGTCGGTTTTCCCCTCGTCCATCACGGCGGTGATCAGATAGTCGCCGCGGCGGAGCGAAATGTAATTCTTGTCCAGCGCCGTGCCCAGAAGAGACGCGATCTTCTCCTGATACGCGTCGGAAAGCGCCTTTTCCGCAGAGAGGTCGGCTGGGCTTTTCCGCATCAGGACGAATTTTCCCTTGCCGAAGGCGTATTCTCCGTCCGGCGCGTCCGGCGCGACGCCCACGGTCTCCAGAAGATGCTCCAGAGGCGTCGGATAGTGATTCTTGCCGGTGTTCCACCAGGAGCGGATCCTGTGGAAGGGATCGAATCCGTCTCCCACGTAAACGAGGATGCCGCCTCCCTGCACGTACGCCGCGAGAGCGATATTGACGTCGGCTCCCTCCGGCTTCATGAACTCATAGCTCAGCACCAGGAGCCTGTATCCGTCCAGATATCCGGGATAGCGCACGATGTTTTCCAGCTGCACCGGCCGGATCGGGAGGCCGCCCTTGAGAAGCGGCAAAGCCATACCGTAGAAGAGCGGGAAAGCCAGGGACGCGCAGAAATCCAGCCGGTCGCCCACGACCTCCTTCTCCCTGCCGATCTCGTAATTGGCCGTGCTTTCCAGATCGATCTTTCCCACCGGCGCGTATTCCTTTCGGCGGGCCAGCACGTCGTCGGTATAATTTCTCTGGAACATCGCCGTATCGGAGAGGAAGACGCCCGCTTCCGGCAGGGCGTTCCCGTAGGCGAAATCGTCGGTTTCCAGCGTTCCGAGGAACTGGAAGATGTTCAAAAGCTCGGTGCGGTAATCCTCGGGGATCGGCACGGCGGCCGGATCGTCCTTCGGATATTTCGCCGCGGGCGGGAAGACGCGGCAGGGCCACGGCGAGACCTGGAACCGGTTGATATGCGGCTGGAGCAGCGATCCCATGAGGGTTTTCCGGTAATTCACGCGGTAGCTTTCCCAGGTGTAGCAGGGGCGGTCCTCGATGGGGTCGTTGTCGAACCACATGGTCCGTCCGGTCCCGCGCACCAGCTCCTGCATGACGCCGTATTCCAGGAAGGCCGTCTCGAAGGTCCTCTCTTTGTAGACGCCGCGGTAGACGTTGGCCTCCCGGCTGGTGCCCATCCAGATCTGCGCCTTGTATCCGTCCAGCGAAGGCACGTCGGTCAGGGTTCCCTCGGGGCTCATGACCTTCCACTGGGAATAGTTCAGAAGACTGTGGGTCGGCACGTAGAAGCGCAGCACCCGGCCGTAACGGGTCAGGGCGTATTCCCGGAGCTCCTGACTGACACGCTCGATGGCGCGCCGGTAGAGCCACGCCTTCAGCCTGGCCGCCCGGTAATGGGCGTCGGGGCTTTCATGGGGCGGGACCCAGTCCTCGTGATAATAGAGCTTGTACTCGCGCTTGAAGCCCTCGCTGTAGCCGCCGGCGTTGAGGAACTCCGGCTCCTCCACGTGGATCGCCGCGACCCCGGCGTCCACGGCGCGCTTCAGCTTTTCGATCATGAAATTGGTGTAGCTGATCGACGGTACGATGTAGCCGGTCGAATGGGTCTCGCCGCCGGTGCGGGAACCGTCGCGGCTCTTCTGGGTTTCGTCCCAGTGATCTCTGCCGTCCCAGAGCCCGTTGAAGTATTCGCCGTATTCGCCCCAGGCGATACCGGTCATCAGATGCACCACGTACCCGCGGTCACGGAAAGCGCGTATCCTGCTTTCCATCGACGGGTCAATCCCGTAGACGCAGACGAAATCGGTGCCGAAATCGGTTTCGGGGAGAACCGGCGCGGATTCCTGAATACAGGTGCGTTCTTCTTCTCTCTTCCGTATATATGCCATTGCCTTTCCCTCCTTCGGTTTTCGCATTCATCATACAATGCCGGAACAAAAAGGTCAACCTTTTTTATGCGGTTCCGCCCCTTCGGCGCGCGTTGTTTTCTTCCCCGGAATGTGGTACAATGAGGCGCGGAACCGCGCGTCTCATTTTTCTTCCGCCGAAAGGAGCGCCCATGGACATTCGCCTTCCCTCCCCCTGCACCTGCGGGAAAACGCATCCCGTCCCCCGGATCGAGCTTCTCTCCGGCCGGGGCGCGATCGAAGCGCTGCCCGAAAAGATCCGTCTGCGGGGACTCTCCCGGCCCTTTCTGGTTTACGACGTTCATACCGCGCCTTACGCCGACGCGGTGAAATCGCTTCTCTCCCGCGCGGGGATCGCTTTTTCCGCCTACGGCTTCCCCGAAGCCGGGCTCGCGCCCGACGAGCGCGCGGCGGGAAGCCTTGCGATGCATTTCGATCCCCGGTCCGATCTGGTGATTGCGGTCGGTTCCGGCGTCCTGAACGATCTCGGAAAGCTGCTCGCGCATCTTTCCGGCAGAAGCTATTTCATCGTCGCCACCGCGCCGTCGATGGACGGATTCGCCTCCGCCACCTCTTCGATGGACCGGGACGGTCTGAAGGTCTCGCTTCCCACCCGCGCGGCCGACCTGATCGCAGGCGATACGGCGATCCTCCGGGAAGCGCCGGAAATCATGCTGAAGGCCGGTCTCGGCGACATGCTCGCCAAATACATAAGCATTCTGGAATGGAGGATCTCGAACCTCGTCACCGGGGAAAGCTACTGCGAAGAGATCGCTTCCCTGGTCCGCGCGGCGCTTGAAAAATGCGTTTCGCAGACCGACGGCCTTCTCGCGCGGGAAGACGCGGCGGTGGAGGCCGTGTTCGAGGGGCTGGTGCTCGGCGGCATGGCGATGACCCTGGCCGGCGCGTCGCGCCCGGCTTCCGGCGTGGAGCATTATTTCTCCCATCTCTTCGACATGCGCCGCCTGGCCTTCGGGACCCATCAGGAGCTGCACGGCGTCCAGTGCGCCGCGGCCACCGGGATCGCGGCCGGTCTCTACCGCCGGACGCTGCTTCTGAAGCCGGACAGAGAGCGTGCGCTCGCTTACGTCCGGCGCTTCGACCGGGACGAATGGAATCGCCGCCTTCGCCGGCTGGTCGGCCCCGGCGCCGAAGCCATGATCGCTCTGGAGGAAAAGGAAGGCAAATACGACCTTGCAAAGCACGAAAAACGTCTGGACGTCATCCTGGCTCACTGGGACGGCGTCACCCGGATCATCCGGGAGGAGCTTCCCTCGAAGGAGAAGCTGGACGGCATCCTGAAAAAGCTCTCCCTGCCCGAAAGCGTCGGCGCTCTCGCCGACCCCGGGACGCTCCGGGAGATCTTTTTCGCCACCAAGGACGTCCGCGACAAGTACGTGCTCTCCCGGCTCCTGTGGGATCTGGGCGAGCTGGAGGAGATCGAGGTCGGAGCCCTCTGAAAGCGCAGGAAAAAACCGTCCCCGCGGAGAACGCTCCGCGGGGATTTTCGTCGTTTCGTTACAAGCAGAAGAAAACCGGTCTTCTCTCCCGGAAGACGGCGTATTCGGAAAAGCCCGCTTCCCGCAGGAGCTCCGCCGCTTCGGCAAGGCCTGCGCCGAGCTGATCCGTCTGATGTGCGTCGGATCCGAGGGTTACGATCCTTCCTCCCTTTTCCCGGTACCGCTTCAGGATGGCGAGATTCGGATGCGGGGAATCCAGACCGTAGCGGTATCCGGAGGAATTGACCTCCAGGCCCTTGCCTTTTTCGATTAGAAGATCGAGGATCGCCTCCAGCTCCTCCCGGAATTCGTCATAGGAGACGGTCTTTTCGGGATACCCGCCGTAGCGCACCACGTAATCGAGATGGCCGTAGACGTCAAAATCGTCGAAAAGCCGGATGTTCTCCAGGACCTCCCGGAAATAGACTTCATAAGCCTCGTGCCGGGTCTTTCCCGCGAAAAACGCGGGATCGAAGGCCATGTCGCGCCCGGCGGTGATATGGGACGAACCGATGATGAAATCGAAATCATTTTCTCCGGTCACGGCAAGGATCTTTTCCCGGCATTCCGGACGGAGACCGATTTCGATCCCGAAATTTGTCCTCACGCACTTTTTCGGCGCGAGCGCCCGGTAGGAATCGCGGCAGCTCCGGACGTCCAGGGTCCGGAGGCTTGTCTCCACCCCGTCGTAAAAGTCGCAATGCTCGGTAAATGTGATTTCATCCACGCCGCGCTTCGCCGCGGCGTCCAAGTATTCCTGCATGGTCGAACGGCCGTCGTGGCTCAGGGTCGTGTGCACATGGCTGTCTTTCAAGGCAAACCCCCTCCGCGTCCGCATCAGAAGGCAAGAATGCCGAGGCCTTCCAGAAGCATTTTCACGCCGATCAGGATCAGAATGATCCCGCCGAGATAACACGCCGGCTTCCGGAAAACCGATCCGAAGCGGTTGCCGAGAAAGACGCCGAGGAAGGACAGGACGAAAGTCACCCCGCCGATCACCAGAAGCGATACCCAGAGCGGGATCTCCGACACCGTCAGGGTCACCCCGGCGGCCAGCGCGTCGATGCTGGTGGCGATGCCGAGCAGCAAAAGCGTCCTGAGCTTCAGCGGTTCGTCCCTGCCCGCGGCCTCGTCGTCCTTTTCCCGGGCGGTCTCCCAGACGGTTTTGATCCCGAGGATCACAAGGATGAAAAAGGCGATCCAATGGTCGTATTTTTCGATGACGCCGGTGAAGGAGGCGCCGAGGAGCCAGCCGATAAAGGGCATCAGGGCCTGAAAGCCGCCGAAGGTCGCTCCCAGGGCAAGCCCCTCGCCCGGACGGAAGCGGGTGGTGCGCAGTCCGCGGCTCACCGAGACGGCAAAGGCGTCCATAGCCAGCGCAACGCCGAGAAAAAACAGATCGTAAAAATGCATGGAGCCGGGCAATCCACCTTTCGGGCTAAATGTGAAGCAAAAGCGACGCGATGCGGAAATAGATCATCAGGGACATGGCGTCGACGCAGGTCGTGATGAACGGAGACGCCATGACCGCCGGGTCGAATCCCATCTTTTTGGAAAGGATCGGCAGGATCGAGCCGATGGTCTTCGCGCAGAGCACCGTCAGGATCAGGGTCAGCGAGATCACCAGAGCGACGGTGATATCCAGCCGGTCGAACAGCAGAAGCTTCAGGAAGTTGGCCGCCGCCAGGGTCAGGCCGCAGAAGAAGGCCACGCGGATCTCCTTCCAGACCACCCTGAAGATATCCTTGAACTCGATCTCTCCCAGGGAAAGCCCGCGGATGATGGTGGTGGAGGCCTGGCTGCCGGTGTTGCCGCCGGTGTCCATCAGCATGGGGATGTAAGCCACCAGCACCAGCTGGGAGGCCAGAGCGTCCTCGAAATGCGTCAGGATCATGCCGGTGAAGGTGGCGGAGACCATCAGGAGCAGAAGCCAGGGAATCCGGCTTTTCCAGATGGAAAAGACGCTGGTTTTGAGATAGGGCTTGGTGGAAGGGGTGATAGCGGCCATGATTTCGATGTCTTCGGTGGCCTCGTCGTTGATGACGTCGATGGCGTCGTCCACCGTGACGATACCCACCAGCCGGTTTTCTCCGTCCACCACGGGCATGGCCAGGAAGCCGTATTTCCGGAAGGCCTCGGCGACCTTTTCCTTGTCCTCCAGCGTGTTCACCGAGATGACGTTTTCCTCCATCACCTCGCCGACGGTCTGATCCTCGTCGGAGAGAAGCAGTCTGCGGATGGTCACGGTGCCCACAAGCTTGCCGTTGCTGTCGGTGACGTAGCAGTTGTTGATGGTTTCGCTGTCCACGCCGGTGCGGCGGATCTTCTTGATGGCGTCGGCCACCGTGTAGTCCGGATGGAAATACACGAACTCGGTGGTCATGATGCCGCCCGCGCTGTCCTCCGGGTATTTCAGCATCTCGTTGATCATCGCGCGGGTCTCGGGATCGGCCTGCTTGAGGATGCGCTTCACCACGTTGGCGGGCATTTCCTCCACCAGGTCCACCGCGTCGTCCAGATACAGCTCGTCCACGATCTGCTTCAATTCGTTATCCGAGAGCTTGATGATCAGGTTTTCCTGCAGTTCCGGGCTCATTTCCACGAAGCTTTCGGCCGCCAGCTCCTTCGGGAGCAGGCGGAACAGCGCCGCGGATTTTGTTTCCTCCTCTTCCAGCCCCTGGAAGATGGACGCGATATCCGCGGGATTCATGGTTTTGAAAACGTCGCGGATCGAAGCGTATTTCCGTTCCTCGTAAAGATTCGCGATCATTTTCTCGAACGTCATTTTTTCGGGCATACTTTCACTCCTTTTCATCGTTTGCTGGGAAAAGAAGGAAAGCGGAGGCTTTGCATGCGTCTTCCTCAGGAAAGCGCGCCGACGGCGGCCTTCCGGGACTTCTTCGGATCAGGAGAAGGCAGAGGGTCGGGTTCGCACGCAAAAGGCGTTGATTCTCCGCTTCTCCTACTTCGGCCGTCCATCGATTTCTCACCTCACGTTTTTTCGGGTCTCCCCGTTATTTTTTATGTGAAAACACGGGCGCGCCGCCCGCGCTTCAGCCGCGTACCAGGATCTTTTCGATCCTCCCCACGTACAGGGTATGGTAATCCTTTTCGGGATAGCAGCGCAGGTCGGTCTCCCGGTCGATAAAGCTTTCGCCCGCAAGCTCCGCCGCGTAGAGCTTTTTCAGGATCACAACCAGGCGCGATTCGGCGTAATAAGGCGCCTTTTCCTCGAATACCGGCGTCAATCCGGTCTCTTTCGTCTTGTCCAGGTCCCGTCCCGAAAGGGTCCCGAAGACCGCGTGAGCCTTGTGAAGCCCGTCGGGCAGGATCGAAAGGGAAAAGTATTCGTTCTCGTCCACGAATTTCTTGGTATACCGGGAGGGGCGGATGAAGATCTCCGCCACGTGTTCGCCCCAGAGCTCTCCGAAAAGGCCCCAGCTTGCGGTCATGGCGTTAAAGCCCTCCCTGTCGCCCGCAGTCACCAGAAGCCAGTCCCTGCCCACCGCGCGGAAGACGTTTTCATTCCACTCTTCGGGTTTCAATTCTTTCATCGGCATATCGATCCTCCTTTACCGTCCTTCGGCGCGAAGCTTTTCCATGATCGAGGGAAGCTTCTCCATAAACGCCTCGAAAAAAGCCTTGTAGGACGCGCAGAACCGGTTCAGCCCGATTTCGCCGCCCATATCCGATTCCCGGTCGCGGCGGCAGCCGCCCCGGCAGAAGTAACGGTAATCGCAGGTCTCGCACGCCTTCTCATGGGCGAAGGAGGGCTCCGTGAAGTTCGTCATCGCATCCGACCCGAGCATGGCGGAGAAGGAATCCTCCCGGAGATTTCCCAGCTTGTACCGTTCGTTCACGTAAAAATCGCAGGGATAGACGCTCCCGTCCCCCTCGATCACCAGCTGCCCCGGACAGAAGCCTATCAGGCCGCACATTTCGGGGTGCTCTCCCATGGCCATGCGGATGAGATTGTCGAACCAGCGGACGCTGATATATTCTCCGCGCATGAAGTCCCGGTACCAGAGGGAAAAGAGTCTGACGTAAAAATCGCCGAGGCGTTCGGCCGACGGCGCAAAGCTCTCCTCCGGCTTTTCTCCGAAGGGATCCAGGCAGGGGATGAACTGCAGATACCGGAAGCCCGCCTTTTTCATCTCCCCGTACACCTTTTCGGGATGGCGTGAAAGGCGGTTCGTAACGACCGTCAGGATGTTGAAATCCACGCCGTGCTTTTCCAGAAGCCGGGCGCTTTTCATCACGTCGCCGAAGCTTCCCCTGCCGTCCGGCTTCGGGCGGAGGGCGTCGTGGATCTCCCGCGTGCCGTCCAGAGAAAGTCCCACCAGAAAGCGGTTTTCGGCCAGGAAGGCCGCCCAGTCCCCGTCCAGGAGCATGCCGTTGGTCTGGATCGCATAATGCACCGGGACGCGCCGGACGTTTTTTTCTTTGACGCGCGCGGCAAGCTTCCGGAAGAAATCCAGACCGCGCAGCGTCGGCTCCCCTCCCTGAAAGGCGAGCGTCACGTCGGCGGGATCCTCTTCAAAGACCCTGTCGACCAGCGTCTCCATGACCTCTTCGCTCATGGCGACGCCGCTTTCCTCCCATCTTGCGGAAAGGTCCCGGTAAAAGCAGTACCGGCACCGGAGGTTGCAGCCGCCGGAGGCGGGCTTGATCAGAAGAGAGAGCGGGCCCATCGGGCTTTTCCTCCTTTCCGGGAACGGGATCCATACCGGATATTATAGTCCTTTTCACCCGAAAAGGCAACTCCCTATCTTGAAAAAAACGCCTCTTCCGGCGCCTTCCGCGCCGGAAAAAGCGGCGTCCGATTCTCCTTGACGAACCTCTTTCCCGCGTGATATAATGGGAGCGGAAAAAAGCCGTTTCCCGTGCTGCCGGAGCCGCCGGCGCCGGTGACAGCGGGACGAAGACAAGGAGGAAACCAAAATGAAGAAATTCGTCTGCACCATCTGCGGTTACGTATTCGAGGGCGAAGCCGCTCCCGAAGCCTGCCCCATCTGCAAAGCCCCCGCATCCAAATTCAAGGAAGTCCAAGGCGACGAAGGCTACGCCACGGTCCACGAAGTGGGCGTCGGCGCCAAGGGCAAGATCGAAGACGACGTGTATCAGGGCCTTGTGGAAAACTTCAACGGCGAATGCAGCGAAGTGGGCATGTATCTCGCCATGAGCCGCGTGGCCGAGCGCGAGGGCTATCCCGAAGTCGCCGAGGCCTTCAAGCGCTACGCCTTTGAAGAAGCCGAGCACGCCGCGAAGTTCGCCGAGCTTCTGGGCGAGGTCCTGACCGACAGCACCAAAAAGAACCTTGCCATGCGCGCCGACGCCGAAGCGGGCGCCTGCGAAGGCAAATTCAAGCTGGCCAGACGCGCCAAGGAGCTGAATTACGACGCCATTCACGACACCGTGCATGAAATGGCGAAGGACGAGGCGAGACACGGCGCGGGCTTCAAGGGTCTGCTTCAGAGATACTTCAAATAAGCCGGAATACCGGGGCGGAAGAAGGAGCGGGGCGATCCCTTCTCCTTCTTTTTTTCCGATCCGGAAAAAAACGAAAACGGGAATCAGGGAGGAAACCACCGTGCGGAAAGAAAAGCTCAGGATCGCGTTTATCGGATGCGGACAGTTCTGCCGCTCCTTCGTGCCTCTGTTCAAAGCGCACCCGGCGGTAGAATACGTCGCCGCCTGCGACAAGTTCCGCGAACGGGCGGAAGATTTCAGGGAAACCTACGGTATGGCGCGGGTGTTCGATTCCTTCGAGGACGCGATCACGTCGGACGAAGTGAACAGCATCGCCATCTTCTCCCAGCGCGACACGCACGGCCGGATGGCCATCGAAGCGCTGAAAGCCGGAAAGCACGTCTATTCCGCCGTGCCGATGGCCCTGAAAATCGAGGAGATCCTGGAGATCGTCCGCCTCGTCCGGGAGACCGGCCTCACCTACATGATGGGGGAAACGGGCGTCTACCGGCCGGCCGCCATCTTCTGCCGCAAAAAATTTGCGTCCGGGGAAATGGGCGATATGGTATACGCGGAAGCGCAGTACAATCACGACATGAAGCGTCTGTACCACGTCTTTCAGTACACGGAGGGAGACACCTGGCGCAAAATGGCGGGGCTTCCGCCTCTTTTCTATCCGACCCATTCCACCTCCATGGTGCTTTCCGCCGCGAACACCTTTGCAACGAAGGTCTCCGCCGCGGGGTTCCGGGACAAGGTCGACCCGGACATCTTCGGGGCGGGTATGAATTACTGGGACAACCCGTTTTCCAATTCGGCCATGCTCCTGCATCTGGCGAACGGCGGCGCAGCCCGGATCAGTGAAAACCGCCGGATCGCCTGGCATTTCCCCGAGACCTACATCAGCTCTTTTTACGGGACCAGGGCGTCCTACGAGTGTTCGCTTCTGCAGCACAGTTACGTGAAAATGGACGAAAAAGGTTTTGTGGAATACACCGACGTCAGCGACGAATTGAATCCCGTCGAGCTGACAAAGCACAAGAGCGAGCCCGATTATATCAAAAAGGCGGTAAACGGCGCCTGGGGCGGCGGAGAAGCGCCGATCCAGGCGATCGGCAGACTGCCGAAGGGCTTCGCGGGGCTCGGGACCGGACATGCCGGCACGCATCAGTTCATGGTGGACGATTTCTGCCAGGCGTACGCGTCGGGATGGCTTTCCCCGACGAACGCGTGGAAGGCCGCGCAATACAATCTGCCGGGTCTGGTCGCCCATCAAAGCGCCCTGGAAGGCGGGATCCTGATGGACGTTCCGGACGTGGGGAACCCGCCCGCCGACTGGAAAACGCTCTCTCCGGACAGGGCCGAAAACGTCGCGTCCTACGACGAGTGACCGGCGGGCCCTCTCTGCGGCGTTCGCTTTTCCGGCCGGTCCCGTCGGCAATCTGAAAGAAAGGAAAGCTCTCAGCGGAAAAGCCGGGTTTTTCCGGCGTTCCCCGCGGGAGCGGATACGGCAATGGTCATCTGCCGGTGCGGATGCAGATTTGAGAATTCGCATTGGGACAGCTTCGTCCGCTGTCCGGAATGCGGAAGGACTTACCCCAACGTCGCCCCCGATATGTATCATCCGCGCACCGAAGAAGAGCGGCGGTGGAAATGCCCCGCCTGCGGTGCGGAAAACGAAAACAGCAGAGGCTCCGCGCCTCTGACGGCGTGCGTCAGGTGCGGCGCAAAGCGCCCCTTCGGCGGCTGGTACGATGTCTGAAAGGAAAAGCGGGAAGGGAGCGATCCCTTCCCGGACTGCCGCGCGGCCCGCGAAAACTCCGCGCGTCTCCCCCTTGTCAAGCGCCGGTTTTCGTTGTATAATAAAGCATCCGAAGACAATACGAAAGGAGAATCGTCATGGATAAGTACGTCTGCCCCTGCGGTTACGAGTATGATCCCGAGGCCGGCGATCCGGAAAACGGCGTCGCCCCCGGCACCGCCTTCGAAGATCTGCCCGAGGATTGGGTCTGCCCGGTCTGCGGCCTTTCCAAGGATATGTTCGAAAAAGCCTGAATACTCGATCGCAGAAAGCAGGGGAACGGGATCCGTTCCCCTGTCTTCCGGAAAGGAGTTCTCCTTATGAGTCTGAAAGCAGCGCGCATCCTGCACGTCGTCGCTTCCGCGCTATTCGTTCTCGCCCTGCTCGCGTCCATCCTGGCCATCGTTTTTCAGGAGCAGATCAAGATGCTTTATACCGCCGATCCGGAGGTGATCGCCTTCCGCAGCGCGCCGATCGGTTCGATCCTCGGCATCCTGCTCCGGCTTCTGATCGCCATGGCGTATATGATCCTGCTTTTCGCTCTGAAGCCCTCGAAGGGCGGATCCATCGCCGTCGTGATCGTGTTCGCCGTCCTGCTTCTTCTGGACGGAGTCCTGATCACTCCCGTGATCGGTCTGATCAGCCAGGCGGGCGTCAATTCCTACGGCACCCTTGCCGTCGCCTCCTATTCGATCGTCAGCCGGGCCGCTTCCACGCTCTCCTCCCTGTTCGCCGTGCCCGCCAACGTCCTGATGGTGATCTCCATGGGCGGCTACTGGGGACAAAGCGTCCGAAAAAAAGGCGCCTTCGTCCCCGCCGGCCCGCAAAATCTCTGAAAGGAGGGCCCTCATTGTGAATTTGAAAGTTTCCCGGATCTTCGGGATCCTGTCCGCCGCGCTTTACGGCGTCGCCCTGGTCGTTTCGCTCTTCTCTTTCCTTCTGCGTCCCCTGATCTTCCGCCTGATGCATGCCCCGGAGGATATGTTTGACGCCAGTCAGTTTTATCTGCCGGTCAACACCATCCTCGGCTGCTCCGTCAGCCTTCTGATCGCGGTGCTCTATCTGGTCCTGATCCTCGCCCTGAAGCCTTCGAAGGGCGGATCCATCGCCGTCGTGATCGTGTTCGCCGTCGTGCTTTTCCTGACGAGCGCCCTGATCAGTCCTCTCCTCTCCACCGCCGCCACAGCTATCACCGGACGGTATTACGGCTCCCGCACGCTGGCCGCCGTGTCGATGCTCGAGACCGGCGCGGGCTTCCTGACCAGGTTCTTTACGGTGCCTGCGTCGCTTCTGATGCTGCTGTCCATGGGCGGCTACTGGGGCAAGTGCGTTCCGAAAAACCGCGTCTGACCGGCGCCGGCAGAGAAAGGATATCGCCGCCATGATCCGGAAAGAAAGAGCCTTTGTCCATAAAACCGCCGCGCTTCTCTTCGCTCTCTTCCTGACGGCCGCCGTTCTCGTCTCCTGCGGCAAGCAGAAAACCGTACACTGCGACCGCTGCGGAAAGGAGCTTCACGTCTCCGCCGATTCGAACGTGGATGAAAGCTGGACCCTTTACTGCTCCGACTGCGAAAAGGAGCTCGGTCTGGACACTCTCGGCCGTTAAGCGTATATGGCAAAAACAGGCGGAGCGTCTCCTTGGGAGGCGCTCCGTCTTTTTCGCTTTTCTGGATCACCGGATCTTGTAGGTATATTCGGTATAAGCGTTGTCGCCGTCCAGCACGTTGACCGTCAGGAGCATCTCGCCGGAGTCTTTCAGGATGTCCGCCCGGATCACGCCGTAGGACCGGATGACAACTGTCTTTTCGGAGAAAAGCTCCACGCTGTCGCCTTTCATCGTCTGCCAGGTCTTGCCGCCGTCGTCCGACCACAGCGCGTCGCGCATCTCGAAGCCGACCGCTTCCTTCGTCTGGCCCGTCATAGGGTAGGTCTCGCCGCCGGCTTCCACCTTCCACTGGAGCCGCCAGCCCGAGCGCGCTCCGATGAACCAGGTCTTGAAAGGATCGATGCTCTCGGCGGTAAAGGTGAACGCGAGAAGGGTCTCTCCCTCCCCGGCGGTCAGCGCCGTTTCGTCGTCCGGGACGGTCGGCAGAAGGTATCCGTCTCCCTTGCGAAGCGAGATCCTTTCGCAGAGTTCCGCGTGCTGCAGGGTGAAGCGCACTTTTTCACCCTCCGCCGTGTCGCCCACCTGCAGGACCGGTTTTTCCTCCTCTTCCTCCGGGAAGAGCGCGGTGAATTTCAGCGTGCCGAGGACCGAAACGAATTCGCCGAGATCCATCCTGTCGGTCTCGAAGGACGGATAGAGCGATCCCACCTGGAAGAGAGGATTCTTCAGGATCACCCGGATATGCGTTCCTTCGGTCTGGCAGGAGAACAGATCCGCCATCATTCCCAGGTCGTCGAAATGAAGCGGTTCCGTCTTTTCGGGATCCTCGAAATCCTGGCCGAAATTGAAACGCATCACCTCGTCCTCATCCAGGAACCATTTGACCTCGACGTCGCCCACGCTGGTCATATGCCACTCGGTCTCATGCCAGGATTCCGGGACGTTGATTTTGAAATCCCGGAAGGAATAGCTGCGGGTCGGTTCCGGAATGATGCCGATGGTGGTGGCGTATACGCGGTCGGCCTTCCAGATGCCTTCGGCCTCGTCAAAAAGGCAGATCGCCGTCAGAAGCTGTTCACGCATCCGGGTCGGGCTCTGTCTTTCGGCATGATCGTACAGGAATTCCGCCCGGCCGTCTTTCCCTTCCGCCGGGTTCTGAAAGCGCGGCGTCGCGCCCGGGTAGTATTTCTCCACCAGTTCGTCCGCCGTCCCCGCCGGGCACGGCGGATAGCTCTTTTCCGGTTCGCTTTCCGCCGCCGGTTCGCTCTCCGGCGCCGTTTCGCTTTCCGTCACGGTCCCGGCGGAGCCTCCGCAGGCGGAGAAGACCGTCGCCGCGAGGATCAGCAGGGCAAGGATCCGGATCGCCCTTCTCCTTTTCATTCTTCCATCTCCTCCAGCTTCCGGATCGCGAGCGCGACGTATTCCGCCGCCGTGTGATCCGAACCTCCCGCCACGAAGGTCCGGCATTTGTTGATGGGGATCAGGATCTTTTCGGCGGGACTTTTCCCCACCGCCGCGGCCATCTTCTCGGTGACCTCGCCGAAGAGCGAATCGGCGATGACGATCCCGATGGGGCCGACGATCGCGTCGGCCGTGCGCGCGGCGACCACGACGGGGTTTTCCCCGGTGGCGCCGTTGTCCGCTCCCGCCTTCAGCATCGCGCCGGTCGCCAGGACGTTGGTGCCCACGGCGGTGACTTCACACGACGGAAGTCTCTTTTTGATTTCCGCGACAAGCATGGCGCCGATCCGGCCGCCCTGCCCGTCGATCACCAGGATGTTTTTCAAAGGGACATCGCGTCCTTTCCTTCCAGGACCTCAAAGGTCAGGCCGTATTCTCTCTCCTCCCCGGGCTCCAGCCAGGTCAGGGTCCCGCGTTCTTCCTCCGCGGCGGCGCCTCCCACGTGGCAGTTGCCGGGCTCCAGACCGACCACGTAGAATTTTTCGCCCATCTGCTTCCACTCGGTCATGTAGGGAAGCTCCTTTTTCAGGAAGCTGATCCGCAGCGCGAGCTCCCGTTCGGGGTTCAGGAGCGCGGCGCAGACCTTGCCGTCCTTATCCTCTTCGCAGTCCAGATAGAAGCACTGCTCGGCATAGGCGTGCCGCGGCTCGTGGAAGAGCATGTATTCGTCCCTTCCCTTTTCGGCCTCGGCGTCGCGGGGCGTCACCAGCGTCGGCGGCAGGATCAGATGCGATTTCGCGTCCACCAGAGGATAGCCCAGGTTGCAGTGATAGAGGAGCAGGAGCTCTCTTCTTTCATATCCTTCGTTTTTGATCCTGTCGCGCAGGGTAAACCGGTTCTCCCCGAACCGCATCCGGATCTCGCGGCGGGCGGTCACCGTCTCGCCGAAGAAGCGCGCCTCCCGGATCGTTCCCCGGGCCACCAGGACCGGCGTCCCGTCGGGATCCACGTCCGAAAACGCGGCGTACTCGTCGGCGGGGATGGTGGAAAAGCGGCCGTGCTGGGTCTTTCTTTCCCCGTGGAAATCGTTGGGAACGCCCACGTTCCCCAGGCCGCAGGTGGTCATCATCCCGGCGTTGAAATGCTTCTGAAAGGAAGCCTCGGTGCTGTCCGCGAAGGCGGGTGCCACCGGCGCCACGTTGGTGAGGAAAGAAAGATTGACCCCCTTGAAATTCAGCCGGTAGGGATCCATCGCCCGGTCGGGCAGGAGCTCGAGCCTGAGTCCCGCGCCGGTTTCCATCTCGGTCAGACGCATGCCGTCGGCTCTGCCGCCCTCGAAGCGCAGCGTGCGCGCGCCGAAGATCTGGGCGTCCTGGCCGATCCTCTTTCTGATCTCGTCCATTTTCATATCCCGTTGCCTTCCTTCTCTTTACGCCTCGAACCCGTAGATCGACGCGTATTTCTTTTTCAGATAGTTCGTGTAGTAAGCCGGATCAAAGGGCGCTCCGAAGACCTTTTCCATCAGCTCGCCGGGCTTATACAGGCTTCCGAATTTCCAGATGTGCTCCCGGAGCCAGTCGTTGATCTTCGCGATCTCGTTATGCTCCACCGCGGCGAACACGTCGAATTCCCGCTCCATTCTGGCGAGGATCTCGGCGCCGTAGGCCGAGCCCAGGGCGTAGGAGGGGAAGTATCCGAACATGCCGCCCGACCAGTGGCTGTCCTGCAGCACGCCGCGTCTCGCGTCCGGCACGTCGACCCCGAGATATTCCTTGTAGAGCGCGTTCCACAGCGCGGGCAGATCCGCGGCCGTGACTTCCCCCGCGAAAAGCCTTTTTTCGATCTCGAAGCGCACCATGATATGCAGCGAGTAAGTCAGTTCGTCCGCCTCGGTGCGGATCAGAGAGGGCTCCGATTTGTTGGCGGCCAGATAGAGGCCGTGCGGCGTGCGGCCCTTCATCTGCTCCGGGAAGAGCCTTTCGAGGATCGGGAAGAGGAGCGCGGCGAAGGCCTCGCTTCGGCCGATGATGTTTTCGAAGAAACGCGACTGGCTCTCATGGACCCCCATGGAAACGCCTCTGCCGAGGCAGGTGTAGGCCAGCTCGTCGGCCACGTTCAGCTCGTAAAGGGCGTGCCCTCCCTCGTGCACCACGCTGAAAAGCGACGAGAGGAAGCTCGTCTCGTGATAGTGCGTGGTGATGCGCACGTCGTATTTCGAGAACTCGGTGGTAAAGGGATGCTCGGTGGTGGAGATGGTGCAGTGATCCCGGTCGATCCCCATCAGGGCCATCAGCTCGTCCGAAAGCTTTTCCTGCTCCGGAATGGGGAACGGGATATGATTCAGGGAATCGTCCACCTGCGGCGAGGCGGTCACCTTTTTGACCAGCGGCACGATCTCCCGGCGCAGGGCGGCGAAGAAGACTTCGCATTTTTCCCTGGTCAGCCCTTCCTCAAACCGGTCGAGCCAGTAATCGTAGGGGTCCTTTTCGGGTGAGACGAGGGCGGCGATTTTCTTGTGGAACTCCACGATCCTCGCGATATACGGCGCGAAGGACGCGTAGTCGTTGTTCTCCTTGGCCTTGTGCCACACCGCGTCGGCTTCGTTGATCAGCTTGGTATAAGCGACGTAGTCCTCCACGGGGATCTTCCGGAGCTCGGTGAGGTCCTTGTTTTTCACCTCGGCGATCCGGCGCGTGACTTCGTCCAGCTCGTCCGCGTGCCGGAGAAGGGTCTCCACCGTCTCGATCATTTCGGGCCCGGTGGCGATGCCGTAGGACGCCTCGCTCAGCACCGCGAGGGTTTCGCCCCGGTTGGCGGCGGTCCCCGCCGGCGCGCCGGTGGCGCCGTCGTAGCTCAAAAGCCCCATGGCGTGGTTGTAGGCGATCTCTTTTCTCTGCAGGGCGTCGATGCGCGCCTTCGCTTCCTGAAGTTCCATCGGTTTTTCATCCTTTCCCGGATCGGCGTACGGAGAAACACGCCGTTTCTTTTTTTCATTCTATCACAAAACCGCCGGAAAGGAAATCCTTTTCTGAAGAAAGCCTTTTTCTTTTCGCTTCGCTTGACAAATCCGGTTTCCCGGCGCTATACTCGTCTTGAAAAAGCTTCCCGCAGGGAAGCGGCAAGAAAGGGAGTATATGATGCAAAAGCATCCCGAGCCCTTGAAAAACACCCGCGGAAGGGTCCTTCTGGACACCGACATAGGTCCCGACTGCGACGACGCCGGGGCGCTGGCGGTCCTTTTTTCCCTGGAAAAGAAGACCGGCTTCGAGATCGCGGGGGTCGTCAACTGCACCTCCAATCCCTGGGGCGTCGGCGCCGTCGACGCGATCCGCGCCTTTTACGGCATGCCCGAAATCCCCATCGGGGAATTCCGCCGCCGCCCCTTCCTTCCCGACTGTCTGAAATACAACAAGACTCTCGCGGAGCGCTTTTCTCCCGCCTGCCGGCGGGGAGACGCCTTTCCGGATTCCGCCGAGGTCTACAAAAAGGCTCTGGAGGAAAGCCCCGATCACGGTCTGACCGTAGTCACCATCGGTCAGTTCAACGCCCTTGCCGACGCCATGAGGCTTTATCCCGATCTCTTTGAGAAAAAGCTCGGCGCTCTGATCTCCATGGCTGCGGAATATCCCGCGAGCCGCGGCGAATACAACGTCGCCTGCGACGCGGAAAGCGCCGCATACGTCTTTTCTCACGTCTTGTGCCCCGTGATCCTTTCGGGGCACGAGGTCGGGTATTCCTTCGAAACCGGCTTCCCCGACGGGATCGAAAGGCCCGAAAACCCCGTTTGGCTCGCCTATAAGCTCTGGACCGACGGGAACACCGTGCGCTGGAGCTGGGATCTCACGGCGGTCTATTACGCGATCATGGGAGGCGAAGGATACTTCGACTGCTCTCCCCCGCTTTTCGTCGACGTGGCGCCCGACGGCTCCACGACCTCCCGCATGGCCGGGGACGGGAACGCCCGTTTTCTGATCCTGCGTGATAAGGACGGCCTGCGGGATCGCCTGAACGGGATCCTTCAAGAGGAAAAATAAAGGTCCTTCCAGATGTGAAAGGGCTCCGGAACGTCTCCGGAGCCCTTTTGTATGTTTCGACGCGCCGCGAAAGGCCGTTTACTCCCCGTAATCCCATTCGGTGAGCATGACCTCCCGCGCCTCTTCCTCCCCGTCGGGGATCAGGAGGGTGCGGATCTCGAATTTCCCGAAGCGGAGCGGGATCTCCTTTGCGAGAAGCGGCAGACGAAGGACCGTTTCGGTCTCTTCCCTTCCGGCTGTCTCATAGGCGCGCACGATCCATCCGTTTCCGTCCTCCGCCCGCTTGAACGCCGTGACGTCCACGTTGTCCGCATCCACCGATCCGAAGCTGTCTTCCGGCGGGAGGAATCCCTTGTGATTGTTCTCGCAGACGAGCACCGGCGGGCAGTTGAGCTCCGCCGCCCGGCGTTCAAGAGCCGCGTAATCGGGCGTCGCCGGTCCGGGGACCATGCTGTACCGGAATTCGGAGATCCCCTGCTCGGTAAACTCGCTCTCGGCGGTGCGCGGACCGCCGTGATCGCCGTAGATCGGGCTCCTGAGCACGGTCAGGCGCAGATCGCCGCCTTGGATCGAAAAGCTGTATTTGCCGTCGTTCAGCATAGCCATGGAGCGCTTTTCTCCGCGGACCGCCACGTAGCGGTGTCCGTTCTCCTCCTCGCCGTCGGCGGGGCGGGCAAAGTGGCCGAAGGGGATCTCGTACTCGGCGGCGGCCGGCGTTCCCACGTCGCACGGCCAGCTGATCTTCAGCATCTTGTGCTTTTCCCGCCAGTCGCATACCGCCCTGACCCGCAGCATCTTTTCTCCCGCCGCAAGGCTGAAATACTGGGTGAGCTTCGAATCGTTGTAGCGCGATTCCACTTTGACCGTCGCGCGCACGGGGCCGTTTTCGGTCACGGTGCACTTTGCGTCGGAAAACACGGCGATATCCCGGTCGAAGAAATTCTTTGCGTGGCTCCAGGTATCGTGCCTGTATTCGTCCACCACCACCGGCACCGCCCCGGGCGCCGCGAGCAGCTCTTCTCCGGTCTCCTTGTCCTTCACCGACGCGACGAAGCCGTTATAGGGGATAAACTCCGCCCGGAGGTATTCGTTTTCCAGCACCGGGCCCGGGCAGTCGTTCGCGGTCTGAAGCTCCGGCGCAGGAGTCGCCTTCACCGGCGACGGGAATTCCTTCGTTTCGCCGCCCGCGATATAGGTGCCGCTGATGGCGCTTTCGGTCCGGTCGCCGATGAGATAGGTCGCGTATCCCATAGGCGGGATCTCGGCGATGAAGAGCGCGTCGCCGCGCCACATGCAGCTCTCGGCCTGGGAATGCACCGTCTGGAACGGCACGTCCTTTCCGTCCGTCGTGCGGATCGAATCGACGCGGTAATTCACCCGGACGGGAACGCGGAGCTTCCAGGGATGCGGGTTGAAGACGATCGCCGGCGTGCCGGGAAGCTCCATGGTGTCTACCGCCCAGGAAAGCCCCTGCGTCGCCATGGCGGTGATCTTCGCCGCCGAAGCCAGGCTTTCCCCGGCGAAGGCGAAGGCGTCTTCATACGCCTTTTCGATCGAGCAGCCGCCCATGATGTCGTGGAACTGGTTGAAAAGCAGATTCTCCCACGCTTCCTCCAGCCTGGCGCCGGGGTAGACAAGCCCCAGCTTCCGGTGGGCGATCGAGGCGAAGGTCTCGGCAAAATACAGATCGGCCTCGCCGCGGCGGTTCAGCCGCTTCAGCTCGGATACGGCGGAATAGCAGCCGGAGGCGTGGTGCTGCAGATCGTCCTCCACCACCGGGAGAACCGCGCCGGACGTCGAAAGATCCCGGAAGAAATCGTCGGGGGAGGCGAAAAGGATCTCGCTTTCGCCCCTGTACTTTTCCTGAAGCGCCTTGATGATCGCCAGATTCTTTTTCGTCGGTCCGCCGCCGTGATTCCCGACGCCGTAGAAAACCATGGTGCTCTCCAGGTCTTCGTTGGCCGCGCGGCAGAAGGTCTCGATGCGTTTCGTCATGTCTTCCTCGGTCTCGTAATTGCCGCAGTAGCTTTCCGTGATCCGGAAGACCGGGATCTCGGTCCCGTCGGGCGACCGCCAGAGGAAGACGTTCTCTTCCATTTCCTTCTCGTGCTGGCCGGGCCGCATCATCACGTAGCGCGCCATGCCGCTCTTTTTGAAGATCTGCGGCAGCATCGCGTTGTGACCGAAGCTGTCCACGTTGTAGGCGGTCTTCGCCGTGACGCCCAGAAGGCGCTTGAAGATCCGCTGGGAGTAGAGGGAATGCCTCGCGAAGGATTCCCCCGACGGGGTGTTGCAGTCGGGCTGGACGTACTGCCCGCCGCAGAGGACGAACCGACCTTCGGCTACGCGGGCTCTGACCTCCTCCAGGAGCTCCGGCGCGCACTCCGAAAGCCAGCGGTAGGCTACCGCCTGCGAGGAGGTGAAGATAAAGCCGTCGGTCTCCCGCATGCGGTCCAGCGCCGAGCGGACCGTCTGCTTCACGGCGGCGATCCCTTCGGTCCAGCGCCACTGCCAGACCGGGTCGAGATGCGCGTTGCCAATCAGATAAATGCGTTTTTTCATCGTTTCTTCCTCCGGAATCAGGATGATCTATGCGCCAGGCGCGCTTCATGCAAAGGCTTTCGGTTTACGCAAGGCTTTTTCCCTTCCCGTTCCGCCGCGGGCTTTGCGCCGGGAAGGGCTGCGGCGGGGCGCATGCCGTCCGCCGGAACCGGGACCGCCTTCATCCCGCCGTGCCGCCCTTTCAAAGGCAGCCGGCTTTTTCAAAATCATCATAGCACGCGAAGCCTTCTTTGTCAAAGAAAAAACGGATTTCCCGGCAAGGATCCCGCGGGACCGGCTTCCCGGTCAGCCGCCGTTCCCGGCGGCGGGAAAAAGAAAGGGCCGGAGCGATCCTCCGGTCCTTCGTTCTTTTCTCTTTCCGGGAGAAGGAGATTTCCCAGCCCGGTCACTTCCCGCAATCGTAGGAAAGCATCTCTCCGGTCCAGCCCTCCAGGACCCGGAGCATATCCCGGGCGGTCTCTTTCGCGGCGGGCAGGTCGTGCTCCCGGTAATTGCCGCATTCCTTTCGGGAAGATCCCGGGATGACGCCTTCGAAATCCCGGATGAAGGCGAAGGAATCCCTCGCCAGACCGATGGCCTCCTCCCCCGTCACGTCGTCGCGCAGGAGGAGATAGAACCCGGTCCGGCATCCCATGGGTCCCACGTACAGGACGCTTTTCCGGAAGCGGCTGTTGCGGGCGAAGGTGGCGAAAAGATGCTCGATCGTGTGAAGCTCTCCGTTTCCGAGGTAATCGCCGCCGTTGGGCTTTTTCATGCGGATATCGTAGGTGACCGCGTCGCCGTCCACCCGGGAGATATACATCCCCTTTTCCAGACGGTCGTGATCCACCGCGAAGCTTGCGATGCGTTCCATGGATCCTCCTTTTCTCCGAAGAGAGCGCGGCGCGTCCCTGCGCCGCGCTCTCTTCGTCTCCTGATGAAATCAGCGGAAATTCGCCGTGTCGGGATCGGGCAGGAAGCGATGATCCCGGTTCAGCGCCGCGATCGCCTTCATATCCTCCTCGTCCAGCGAGAAATCGAACACGTCGGCGTTTTCGAGGATGCGGTTGGCGTGGACCGATTTCGGGATAACCACCACGCCGCGTTCGATCTGGAAGCGGATGCAGACCTGCGCCGGCGTCTTGCCGTGCTTTTGCGCGATGGCCGAAAGGGAGCCGGCCACGTCGCCCAGATGCCCGGTGAGCAGCGGGCTGTAAGCCTCCATGCGGATGCCCTTGCCCCGGCAGTATTCCAGAAGCTCGGTCTGCTGGAGAAGCGGATGGCACTCCACCTGATCGATCACGGGAAGAATGCCCGTTTCCTTTTCCAGGCGCGCCAGATGCGCCGGTTTGAAGTTGCAGACGCCGATGGCGCGGACCCTCTTTTCCTCGTAAAGGCGGATCAGGGCGCGCCAGGCCTCCACGTAATCGTCGAAGCGCGGGGTCGGCCAGTGGATCAGATAGAGGTCCACGTAGTCGGTGCGCAGCTTCTCAAGGCTGCGGTCGAAGGCGCGCAGCGCCTCGTCGTACCGATGATGGGAATTCCAGAGCTTGGTGGTGATGAAAATGTCTTCTCTTTTCACGCCGCTGGTTTCCACGGCTTCGCCCACGAACTGCTCGTTGTCGTAAGCGGCGGCGGTGTCGATGTGGATATACCCGGCGTTCAGGGCCGCATGCACGGCGCCGATCAGTTCGTCCTTGTCCTCCACCTTCCAGACGCCGAGGCCGAGGCCCGGCATTTCAACGCCGTTGCGGAGCGTGTAGGTGCTTTTGAGATCCTTCAGCATGATTGTCTCCTTTCGCCGCGAAGCGCGGCAATCCGTTTTATGCTATTCTATGCGAAACGAAAAGGCTTGTCAAGTCCCCGGGCGGTCTGAAAACGCCGCCGGTTTCGGGCGCGTCTTCTTCCCTCAGAGCGCCGGATATCCGCCCTTTTCCCGGATCAGCTCCAGGGCGAGGCGGTCGATCCCGTCCAGTCCGTCGTGCCCCTCGGGCACGTCGCCGAAATACATCCATCCGAAGTTCTTCCCGCTCGCCGGCCAGAAGGGCAGCCCTTCTCCGTTGGGGTCGCCGGAGCGGATGAAATTCGCCCAGTAATCGCACATCGCGCCGGCCAGGCGGAAATCGGTTTCGGTCCACGGGCGGCAGGGCGGCGTCCCCTTCCGGAGCGACGCAAAGGTGTACCAAAGCTCCGAGGAGTGCCAGGCCAGAAGGTTTTCCCGGTCGCGGAAGGTCCCCTTTTCCTCCGGCAGGCTCGGCGGGAAATGCGCGAAAAGATAGGAATAGGTCCGTCCCTTCGCGCCGGCGCCTTCCCGGTATGCGCCGAAATACCGGTTGGTGATCACCCCGCCCATCATCTTCGTGGCGTGTCCGCCCGAGAATGCGCGGGCGGCCAGCTCCCGGCTGCGGAAATTCACATCTCCGTCGCTGACCGGCCAGAGCTTTTCAAAACCCGCCGCGTCGTATTTCGCGCCGAGCAGGCTCTTCATGTACCCGTAAAAGTCCGCCGCGTCCCGGAACCCCGCGCCGGGCATCAGTCCCGGATCCCGGAGCGAGCTTTCCCCGAGATTCCCGCCCGACAGATAGTCGATCCCGGAGCCGTATTTCGCCATATTCTCCATGGCGGACGCGCTTTCGATCCACACGCCGTCGGCGATCATCGATCCCGGAAGGCCGCCCGGCGCGCCGAAGCCTTCCGGCTTTTTCCGCATCTGATAGAACCGGAAAGCGGGGATCCTCCTCAACTCTTCCGGCGTCAGGTCCGGATCCAGCCCCAGGTTTTTCAGGTATTCCCTGCCGCTTTCCTCGGCCTTTTCCGGCGTCTGATAATTTCTGGCCCAGGCGAGATTCGACTGGTTGACGCACCGCTTCACCATGCCCGCCGCCCTTGGCGACGTGGCAAGCGCCGTGCTCTTCGCCGTGCCGCCCGACTGACCGCCCAGAGTGATGTTGTCCGGGTCTCCGCCGAAGGCGGCGATGTTTTCCCGGACCCATTTGAGAGCCATGAATTCGTCCTTCAGGCCGTAGTTGCCGCTGATCCCGCCCTGCTCCGCCGAGAGAGAAGGAAGCGCAAGGTAGCCGAATACGTTCAGTCTCTGGCCTACCGAGACCACGACGATCCCCCTTCCGGCCAGTTCCGCCGGGTCGAATTCGATCTCGGTGGCGTATCCGCTCTGCAGTCCGCCGCCGTGGAACCAGAGATAGACCGGGCGCGCCTCGCCGGGCTTCTCCGCGCCGGTGGCGATGGAAAGATACAGGCAGTCCTCGCTCATCGGCGGATTTCCCGCGAAATAGAAATCGCTTCTCCACGGCTCCATCTCCAGGCCGGTCCCCGCGTCCTGCATGGCGCGGGCGGCCGGATGCGTGGCGTCCAGGACGCCGTTCCACGGCGCGGGCTCCTCCGGATCCCGGAACCGGAGCTCCCCCACCGGCGGAAGAGCGTAGGGGACCGAACGGAAGACCGTGATCCCTTCGTATTTCCCTCCGAGCTCCTCGCCGCGGAGTCTGCCGTATTTTGTCGTTACGACGCCGATACCCATTTTCGTCATCCTTTCCCGTTCGTGTTTTTCTTTTATTGTATCCCGGATTTTCCCCCGCGTCAACCCGGAAGAGGGGGGCAGTGCGTTGATTTTCTCTTTTGCCTGTGCTACAATACTCAAAAAGCATCCGTCGTCTCCCGTTCTTCCGGGAGACAGCCGGCGAAAGGAATCAGGACATGCTTCTCTACGTCATCCGGCACGGGGATCCCATTTACGATCCCGACACCCTCACTCCCAAGGGAAAGCTGCAGGCCACCGCCATGGGAAAGCGGCTCGCCATCCACGGCCTGGACCGGGTCTTCGTCTCCCCCAACGGGCGCGCCAGGGAAACCTGTCAGCCCGCCTGCGACCTTCTGGGCCTTACCCCCACGGTGGAAGCCTGGACCAGCGAGGATCTGACCTGGCGGGACTTTTCCCGCGTCGATGAAAAAGGCCGCCGCTACTGGTCCTTCATGATCCCCGGCCATCTTCTCCGGAGCGATCCCGCCGCCCTCTCCGACAAATGGTACGAATCCCGCTTCTTTGACGAGACCAACGCCAAAGCGGGGTACGAGCGTGTCCAGAGGGAAGCCGACGCCTTCCTCGCCCGGCTGGGCTATGAACGGCACGGGGACGTGTACCGGATCACCTCCCCCTCCGAGGAACGGGTGGCGCTTTTCTGCCATCAGGGCTTCGGTCTGACTTTCCTTTCCCATCTGCTCGGGATCCATCCGGTCAGGTTCTGGACCTCCTTTGATATCACCCATTCCGGGCTTACGATCCTGCGCTTCGCCAACCATCCCGACGGAATGACGGTCCCCACCTGCCTCACCCTTTCGGATATGAGCCACATCGCCCGGGAAGGGCTTCCTCTGGTCTATAACAACCGTCTGCCCCTCTGATCCCCGACGACGGGAAAAGCGCGCGGAGAGCGAAAACCCTCCGCGCGCTTTTTCGGTCTTTTCAGAGAAGCTCCGGGGTGACGGTGTGAGTCAGGGAGAAGCGTTCCCCCGCCGGAAGGGAAACGATCCCCTCCCGGGACGCGAGGTCGTGATCCCCGTCGGCCGCATCCGGCATGCCGTGCCATGGCTCGACGCAGAGATACCGGCTTCCCGGCACCTGCCATAAAAGGAGGAAGGGAAATCCCGGATAATCCACCGTGATCCGCCTGTTTTCGCCCGTGATCGACACTCTCCGGGAAATCAGATCCTTGAAGATCAGGGCGTCGGGCCTGAACATGTCGGGGCGCAGCACGAAGCCCTTTTCGCCCCGGAGGAAGGGCTTTTTCCCGCCGTCCAGAAGCGAGCCGGTCACCGAATAGACCGGGCAGGTCTCTTCTTTTTCAAATTCCACCCGGTATTTTTCCATCCCCCCGGGCAGAGCGTAGCCCTCGTGGGCGCCCAGCGAAAAGAACATGGTCTCCTTTCCTGTGTTCTCCACGGCGTAGGTCGCCGCAAGGCTTTTGTCACTCAGCCGGAAGATCACCTCGAACCGCCAGTCCCAGGGATAGATCTCCCGGTCGCCCTCCCCGGGCAAAAGTGTGAAGACCGCCTCGTTTTCCGCGGTCTTTTCGCCCCGGAAGACGCGTTTTTTGGCGAAGCCGTGCTTCGGAAGCGGGTATTTCTTCCCCCGATACAGAAAATAGTCGTCCTTCAGTCCGCCGCAGATGGGAAACAGCACCGGCGCGGTCTCCTGCCACGGATCGGCGGGATCGGAGCGCATGAATTCGACTCCGTCAAGGCGAAGGCTTTTCAATTCCGCACCGTTTTCGTCGATCCCGGCCGCAAGGCGTCCGTCATGGATCCGGATCATGGTATTCTCCTCTTTTCCGCCGCGTCTTTTCTCAAGCGTGGCGCGGTCTCTTTTTTCAGTATAAACGGGGAAAGGCGAAAATGCAAGTTGATTTCGCGCTTTTCCTGTGCTACAATGAAGAAAACACAAAGGAGGCGTTTTCGATGGCATTACCCGTAGCTTTGCAGCTTTACTCGGTCCGCGACGACCTGGCAAAGGATTTCGAAGGTACGATCCGCAAGGTCGCCGCCATGGGATATCAGGGCGTGGAGCCCGCCGGCTGCCCGATCCCCATAGAAAAGATGAAGGAGATTTTCGACAAATACGGTCTCGCCTGTCCGTCGGCTCACGTGCCGCTGGCGGCTCTGGCCGCCGATCCCGAAGGAGAGCTTGCGAAATGCAAACTCCTCGGCATGCAATACGTGGCGGTCCCCTACCTCGGCGACGGCGAACGCCCGGGACAGCCCGGCTTTGAGGACACCCTCGCCAAGATCCGCGCGATCGGAGAAACGGCGAAAAAGCTCGGTCTCACCCTTCTTTATCACAACCACGATTTCGAATTCGTGAAGATCGACGGCAAATACGGCCTCGACGTGATGTACGAAACCATTCCCGCCGACCTTCTCCAGACCGAGCTGGACACCTGCTGGGTCAACGTAGGCGGCGAGGATCCGGCCGCTTTCGTCCTGAAATACAGCGGACGCGCTCCGGTGGTCCATCTCAAGGACTTCGTCATGAAGGGCAAAAAGCCCAAAAAGCTCTACGACCTGATCGGCGTGGAGGACGACGGCGAAGCCGCCGACGAGGAGGCCTTCTCCTTCCGTCCGGTAGGCTACGGCGTGCAGGACATCCCCGCCATCCTGGAAGCCAGCGAAAAGGCCGGCGCCAAATGGGTCGTGGTGGAACAGGATATGCCCGCCAAGGGACAGACGCCGATGGAATCGGTGGCGCTTTCCCGCGAATACCTCAAAAAGCTGGGCTGGTAAGCGACACGATATGGGGCCGAAGGGGTTCCTTCGGCCCTGTTTTTTTCAAAGAAAGGAGCATTTTCATGCCGAAGGAAGTCATTCACATCCCGAACAATCCCACCCAGAAGGGCTTTGCGGAGATCACGCACGACGTGATCTTTTCCCGCGCCGGCGGCGAAGAGATCAAAATGTCCCTGATCCTTCCCAAACCCGTGGAGGGATCGAAAGTCCGCGACAAATATCCCCTGATCGTCTTTCTGCAGGGCAGCGGCTGGACCGCGCCGTGCATCTATTACCAGATCCCGCAGATGTCCCTCTTCGCGAAAAACGGGTACGCCGTGGCCATGATCACCCACCGCAACTGCCGCGACAGCGTCCCGGGCAAGGATTTCCCCGCCTTCCTGATCGACACCAAGTGCGCGATCCGGTATCTGCGCGCCCACGCCGACGAATACGGGATCGACAAATCCCGCGTGGCCTTCTGGGGCACCTCCTCCGGCGGGAACACCGCGCTTCTGGTGGCGCTCACCGGCGACGATCCGCGCTACAAGACCGAGTATCCGGAGGAATCCGACGCGGTGAAGTGCGTCCTCGACTGTTTCGGTCCCTCGGACATGACCTGCCAGGCCACCTGGCGCACGCCCGGCATGACCGAGCTTCCGGAGGACAGCGTCTTCTATTACCTGACCGGTTCCCGCGATCCGTATTCCGACCGCATGAAGGAAATCAGTCCCATTTTCCTTCTCCCCGGGAAAAAGGACCTTCCGCCCATCCTTCTGATGCACGGCGACAAGGACGCCGCCGTCCTTCTTTCCCAGAGCGAGCAGATGTACGAGGCTCTTCTGGCAGGCGGCCACGATGCCGAGATGATCGTGGTGGAAGGCGCCCCGCACGAGGGCTCCTTCTGGACCGACGAGCTGATGGCTCTTGCCGCCGATTTCATCCGGAGAAAACTCTGAGACCGGTATCGATAAAAGGCTGCCGCAGGACGGATCGTTCCGCGGCAGCCTTTGGTTTATATCCGGATCTCCGGAAAACGGTCGAGAAGAACGGGGAAATGCATCAGATGATGAAAGGTCAGGGGCGTCAGGATCATCTCCGCGCGCGTCAGCCTGCCCCAGAACACCAGAAGCCATACCGAGCGGAAATCAACGGTCACGCCGCCTTCCTCCAGGATCCGCATGACAGTCTCCTCGCGGACCATCGACCGCAGGTCTTCCAGGGAAAGACCCGCCATGATCTTCCTCGCGTTTTTCCCCACTTCGATCATGTAGGCGTAAAGAGCATCCAGGTCGAGTTTTCCGCAGAAGGCCTCCGCTTCCGCAAGCGTCAGCGCGTTCCCGGTGTCGGTGATCGAACTCCCGATGTCCTTTTTCCATCGCTCGTCGAAGATCTGCTTCCCGTCGGTCATCAGGATATTGCTCACCAGATCCTCGATCCGGCTGGTGTGCCAGAAGAGCCAGGGTGTGGGGACTCTGTCGTTTCCGGCGTAATGCAGATCCGTATCCCAGATCTGCCGGGGAACGATCTCGTTCCGCCGTCCGGCCGTCATCTGCGCGAAGGCCAGATCGGCGGCGGTCTTTTCTTTCCCGCCCGAAACCTCCGCCGGATGGACCTGCGCATGGACGGACAGGGCTGTTTTGCGTATCGTCTCAAGATCGTCACACGCTAGGATCTCCCGGAACCCGGCATATCCCGTCCGGAAGCCGGATGCCATTTCTTCTTTTGTCACGGGCTTTCCCTCCTTTTGTTACCCGGATAATCGCCGGCATGCCGCGTTTCCCGGAGCGCCTTGCGGCGGCGGTCTGTCGGACGCTTTCCCGAAACTATGCGTTTTCAGCGGCCATATTGTGGATCCATGCGCCCTTTTTCAGCATCGCGTATCCCATGACGCATTTGATGAGATCGGCAAGCTGGCAGATGAGATAGAGCGGCAGGATGGGCAGCGCCGTGAAACTGACCAGACAGTAGGCGAGCGGGATCGTCACCACCCACATGAAGCCGGAGTCGAAAATGAAGGTGATGATCGTCTTGCCTCCCGAACGCAGGGTGAAATAGCAGGTGTGGAGGAACGCGAAAACCGGCATCGTCACGGCCGAGATCCGGATGAAACTGCCGGCGAAATCCCTGACCGTTTCCGTCGTGTTGTACAGAAGGGGAATATATGGCGCGGCCACGAACATGATCCCCCCGAAAAGGAGGCCCATCGCCACGTTGAAGGCGATCAGCTTGCGCGCGCGGTCCCGCGCCTCGTCGGTCTCGCCGGCGCCCAGCGCCTGGCCCACGATAATGGCCACGGCGCTGCCCATGGACATGCAGACCACGTTGAAGGTGTTCGAAACGGTGCCGGAGATGTTCAGGGCGGCCACCACCGCCAGCCCTCTGGCGGAATAGGCCTGCAGCGCCGCCGCCACCCCCAGCGACCAGAGGAATTCGTTCGCCAGAAGCGGCAGGCCCTTGATCATGACGTTTTTCAGAAGGCTGAACCGCACGCGAAGGGTCCTGTACACGCCTTGAAGAAAGCCGTATTCCCTCTTTTTCACATGGATCGTGATCACCACGATGGCTGTTTCCACGAATCTGGAGATCACCGTGGCCAGGGCCGCGCCCTCCACGCCGAGGCGAGGAAAGCCGAAGTGTCCGAAAATCAGCAGATAGTTGAAGACCAGGTTCGTCAGGACCGCCGCGACCCCCGCCTTCATGGGGAGCACGGTCTTGCCGCACTCGCGCACCGTGCCGGCGTAGACGTTGGTGATCACGAAGGGCAGGTTGCCGACCAGCATGATCCGGAGATAGGCGAGGCTGTGCTCCAGCGTCTTCTCCAGATCGCCCGCTCCTTCTCCGTCGGTGAGGTAAAGCGCGATGAGCTGCCGCGGGAAAAGCAGGAACACCGCCGTGAAGCCGAGCAGCACGAAGGCGCCGATAAAGAGCTTGATGCGGAAGGTCTCGCGCACGCCGGAATCGTTTTTCGATCCGAAAAACTGCGACGTGAAGATCCCCGCCCCCGAAAGGCCGCCGAAAATACAGATATTGAAGATCATCAGGAGCTGATTGGCGATAGCCACGCCGGACATCTCCTCGGTCCCCACCGATCCCACCATGAGATTGTCCAGAAGATTGACGAAATTGGAAATGCTCGACTGGATCACGATGGGGATGAGAACGGCGAAGAGCATGGAATAGAACGCCTTATCGCCGATGTATTTGCGCATAGCGGGGTCCTCCTTGGGAAACAAAGCGGCATAACGTATTGATTTTACCACGCGGCGGCGGAAAAGTCAATTTCGAAAAGGCGGCCGGAGCCGAAGAACCTCTTGCGTCCGGCGGATTTCGGTGCTATACTGAAAGCGGGACCGGAGCGGGCGAAAACGGGCGCCCGGCGATCCGGAACCGTGAGAAAACGTACGCCGAGGTGGCTTTATGAACGATATTTTCAACGAGATCATGATCAAAAAGGATATCACGCCGGGCCGGTGGTTTTTCGATATCCTTCTCGTTTTTACCGGAGTCAACGTGGTGATCCTCAGCCTGATGTATCTGGGTGTGTTCGCGGTGTTCCCGATCCTGGCGGTGCTGGTTCTCGTGCCGCTCCTGCTTCGCGGCCGGTACGTGGAATACGAATACGTCCTCACCAACGATCAGCTGGATTTCGACAAGATCACGGGCAAGCGCAGGAGGAAGCAGCTCTATTCCCTCGACGTGCGCACCATCGAGCTGATGGCGCCCATGACCGTGGATTTCAAGGACGATTTCTACGCGGTAAAGGCAAACAAGACGGTGGATCTCGCCTCCAACGCCCGGGCGCCGGGACGCTGGTTCATCGTTTTCAACGATCACAAGGACGGCAAGGTCACGGTGGTCTTCGAACCCACCGTGAAAATGGTGCGCAACATCTATCTCTACGCCCCGCGCAGGATCAAGGGGATGGAGTATCTGGAGGAAGCGCTGGAAAGCGGTGACATGCTGTGAGGATCGCCTTCCGGAAACAGATCGAAGCCGTCGACGCCCGGGCCGAGGCGGAAAGACGCCCCGGCTACGATCTGATCGAGCGGGCCGGCGGCCTTCTTGCCAAAGCGGTGTCCGAGGAGGCGCAGAAGGTCGTCCGCCGGGACGTGATCCTCTTCTGCGGTCCCGGCAAAAACGGCGCCGACGGTTACCGGGCGGCTCTCGCCCTGAAAAAAGCGGGATACGAAACCCTCTGCGTCGCGCCCGGCGGCGAGGCGCGGAATCATGCGGCGGAATACGCCGCGTCTTTCTATGCGTCCGCCGGCGGCCGCATCGTCTCCTTCCTCTCCGGAGAAACGGCGGAAAAGGCCGGTCTTCTGGTGGACGCCCTGTTCGGCACCGGTCTTTCCCGGCCGGTGGAGGGGCCGTACGCGTCGGCCGTCGAAACGATGAACCGCTCCGGCCGGCCTGTGATCGCCGCCGATCTTCCCTCGGGCGTCGAGGCCGACAGCGGAAGGATCCTCGGATGCGCGGTCAGAGCAAGCCGTACCGTTGCGTTTACCCTGCCGAAGCCCGCCCATTTTCTTGCCCACGATCTGGCGGGAGACGTGACCGTGGCCGACGTCGGCATTCCGGAGGACATTATTTCCTCCTGCGGTCCTTACCCCATCGCTTTTGAAAGGGAGAACGCATCGGCCCTCCTTCCGCGGAGAGCCGACGATACCCACAAAGGGCATTACGGCAAAGCGGTGCTTTTTGCGGGCGGTCTCGCCTATTCCGGCGCGGCAAGCCTCGCCGCCCGCGCCGCCGTCAAAAGCGGGGCGGGTCTTGTCTGGGCCTGCGTGCCGCGCGCGGTCTATCCCACGGCGGCCGCCGCCGAGCATTCCGCCATCACTTTCCCTCTCGCGGATTATCCCGACGGATCGATCGCCTATCCGGCCCTTTCC
The DNA here is from genome assembly GCA_017441705.1 of Clostridia bacterium. GTDB lineage: Bacteria > Bacillota > Clostridia > Oscillospirales > QAMX01 > RUG11797. Next base: position 38,785 of record JAFRWU010000014.1, on the reverse strand, counting down.
GATCCCCGGCTTCTGAAAATCATAAGAGACGCCGATTCCTTTGCGGCCGGCAGCGGCCTGATCCCCGGACCGGGGGCCAAACGGCTGCTCGGCATGCTGCTCAAAAGCGGAAAAAAGCTGGTGCTGGACGCCGGCATGCTGAATTTCCTCACCGCCGGTCATAGAGGGGCCGGGGACGCGCATATCATGTTTGAGGACGAACCTCTCCATGAAAACGTGATCCTGACTCCGCACCGCGGGGAGCTTGCCCGGATCTTCGGAGGCGACCCGGCGGAGGAGGGCGAAAGCCCCCTCGCTCTTGCCTCCCGGATCGCCCGCGCCTCCGGCGCCGTGGTGGTCCTGAAGGGGCACCGCACCGTGACCGCCGCCCCGGACGGCCGCATCGCTCTGAACACCACCGGCAACCCCGGCATGGCGCGGGGCGGTTCCGGCGACGTTCTGGCCGGCACCGTCGCAGGGCTCGCGGCCCGGATGAACGCCTTTGAGGCCGCCGCCCTCGGCGTATGGCTCAACGGGCGGGCGGGAGATCTCTGCCGCGACCGCATCGGCGAGACCGGCATGACCCCGGAAAACGTGATCGACACCCTGGGAGAGGCGGCGCAGAGCGCCGGGAAAGGAACCTCTCTTTGAGAAAACGCGTTCTTCCCCTTCTCTTCGCGCTTGTATTCTTCTCTTTTCCCGCCTGCGGCGAAAACGCGCGGGGCGCGGCGGAAGCCTTCCGTGAAGGCGTTCTCGCCCGTTTCCCTCTTCGCTTTGAGGCTTCCCTTTCGGTCTCTCTCGGCGAAGACCTGGCCCTCTACCGTCTTGCGGTGCTGGCCGAGGAGGCGCATACCGATCTCGCCCTTCTCGAGCCCGAGGCTCTTTCAGGGCTTTCCGCCCGGGTGGAGGGAAAGGATCTTTCTCTGACGTACGACGGGATCCTGTTTTCAACCGAAATCCCGGAGGGGATGGAGGGATCCCCTCTGACCCTGATCCCCGGCGCGCTGGAGGCTCTCCGGGACGGGGTCCTTACCGAAAGCTTTTTCCGCGGAAAAGAGCTGATCGCGGACTTCACCCGGTACGACGGGGAGGACGCCGTGACCTACCGTTTTGTATTCCGCCGGGACGGAGGCGCCGTCGACTCCGTCGCGGTGCTTCACGAGGGAAAGGAGATCGCCTCTGCCGCGTTTTCCCCCTCTCTATAACCGAAGAAAGGCTATGAGGCTCATGCATTATCTGAAAAGGACCTGGGCGGAGATCGACCTCGACGCCGTGGAACAGAATCTTCTCGCCATCCGGGCCGCCGCGGGCGGCAAACGGATCATCGCCGTGATCAAGGCCGACGCCTACGGCCACGGCGCGTCCACCCTTGCGCGCCTCTACAACCGTCTCGGCGTCAACGCCTTCGCCGTCTCCAACATCGACGAGGCGCGGGTCCTGCGCGTCGACGAGGTCAAGGGCGACATCCTGATCCTCGGCTATACGCCGCCGGATCTGGCTTTCGAGCTCTTCGAAAACGGCATCACCCAGGCCGTGACCGACTGCGCTTACGCCCGGAAGCTTTCCGAAAACGCCTGCCGGGCCGGCGTGCGCATCCCGGTGCATATCAAGATCGACAGCGGCATGTCCCGGCTGGGGATCGTGGTGCGGGACGACGGAGATATTCCCCGCTCCACCGAAGAGATCCGGAAGATCGCGGCTCTTCCGGGCCTGCAGATCACCGGAGTATTCACTCACTTTTCCTCGGCAGACGGCTCTGTCGAACCGGGGAGCGGCGACCGCCTTTTCACCGAACGGCAGTTTCATCTCTTCACCGCCGCCGTGGATGCGGCCGAAGCGGGCGGCGTCCCCATGGGGACCCGGCATTGCTCCAACAGCGCAGCCATCATCAACTATCCCGGATTCTCCCTGGACGCGGTGCGTCCAGGCGTGATCCTGTACGGCTATTATCCCGACAGCCGGGAAGGGAGCCCGATGGCGAAAAAGCTTTCGCTGACCCCGGCCATGACCCTGAAGACCGCGGTGTCCCAGGTGAAGGTCCTGCCGGCGGGCTCCGAAATCAGCTACGGCCGCGAATTCCGCGCGGAAGGCCCGGTGAAGATCGCGGTGGTTTCCATCGGATACGCCGACGGATACGTCCGCAAAAACGCCTCCGGCGGCGAAATGACCGTCAACGGCCGTCCGGCGAAGGTCCTCGGACGCATCTGCATGGACATGTGCATGCTGGACGTCACCGGGCGCGACGACGTGAAGGAGGGCGACGAGGTGATCGTCTTCGGCAGGGGCGGACAGAGTCTGGAACGCGCCGCCGCCACCTGCGGCACCATCAATTACGAATTGACCTGTCTGATCGGGAAGCGCGTGCCGCGCGTTTTCCTCAAAAACGGCGAGACCCAGCACACCCAGAACCTCTTCCTGCATCTCTGACGCCCATACAGGCAAAAGACCGCTCCCCAGCGTTTACCGGGAGACAGTCTTCAGCCTGCTCCCGGCGGAAAGGGCGCGCTTGGGAAAAGGATCCCGGGACGCTGCGTGAAAACGAAGGAGGGACGTCCTCATATGAAGAAAAGGATCTTCTGCACGGTCATGGCTTTGCTCCTGCTTTCGGGGACTTCCTCCTGCACGCCGCAGGACGCAGAGGTCAAAGCGCAGGCTGCCGTTGAAAAGTACGCCTCCTCCGCGGGGTTTGAAGGCGTGATCGTCGCCTTCCGGGACGGAAGGCGTTTCGTTTCCTTTGCCAGGGGCCGTCTTCCCGACGGGAGCAGGATCTCTTCCGATACGCCGATGCCGGTGGGATCGATCTCAAAGCAGTTCTGCGCTGCTGCCGTCCTGCGTCTGCAGGATCAGGGGAAGCTCCGGATCACAGATACGCTGGACCGGTTCTATCCCGACTATCCGGAAGGCAGCAGAGTCCAGCTGAAGCATCTGCTCTCCATGCGCTCCGGGATCCCGGAGAACCTTTCGGAGGACGGTGTGGCCGTCATATCGACGGAAAACACCGAGGAGGAAAACCTCTCCGCCATAAAAGAATGGATCTTTTCCCATCCGCTTGCCTACACGCCCGGTTCCTTCTTTCAGTACTGCAACGCCAACTATCTCCTGCTCGCCGATATCGTGGAACAGGTCTCCGGAAAAGCCTATCTCGATTTCCTCCGCGAAAACTTCTTTGTTCCTCTCGGCATGACGCACACGGGTTCCTTCGGCGGTCCCGTCTCCTTCTTCCGGAAGGCGGAGGCTGCGCCGGATCCGGTTTTTGATTTTCTGAACACGCAGCCGGGCCTCACAAAGGGCGCGGGCGATCTGGTTTCCAATGCGGAGGATATCCGTCTCTGGCTTGAGGCTCTTGCCGGCGGGAAGCTCCTCTCGGAGGAAAGCTGGAGGGCGATGACCACCGACTATTCCCCCGAGGAACACTCCTACGGCTTCGGTCTGCGCCAGGATCTCCCCGACGGCATCGGGCATTACGGCACCATCAACATATACCGTTCCTGCGACTATATCAACCTGAAAAACGGTCTCACGGTCTTCCTGGTCTCCACAAACGTCGAAGCGATCGAGGACTTTTCGGAAGGACTCTTTTCTCTCCTGCTCTCCTGATCTTCGGACGGTCTGCGGCAGAGCCCCCGGCGCCGGTCTTGCGACCCGGTGCCGGGGGCTCTGCCGTTTTGACGCTCAGAAAAGCGGTTTCGTCTCCGCCTCGCACCAGACGCACTTTTTCCGGTGCGTAAAGGGATCAATCGTGAAGCGCTGGGGAAGCTCCTGCTCGGTGGTGGTGATGCAGCGCAGGTTCTGGCATACGTCCCCCGTGTCTTCACCCATTTCGCGCTTCTCCTTCGGACTTTCGGCCTCCCGGAGAAGCATCAGGATCAGCGCCATGCGCATCAGCTTGCCGTTTTTCACCTGTTTGAAATAGCAGGCGCGGGGATCGTCGTCCACCTTGACGCTGATCTCGTTGACCCGCGGAAGCGGGTGCAGGATCGAGCAGTTTTCCCCGGCGAGCTTCATCTTCTCGGCGGTGAGGATATAGGAATTCTTCAGCCTTTCGTAATCCTCGGCTTCCTCGAACCGTTCCCGCTGGATGCGGGTCATGTAAAGGATGTCCAGACCGGGCAGCGCTTCCTCCAGCGACGCGGTCTCGCAAAACGCCAGGCCGCTTTTCCGGATGGTCCCTTCCCGGACGTAGGCGGGAAGCTTCAGCTCCTCGGGCGAGATCAGAACGAACTTCGTCCCGGGATAGCGGGCCATGGCGTTGATCAGGGAATGCACCGTCCGTCCGTATTTCAGGTCGCCGCAGAAGCCGACGGTCAGGGAGTCGAGTCTCCCCTTTTCCCGGTGTACGGTCAGAAGGTCGGCAAGCGTCTGGGTGGGATGACAGTGTCCGCCGTCCCCGGCGTTGATCACGGGGATCGACGCGGCCTCGGAAGCCACCAGAGCCGCCCCCTCCCGGGGATGGCGGATGGCGGCGATATCGGCGTAGCAGGAAAGCACCTTCGCCGTGTCTGATACGCTTTCCCCCTTGGCCGCCGAGGAAAGCGCCGCGCCGGGCACTGAGAGGACATTGCCGCCCAGCTCATACATGGCTGCCTCAAAGCTCAGACGCGTACGGGTGGAGGGCTCGAAAAACAGGGTGGCGAGCTTCTTCCCCCGCGCCGCGTCGGCAAAATCCCGCGGGCGCTCCGAAATGTCCACCGCCTGCCGGATCAGGTCGTCCAGCTCCTTCACGGAGAGATCCAGAACGTCGATGATACTTCTCATGCTTTCGCTCCGTTCACACTGAGATAGGCCTTGATCCTGGCGATATGGGCGGCGTTTTTTTCGTCTTCCGCGAGGTATTCCAGAATATCGTAAACGTCCGCGATGCTGTAGACCGGGAAGCCAAAGAGCTCCTCCACCTCCGCTATGGCGGACTTTTCGCCCTGGCCTTTCTCCTTCCGGTCCACCATCACAAAGGCGGCGGCCACCTTCACGCCTTCCAGCTTTTCGAAGAGGGCCATGCTCTCCCGGATGGCGGTACCGGCGGTGATCACGTCCTCGATGATGACCGCTTCCTGACCGGGCCGGGGCACATAACCCACCAGCTGGCCGCCCTCCCCGTGGTCCTTGGCCTCCTTGCGATTGAAGAAGAAGGGCAGGTCAAGCCCCTCCTTCGCCAGAGCCGCGGCGGCCGTGACCGCCAGGGGGATCCCTTTGTAGGCGGGTCCGAAGAGGACGGAAGGGCGGCGGCCCAGCTTTTCCAGATAGGCCTTCGCGTAGAATTCTCCCAGCCGGGCGATCCGGGCGCCGGTCTTGATCTCTCCCGCGTTGATAAAATAGGGGATCTTCCGGCCGCTCTTGGCGGTGAAATCTCCGAATTTCAGCACCCCGGCTTCTTCCAGGAATGCGATGAACTCTCTTTTATACGTTTCCATGTCCGTCCTCCTTCAATCCAGAAATTCCGCAAGGCAGCGCTCGTACGCCGCGACGGGATCGGCCGCCGCCGTGACGGGGCGCCCGACCACGATGTAATCCGATCCGATCTCCCGCGCCTTCGCCGGGGTGGCGACGCGCTTCTGATCCCCGACGTCTCCGTCGGCGAAGCGCACGCCGGGCGTGACGGTCAAAAAGCTCCGGCCGCAGGCTTCGTGCACCTTTCCCGCCTCCAGAGGCGAGCAGACCACGCCGTCAAGCCCCGCCTTCGCAGCGTTTTCCGCGTAGTGCAAAACGACCCGGTCGATGGGCTCGCGAATGAGCAGATCGCGCTCCATGCGCTCCTGATCGGTGGAGGTCAGCATGGTCACCGCGATCAGGAGAGGCCGCGTCCCGTCCGGACGGGTCAGGCCCTCCCTCGCGGCTTCCATCATGGCGATCGTCCCGCCCGCGTGCACGTTCACCATGTCGATATCAAGCCGGGAAAGCGCCGCCATGGCGCGTCTGACCTGATTGGGGATATCGTGAAGCTTCAGATCCAGAAAGATCCTGTGCCCTCTTTTTTTCAGCTCCCGGACGATTTCCGGGCCTTCGGCGTAATAAAGCTCCATGCCGATCTTGACGAAGGGCTTTTTCCCTTCGAACCTGTCCAGGAAGGCCAGCGTTTCCGTTTTCCCCGGAAAATCGCAGGCCACGATCACGTCCTTACCCATGATGCGCCGCTCCTTTCACGTCCGCAAGACTGTCGATACCGTATTTTTCCATGACGCGCGGAAGATCCTCCACGATCTTCAGCGAAGCCATAGGGTCGGTCAGATTGGCAGCGCCGACCTCCACCGCGGTCGCGCCTGCCAGGATCATTTCGATCGCGTCCTCCGCCGACGTGACGCCGCCCATGCCCACCACCGGGATCTTCACCGCTTCGTATACCTGCCACACCATCCGCAGAGCGACCGGGAATACCGCGGGGCCCGAAAGCCCGCCGGTGACGTTTCCGAGGATCGGCCTTCTCGTCCCGGGATCGATCCGCATCCCCATCAGGGTGTTGATCAGGCTGATCCCGTCGGCGCCCGCCGCTTCGCACGCCCTGGCGATCTCCGCGACGTCGGTCACGTTGGGGGAAAGTTTCACGATCAAAGGCTTCTTCACGGCCCTCTTCACACGCTCCGTCACCCGCGCCGCACGATCCGGATCGGTGCCGAAGCTCATGCCGCCGCCGTGAACGTTGGGGCAGGAGACGTTCAGCTCGATCCATCCGACGATCTCCTCTTTATCGAGAAGGGCCGCCGTTTTTTCATATTCCTCCTCCGAAAAGCCGCTGACGTTGGCCATGACCTTTTTGGAGAAAACCCGCCGGAGCTTCGGGAGCTCCTCGGCGATCACCTTTTCCACGCCGGGATTCTGCAGCCCCACCGCGTTGAGCATGCCCGCCGGGGTCTCCGCGATGCGGGGGGTGGGATTGCCGAAACGGGGGTAGAGCGTCGTGCCCTTGAAGGAAAAGGTCCCGAGCCGGTTGATGTCGTACAGCTCCGCGAATTCATAGCCGAAGCCGAAGGTGCCGGAGGCAGGGATCACGGGATTCTCCAGTTCGATCCCGCAGAGGTCCACGCTCATTTTCCCCATAAAAGCTCCTCCTTCCGGAAAACCGGTCCGTCCCGGCAGACGCGTTTCGGGCCGGACGCCGTCTCGATCGTGCAGCCCATGCACGCGCCGAAGCCGCAGCCCATCCGCTCTTCCAGGCTGAATTCCCCCGCGCCGGGGACGGCGCGGTATACCGCGCGGAGCATGGGGAGCGGCCCGCAGGCGTAAAAATATCCGGGCTTTTCGGGAAGCGCGTCTGTGACGAAGCCCTTCGTCCCGGCGCTGCCGTCGACGGTGGTCACCGTGACCCCGGCGCCGAGAGCGCGGAATTCCTCCTCGTAAAAGATCTCGCTTTTCGTGTTGAAGCCGAGGATCGCACGCACGGCTTTCCCCTCTTCCCGCAGGCGCTTCGCCAGAAGATAGAGGGGCGGTACGCCGACTCCGCCGCCGATCAGGAGGGGCGTTTCCCCCGCCCGGCTGAGATCGTACCCGTTTCCGAGTCCGGTCAGGATCGAAAGCTCCGCGCCGGGCGTCAGGCGGCTCATGGATCCGGTGCCTTTCCCCACGGTCTTATAGATCAGGGTCAGACTGTTTTCCCCGAGATCGGCCGCCGAGATGGGGCGGCGCAGAAAGAACCCGGGGAGCGCGACCTCCGCGAACTGTCCGGGACCGCGGAAGTCCGAGACGTCGCCCGAAAGCTTCATCTCAAAGACCTCGCCGGTCAGAGGCCGGTTGGAAAGGATGCGAAACGATACTTCTTTCATATCCGCTTCCCTTTCAGGCGTCGATGGTGGAGATGGTCAGGGTGGTCTCTTCCAGAACGTCCAGAAGCACCCGCACCGTGTCGAGAGAGGTGAACATCGTGGCGTTGTTTTCGGTGGCGCAGAGCCGGATCTTCACACCGTCGGTCGCCTCGGTGCCGGAACCGATGTCCCGGGTATTGAGGATATAGGCGATGTGTCCCTGGCGGATCGCTTCGGGGATCTCGTCGCTCCCCTCGCTGATCTTGCCCAGGACGTGGGTGCGGATGCCGTTCTCCTTCAGGAAGCGGGCCGTTCCGGCGGTGGCCTCGATGTTGAAGCCCAGATTGTAGAACCGGCGGATCAGGGGAAGCGCCTCGGCCTTGTCCTTGTCGGCGATGGTGGCGAACACCGTGCCGTAATTCTGCAGATGGGTCCCCGCGGCCTGCAGGGCCTTGTAGAGCGCGCGGTTCAGTTTGTCGTCGTAGCCGATCGCCTCGCCGGTGGATTTCATTTCGGGCGAGAGATAGGCGTCCAGTCCTTTGATCTTGTTGAAGGAGAACACCGGCACCTTCACGTAGAACCGCTTCTTTTCCTCGGGATAGAGATCGAAGATCCCCTGCTCCTTCAGGGAAACGCCGAGGATCGCCTCGGTGGCGATGTCCGCCAGGCTCCAGCCGGTGGCCTTGGAGAGGAAGGGCACCGTGCGGGAGGAGCGGGGATTCACCTCGATGACGTAAACGTCGTCGTGAGGGTCCACGATGAACTGGATGTTGTAAAGGCCCACGATCCCGATGCCGAGGCCGAGTTTTTTTGCGTAGCGCAGGATGGTGCCCCTGACTTTATCGGAGATGGAAAAGGTCGGATAGACGCTGATGGAGTCGCCCGAGTGGATGCCGGTACGCTCCACCAGCTCCATGATGCCTGGCACGAACACGTCGCGTCCGTCGCAGATGGCGTCCACCTCCACCTCCTTGCCCTCGATGTACTTGTCCACCAGGACCGGCTTGTCCTCGTCGATGGCCACGGCGGTCTTCAGGTAATGGCGGAGCTGTCCCTCGTCGGCGACGATCCGCATGGCGCGTCCGCCCAGGACGAAGGAAGGCCGCACCAGGACGGGATACCCGATCTCGCGCGCCGCGCGCACGCCCTCCTCGATGTCGGTGACCGCCTCGCCTTTCGGCTGGGGGATCCCGAGATCGCGGAGGATCTTTTCAAAGCTGTCGCGGTTTTCCGCCCGTTCGATGGCCGCGCAGTCGGTGCCGATGATCTTCACGCCCCGGTCCATCAGGGGCTGCGCGAGATTGATGGCGGTCTGGCCGCCCAGAGATGCGATCACGCCCTCCGGCTTTTCATAATCGAGGATCGCGGTCACGTCCTCCGGGGTCAGGGGCTCGAAATAGAGCTTGTCGGAGGTCGTATAGTCGGTGGAAACCGTTTCGGGGTTGTTGTTGACGATGATGGCCTCGTACCCGGCCCGGCGGATGGTCTGCACCGCGTGGACCGTGGAATAATCGAATTCCACGCCCTGGCCGATGCGGATCGGGCCCGCGCCCAGCACCACGATCTTTTTCCTGTCGGAAAGGCGGGACTGGTTTTCACACCCGTCCAGATAGGTCGAGTAGAGATAAGCGATGTATTTCCCGGTGTGCAGGGTGTCCACCATCCGGAAGACCGGCACGATGCCGTTTTTCTTTCTCTTTTCGTAGACCTCGATCTCGGTGAGGTTCCAGAAACCGGCGATTGCCGCATCCGAAAAGCCCATGGTCTTGGCCGCCCGGAGCACCTTCAGGGAGTTGACCTTTTCCTTCAGGATCCCTTCCATCTCCGTGATCCGCCGGAAGGCCTCCAGGAAAAGCGGCGTGATCATGGTGATCCTGTGCAGCTCTTCCACGGAGACGCCTCTGCGGAGGAGCTCGAAAATCGCGAAGATATTGTCGTCCCGGAAATCGGAGACGTAGCGGATCAGCTCCTCGTCGCTTTTTTCGTCGAATTTTTTCAAATGGAAATGATTCGCGCCGATCTCCAGCGACCGGACCGATTTCAGAAGACTTTCATCCAGAGTGGAGCCGATCCCCATGACCTCGCCCGTGGCTTTCATCTGGGTGCCCAGGAGGTTCGGCGCGTCGGCGAATTTGTCGAAGGGGAAGCGCGGGAATTTCGCCACCACGTAATCCAGACTCGGTTCGGCGGCGGCGGTGCCGCCGGCCACCGGGATCTCCTCCAGAAGCATCCCCAGAGCGATCTTGGCGGTGACGCGGGCGATGGGATACCCCGAGGCCTTCGACGCCAGAGCCGACGAGCGGGAGACCCGGGGATTGACCTCGATGAGGTAGTACTCGCTGGAGGCCGGATTCAGGGCGAACTGTACGTTGCAGCCGCCCTCGATCTCGAGCTCCCGGATGATCCTGACGGCGCTGTCGTTGAGCATTTTGAGATCCTTTTCGTTCAGCGAAAGGATCGGCGCCACCACGATCGAGTCGCCGGTGTGCACGCCCACGGGATCCACGTTTTCCATGCCGCAGATGGTGACGACGTGATCCGCCGAGTCGCGCATGACCTCGAATTCGATCTCTTTATATCCCTTGACGCTCTTTTCCACCAGCACCTGATGCACCGGGGAGAGCCGGAAGGCGTTGGTGCCGATCTCGACAAGCTCCTCTTCGTCATTGGCGAAGCCGCCGCCGGTCCCGCCCAGCGTGAAGGCCGGGCGCAGGACCACCGGATACCCGATGCGGCCGGCCGCCGCCTTCGCCTCCTCCAGATCGTAGGTGATCTCGGAGGGGATCACGGGTTCCCCGATGGATTCGCACATTTCCTTGAACAGCTCCCGGTCCTCGGCCCGTTCGATGGAGCGGCTGGAGGTGCCGAGAAGCTCCACTCCGCATTCCTTCAGAACGCCCTTCTTTTCCAGCTGCATCGCCAGGTTCAGTCCCGTCTGTCCGCCGATGCCCGGCACGATGGCGTCCGGCCTTTCGTACCGCAGGATCTTGGCGACGTATTCCAGGGTCAGCGGCTCCATATACACCTTGTCGGCGATGGCGGTGTCGGTCATGATGGTGGCGGGGTTGGAATTGCAGAGGATGACCTCGTATCCCTCCTCCTTCAGCGCAAGGCATGCCTGGGTGCCCGCGTAGTCGAACTCCGCCGCCTGCCCGATGACGATGGGGCCGGAGCCGATGATCAGCACTTTCCTGACGTCTTTTCTCTTTGCCACGTTCTTTTCCTCCCTTTATCTCATCCCGTCCCGGTACACGACTCTGCCCTCCGAGACCGTCAGCATGCATTTCCCCGTGATCTCCCATCCCTCGAAGGGGGTCGCCCTTCCCCGGGAGAGGAATTCCTCCGGCCGCACCGTTCCCCGCCAGGCGAGATCCCATACGGTGAAGTCCCGCTTTTCCGGGATCCCGAAGCGCTCTCTGGGTTTTTTCGTGAGGAGCGCGGCGAGCCTTTCAAGGCTCAGGATCCCTCCTTCGACCAGACCCGTATACAAAAGCGGGAAGGCCGTTTCGATGCCCACGACGCCGAAGGGGCTTCCCAGAAGACCCCTGTCCTTTTCCTCCCGGCCGTGCGGCGCGTGATCGGTGGCGATCATATCGATCGTTCCGTCCAGAAGCCCCTCGATCAGAGCTTCCCGGTCGTCTTTGCCCCGCAGGGGCGGGTTCATCTTGAATCTTCCCTCGTCCCGCAGATCCCCTTCGTCCAGAAGAAGGTAGTGGGGCGCGGTCTCGCAGGTGACGTCCGCGCCTTCTTTTTTCGCCCGGCGGATCAGCTCCACGCTCTCCTTCGTCGAGACATGGCAGACGTGGTAGGCTGCGCCGGTCTCCCGTGCGAGAGCGAGATCCCTTTCGATCGGTTTCCATTCGCTTTCCGACAGGATCCCCGGAAGGCCGGTGTCCGCCGCGTATCTCCCCGCGTGGATCACCCCGTGATTGACAAGCGCTTCATCCTCGCAGTGGGCGGCCAGGATCCTGCCGAGTCTTTTGGTTTCCTTCATCGCCCGGCGCATCATCTCTTCCGACTGCACGCCCTTGCCGTCGTCCGAAAAGGCTCCGACGTAAGGTGCCATTCCCTGAAGGTCGGCCAGCTCTTCCCCGCGTTCGCCAATGGTCAGGGCGCCCAGGGGGATCGTCTCGATCACCGCGTCGCGCCGGATGATCGCAAGCTCTTCTTCCAGATGCGGGAGCGAATCGGGCACCGGATCGAGGTTCGGCATGGTCATCACCGTGGTATACCCTCCCCGCGCCGCGGCGCGCGTGCCGGATGCGATCGTCTCTTTATAGGAAAACCCCGGCTCGCGAAAATGCACGTGCACGTCGCAGAAGCCGGGGAAAACAGCGTATCGCGCGCCTTCCCGCACGGGAAGGAGCGAAAGGAATTCGTCGGAAATGAGATCGCCGGAGATCAGAACGGTGAGAAGATCCTCTCTTTTGACGCCGTCTTTCATGGGTTCGTTCTCCTTTCCGGGATCAAAAAAGCCCTGCCGCGGAAAGCGGCAAGGCGTCGGGACCCATCGTAAAACGCCGGACGGGCATTCACCCTCCGGGACGGGGCGGCACGGTCTTGCCGATCTCACGGGATCGCCTTAAAGAGCCATGATCCATTCCTCTTGATCCCGGATATTATATCACGCCTTTCCTCTTTTGTCAATTCCTTTCGGGCGGCAATTCGATGAAAGCCTGTCTCTTCCCTCCGTCATCCTTTGTCGGAAACGGACAAAGCCGCGTTTTCCCGGCTTTGCATTGACAAATCGGAAAAATGTGCGAATGCTCTTCCGAATTGTCCCAAAATATACTATAATATCTGTGAATCAGTCCATACGAAAATACGGAAGGAGTTTCCGCATGTCCACGGACCGTCATGCCCCTTCATTTCAGGGAAAGCTTTCCTATTATCTGGACGCGCTCGGCGCGACTTATGCGGTCATGGCCAAGGCTTCCGGACTTTCCGTCAGTACGCTTTCCCGCTACCGCAACGGCGAACGCGTCCCCGCTCCCGAGGGCGATCATCTGAAAAGTCTTGCGCACGGCATCGCCGCTCTCGGCGCCGGGCAGGGCTTCGCCTGGACCGAAGAAGGCGTTTATTATTCTCTCGCCGAAACTCTGAACGAAGGGCTTCTCGTCCCCTACAAGACCTATGCCGCGAACCTTCGCGCGCTTTTATCGCATCTTTCGGTCAAAAGCGTCACGCTGGCGAGAGCGCTGGCTTACGATCCCAGCCACGTTTCCCGGATCCTTTCCGGCACGAGGCGGCCGTCCGAGCTCGCCGAATTCACCTCCGAGGTGGCCGGTTATTTCGCCGGGCGGGCCGAATCCGAACCGGACTTCCGGGCGACCCTCGAGGATTTCCTGTCCTTTTCTTCCGAGACCGGGACCGCCGCATACAAGGACGGTGTGATCGCGTATCTCTGCACGCATCAGTCGTCGGAGGATGAAAACGCCGTCGGCACACTGCTTTTCCGTCTCGCCAACTTTGATCTGGTCGATTTTACCCGGTCGCTCCGCTTCGACGACGTGCACCTCCCGGCGTCCGTGCCGCATTTCCGCTCCATCAAGGCCTACAGCGGCGCAAAGGGAATGAGCGAAGGGGAAATGGATTTCCTGAAGCTGACGCTTCTTTCACGTTCCCAGGAGGACGTGATCGCTTACAGCGACATGCCCATGACCCTTCACACGGATTCCTCGTTCCACAAGCAGTGGATGCTCGCCATGGCGATGCTTCTGAAGAAAGGGATCCGGTTCCGGGTCCTGCACGATCTCAACCGCCCCCTGTCGGAGATCCTTCTGGGGATCGAAAGCTACGTGCCCTTATATATGACCGGTCTCGTCAGCGCCTATTATCTCCCTTCCGCGGAAAAGAGCGTGTTCCTCCATCATTTCCGGGTCTCGGGCGCCGCCGCCCTGGAAGGCAGCGCTCCGGCGGGCCGCATTGAAAACGGCAGGCTGTACCTATACAAATCCGGCGAAGAGCTTGCCCGCTGCCACAGGATCGGGATGGATCTCCTCTCCCGCGCAAGACCCGTTATGGAGATGTACCGCGCCGACCGGAAGGCGGAGTTCCGCGCCTATTTCAAGGCCAGTTATCAGCGCGCGGCTTCCCGCCGGATGGTGGGAGACAGTCTGCCTTTGACCACCATGTCGGAGGAAACGCTGGACGGGATCCTTTCCCGGCTTGCTCTTCCCGCTGCGGAAGCCGAGGAGATCCGCCTCTTTCACCGGGAAGGGCGCCGTCTGATGGACGCGACCCTGGCAAAAAGCCGTCTGGAATGGATCGTCCTGCCCTGGAAGGCGGAGTCCGATTCCACACAGGAAGCGCCCGCGCTTCCCCTCGCCTATCTCTTCCCGGCCGCGGACTATTACTATACGGCGAAGGAATACGCCCGGCATCTGGAGGAAACCCGCGCTTACGCCCGGGAGCATCCCAATCTTTCCCTGTCCTTCGACCGCGCGCCGGCCTTCCGGAACCTTTCCTACACCGTGACCGAAGACGGCGAGGTGCTCATTTCCAAGGGCAAATCTCCCACGGTGCATTTCGTCATCCGTCATCCGGTGATCGTCAACGCTTTCCGCCATTATATTCCCCCTCTGATCGACGAATGACGCCCCCCAAAAAACGCCGGACGGGTTTCTGCCGTCCGGCGTTTTTTTGTTTTTCATGATGCGGGTCCTTCCGTCAGCCCGCCAGATCGCCCGCAGCCGAAAGCGCGTCGGTGATCGCCGGCTCCAGTCCCGCCTTCATCCCCGCGGCGATCAGCCGGGCGGCTTCCGAAAGGGACGCGCCACCGGGCGCTTTTCCCGCGGCGAGCTCTTCCTCCAGAAGGGCGAGCGCCGCGTCGGTCTTTTCCGCAAGCTCGCGGTATTCCCGGATCGTTTCCTCCTCCTCGTCCGAAGCGTCGCTCGTCTCAAAGAGAGCCAGCTTTTTCCGGAAGGCTCCGACCGCTTCCCGGAGCCCGTCCGCCGTCTCCCCGTCCGCCGGAGCGGCGATCTTTTCCAGAAGCAGCGCCCCTTCGGTATAGTAGGCGTCGCGGAAGACGGCGGAAGCCTTCGGCGGTTTCGCGGCGTTCTGCGCCCCTTCGATCAGGATCCCTCCCAGGATCAGGACCGCCGTCAGGGTCCCCACCGCCAGCATGCAAAGCTTTTCCCGGCGGAGCTGCTTCTTTCCTTCCCTCCGTGACGCATCGAGCCCTTCCTCCGGGTTCTCCTCCGCTATGGAAACAAAAGGCGAGGGGTCCGGATCCTTTCTCCGCAGAAGGACCGTCCATACTACGGCCGCCGGCGTCAGAACGGCGCATGCACCGGCCAGAAGGACCGCCGGAACGAAAGAAAGCCAGAACCGGAGGGAATCGGTCGCCGCACGCCCGGCCCTTTGCTGGAAATGATCCTGCGCTGCGGAAACAGCGAACAGGAGACCGCTCCCGAGAGCACGGACCCGCGCCTCTTCCGCCGAAAGGAACGCTTCTTCCATGGCCTTTGCCCGGGAGGCATCCCCGCCGTCCACCGCCTTGCCCATGGCGTCCAGGATCGCTGCCTCCTGCCAGGCGGCGTCCAGATAACCGATATATCCGTAAAGCTCCGTGTAGGTCAGCCGCCCCGTGCCTTCCAGATCGAATCCTCCGAAAAGCCTTTCGGTAAAGGCGGAACGCGCGGCGTCGAAACGGCCGCGAAAAGTCCCGTCGCCGGAGAGAGAGGGATCGTCCTTCCATTCCCGGAAAAGTGCGATCACTTCTCCGGCCGCCTCGCCGCTCCCTTCGGTCATGCGGGAGAGGGGATCCGGCGCGGCCAGCGGCAGCAAGAAGAGCGCCGCGATCAGGATCACGGCCAGCACCTTTTTCAGAAACGAAAGCGCACCGGTGCTCACGCCTTCCTTCAAACCTTCCTTCGCGATCTCGGAAAGGCGCTTTACCGACCGGCATGCGGCACACTTTCCGTCCACCAGGACGCCGCCGCAGTCCGCGCAGTATTTCACGTCGTCCAGGGGTTCCTTCCGCGGGATCGAACGGCCTCTTCCGCTGTTGTCCGCGCCGCAGACCGGGCAGAAGCTCCCTTCCCCGATCAGGGGAGAAGCGCAGCGGACGCATCCCGAAAGGCCGCAGAAGGCTCTCTTCGCCTCTTCCCGGAAAAGAAGCCGGCGCCTGCCGTAATAGACTGCCATCCATACCGTGAGACAGAAGGCCGCCAGCGCCAGGGCCGACGCCCGGTCCAGGAGATAGCGGTCGGCGGCGTAGACGCCCATCATACCCGCGGGCGAATAGGCAGAGAGCGCGGCTCTGTCCTTTTCTGTCACTGCGATCACCGTGAGTTCCTTCAGAGGCAAAGCCGCCCAGAGATAGACCAGGGACAGAGCAAGTCCCGCCCGCCGCCAGAAAAGGAGCGCCGTCTCCGCTGCGAGGAAGAGAAGCGTGACAAGGATCGGGATCAGGTACTCCCGGAAACCGTTCCGGTCTCTTGTCCACACCGGGAAAAGAAGCATGAGCATCCCGGCGAGCCAGACGTAATGGCCGATTTTCGGCGCGGTCGCGCGGACAAAGGCCTGTCTTCCCTTTCGTTCCAGACGCAGAATCAGGAAGAAGAGGGCAATGCCCAGGATCATCAGGCTTATGATGCGGAGGATCGTATGAAAGGGAAGGACGGCGGCTTCCGCTCCGACGAGCCTCGCCATCCTCGCTCCGAATTCCTCCAAAGGCGTCAGCGTCATAGTCACCCTTTTATCGTTTTCCTTTCCAGAAGACGGGATCGGAGGCGATCTCCTCGGCTACGGCCTTTTCAAACGCCCTGGCCGACGGGGCCCCCGCGCCGAGACCGTTGGAGATATTTTTCATCAGGATCGCGGCGAGGTCATGTCCCGGGTCCACGAAAAAGTGCGTCTCATAAGCGCCGCTCCATCCGTAGCAGCCGGGATCCAGCATCTGGGCGGGCGGGTCCTTTTTCATGATCACCCGCATGGAAAGACCCCACTCCTCGCATCCGCCCCGGAGAGACGCGGGCAGCGACGGAGAAGAAAGCAGCCGGACCGATTCCGGAGAAAGGACCTCCCCGTCCTCCCCCTTCCCCCCGGAAAGAAGCATCAGGGCAAACTGCCGGTAATCCGACAAGGTGGAATAGAGCCGCCCGCCGCCGGCTTTGAAGGTGTTGGTAAGGCCGGGCAGGATCCTTCCCTCTTCGCCGACGAAGGTGATCTCCCCGTCGGCGCGGTAAAACTTCGCCAGCCTTTCCTGCATGGACGGAGTCAGATTGTAGCCGGTATCCTCCATGCCGAGAGGCTCCAGAATATGCTTCCGGAGAAAGGATTCGTACTCCATGCCGGAAGTCATCTCCACGAGATACGCCGCCACGTCGAAGGCCATGGTGGAGCTGTATCCCGTGGCGGTATAGGGCTCGAAGTCCAGAAGCTGGCCGGGGTAACGGGGCACCAGGGAGGAAAGGGTCGCCCCCGGTTCCGCCTCCTCCAGGATCCGGCAGGGCACCCTGCCGGTGCCGAGACCGTTGGTGTGATTCAGAAGCGACGCCACCGTCAGCTCGTTCTCCGCGGGCTTTTCCCCCGTGATCTCCCCGTCGGGGCCGAAAAGGGCAACGCGCATACTGCGGAAGCCCGGAAGGTATTTCGACACCTTGTCCGAAAGGGATAGGAGTCCCATCTCCCGCGCCTTCATCACCGCCGCCCCGGTCAGGGGCTTGGTCATGGAAGCCAGGCGAAGGACGCTGTTTTCGGTGAAGGGGATCCCCTTTTCCCGGTCGGCCAGACCGAAGGCTCCGCCGCAGACGATTTCTCTTCCCCGCGTCACCTGATAGGCCGCGTAGACCGCCTTTTTGTCGGCGATCTCCCGCTCGATGTACCGGTCGAAAGACGTGATCGGACGCATACTTATCACTTCCTGACAGAAATATTCTTTTATTAGGCTATCATATTTGGAAAGCTCTGTCAATTGATTTCCTCGCCGGTTTGTGATATGCTCATCTCGTCCGCCGGGGGAGCGCTTCCGGCCTCCGACGGCGGCATTACGGGAAGAAAAAAGGAGATCGGCTATGCCCACAGTATTCATCACGGGCGGGGGCGGCATCATCGGCCCCGGCATGATCCGGGAATTCTCCGCGGCCGGCTACGACGTGGCGGCCAGCTATCACAGAAGCAAGGACCGTACCGAAGCGGCGCTCCGGGCCGCAGAGGAAGCGCACGGGATCAGGACGCTTTCCCTTTACGGCGACAACGGGCGTGTGGAGGATATCCTCGCCATGTTCCGGCAGGTGGAGGAAGTCTTCGGCGGCATCGACTGCATGGTCAACAACGCCGGCATGACCTTCGGCACCGATCTTCTGAACGCCACCGAGCAGGATTTCGACCGGGGCGTCAGCGTGGATTTCCGCGGCACCTTCTTCTGCATGCAGCAGGCGGCGAAGAATATGATCGCCCACGGAAAAAAGGGCGTGATCATCAACATCTCCTCCAACCACCAGACCGTCACCTTACGGGGCAGTCTGCTGTACGCCGCGTGCAAAGCGGCCGTCGACCGCATGACCAGAAGCGCCTCGATCGAGCTTGCGCCTTACGGCATCCGGGTGGTGGACATCGTGCCGGGCTACACGCAGAATCCGGGCTACAATGAAAAGAGCGCCGGCACCGAGTGGTACGATCACGTCGTATCGAAGATCCCCCTCGGCCGGTACGCCGTGGGAGACGAGATCGGCAAGGCCGCGGTGTTTCTGGCAGGCGAAGGAGCCGGGATCATCACCGGCACCTCCCTTTATATGGACGGCGGGGCGCAGAACGTCACCGGCGTGCCGGGCTGATCCTTTCGAGGTATCCTGGATATGCGTACGAAAAGCAGCGTCTTCCCCGCCCTGTCGGTGATCCTCGCCGGGATCCTCTGGGGCGTGATCAATCTTTTCATCCGCGCGCTTTCGGGCGGCGGACTGGACGCCCTGCAGATCTCTCTTCTTCGCACCGCGGGAGCGGCGCTCCTCTTTTCGCTTTTTCTGCTGATCCGCGATCCGAAAAAATTCCGGGTGAGATTCCGGGATCTCTGGCTGTTCGCCGGGACCGGGATCGTGAGCCTGGTGCTGTTCAACGTCTGCTATTTTCACACCATGATCGCGTCGGAGGCTTCGGTTGCGGTGGTTCTCCTATACACCTCGCCGGTCTTCGTCATGCTCCTTTCGGCGCTCTTTTTCCGGGAAATGATCACTCTCCGGAAGCTTCTGGCTCTGGTGCTGACGACGGGAGGGACCGTGCTGGTGGCGGGGCTTCTGGGAAGCGGCGCGCGCCTTTCTCTGCCGGTGCTTCTCACCGGGATCGGATCGGGGCTCTTTTACGCGCTCTATTCGATCTTCGGGAACCTCGCTCTCCGGAAATACGATCCTCTGACCGTCACGGTCTATACCTTTCTTTTCGCCTTTGCCGGGTCGATCCCTCTGGGAAGGCCGCTGGAAACGTTCCGGATTCTGGGAAGCGATCCCTCTCTGATCCTCTGGGGGATCGGGATCGCCCTGGTTTCCACCGCCCTCCCCTATTTCTTTTACACCTGGGGACTTGCGCGGATGGAGGCCGGGCGGGCGGCCATCCTGGTGGCGGTGGAGCCTCTGGTCGGCGCCCTGATCGGCATCCTCGTCTTCCGGGAGGATCACGGGCCTCTGAAGCTTTTGGGGATCCTTCTGATCCTGGCGGCCGTGGTGCTCCTGAATCTTCCCTTCGGGAAAGCCGGAACGTCGGACTGAATTTTCAACAGCAAAACGCGCGGGGCCGGCCCCGCGCGTTTTGCTTTTTCGTCCGTCCGGCTTACTTCCCCGGCGCAAGCGCCGGATTGCAGGCGTAGACGTTTCTCCGGTCCAGGCTGTCGCTCACGATGCGAAGAGCTTCGCCGAAGCGCTGGTAGTGCACGATCTCACGGGCGCGCAGGAACTTGATCGGTTCCCGGACGTCCGGATCGGATACCAGCCGGAGGATATTGTCGTAGGTGGTGCGCGCCTTCTGCTCGGCCGCCATATCCTCCGAAAGATCGGTGATGGGATCTCCCTTGGAGGCGATGGCGAAGGCGTTGAAGGGATCGCCCGCGGCGCTCGCGGGATAAATGCCCGCGGTGTGATCGACGAAATAGACGTCGAGGCCGGCCGCCTTGATCTGCTCCTCGGAAAGGCCGCGGGTCAGCTGATGGACGATGGCGCCCACCATCTCCAGATGCGCCAGCTCCTCGGTTCCCACGTCGTTGAGGATACCCACCGCCTCCGGCGTCGGCATGGCGAAGCGCTGGGACAGATAGCGGAGCGAGGCGCCGAGCTCGCCGTCCGGACCGCCGTACTGGGAAATGATGATCTTGGCCGCCCGCGCGTCGGGGGTCTTGATCTTCACCGGGAATTCAAGAGCCTTCAGATAGGTCCACATACGTCAAGCCTCCCCCTGCCACGGCCAGGGCGCCGCGATCCAGATGAATTTTCCGTCCCGTACGCTCTCCCCGCCGGGGCAGAGCGGGCCGAAACGCCTTTCATAATCGTCCTTCGCCTCCCGGAATTCCCGGTCGGCGTCGCGGAAATAGCAAAGCGCCTCCCGGTCCTCCGGGTGCGTGTCCAAAAACAGATTCGCCTCGGTGCGCTTGAAAAACGCGATCCGGACGTCATGCAAAAGTCTTTCCTTATCGTTCAAATTCGCCGCCTCCTCTGTTGACGTTCCCCAGAGGGAAATACAGGGCGGAAAAGATCGTCCCCCGGCAGAGTCCGCACTCGCCGGTGTAGATCCCCTCCCACGTCTGCATCGGGAGAAGCGCGAGAGCAAGCCTTCCGCACTCTTCCGGCGGCCGCTTTTCCTCCGGCGCGACCCCGTTGCGGAAGAAATCGGCGGAATAGCCTCTTCCGTAGGCCGGCATGAACCGTTCCATGCGCGATCGTCTCCTTTCTTCGTTCGGGGAGCGCGGGCGCCGCGCTCTCCTCTTTACTATATGCGGGCCGAAAGGACGCGGTGCGCCTTCCTCTCCCGCGCGGAACGCGTTGCAATCGCCGGAGGTTTCTGATACAATAGAGGAAATACAAGTCAGAAAGGATGATCCCCGTGCGCTTTATCGACGACAAGATCCGCGTCATCTGCGAGGCTCTGGCCGGCGAGATGAGAAAAAAGCTCTTCGACGTCACCGATATCACCTACGCTCCCTCCGGATACAAATCCGGGGACAGTCTGCCTTCCGCCGACGGATTCGTCCCCTTCGATCCCCGGCTGACCGTCGGCGGGCGCGACGCCCATTACTGGTTTGCTTTCCGCGTCGACACTCCGCCCGCAAGGAGCGGCCGCCGTCTCTTCCTGAATCTTACCACCGGCAAGGAGGGCGAATGGGACGCCACCAATCCGCAGGGCATCCTCTATCTCAACGGCAAAATGGTCCAGGGACTGGACGTCAACCACACCGATTCCCCTCTCGATTACGGCAAAAGCTATGACGTGATGCTCTACTTCTACGTGGGCATGCACGAGGATCTGGTGGCCGTGCGTCCCTCGGTGGTGGAGGTGGACACGGAAGCCGAAGCGCTTTATTACGATCTGAAGGTGCCGCTGGACGCCGCGGGCGTTCTCGGTCCTCGCTCGAACGACGCGATCCAGATCCTGAAGCGTCTGGAAACCGCCGAACGCTTTCTGGACATGCGCGAACCCGGAAGCGACGCCTATTATCAGGGCATCGCCCGGGCGCGGGAATACCTCCGCAGGGAGCTTTACGAGGGTCTCTCCGGCAAATCCGACGCGCTGGTCTCCTGTATCGGCCATACTCACATCGATGTGGCGTGGCTCTGGACCCTGGCGCAGACCCGGGAAAAGGCGCAGAGGAGCTTTTCCACCGTCATCAGCCTGATGAAGGAATACCCGGAATACGTTTTCATGTCCTCCCAGCCGCAGCTTTACGCCTACGTCAAGGAGGAAGCTCCCGCGCTCTATGAGGAGATCCGGGAGGCCGTCAGAGCCGGACGCTGGGAGGTCGAAGGCGCCATGTGGCTGGAGGCCGACTGCAACCTTTCCTCCGGCGAAAGCCTGGTGCGTCAGATCATCCACGGCAAGCGCTTCATGAAGGAGGAATTCGGCGCCGACAGCCGGATCCTCTGGCTGCCCGACGTGTTCGGATACAGCATCGCCCTTCCCCAGATCCTGAAAAAGACCGGCGTCACGACCTTCGTCACCTCGAAAATCTCCTGGAACGAGACCAACAAAATGCCTTATGACGCCTTTATGTGGCAGGGCCTCGACGGCAGCGAGGTCTTCACCTACTTCCTGACCGCGCGGGATCACACGCCCGAGGGCGTCAACGACAACGGCACCACCTACGTGGGATACATCCGCCCGTCGCAGGTGCTCGGCACCTGGGAACGGTTCCAGCAGAAGGAATACAACAACGAGACCGTCATCACCTTCGGCTTCGGCGACGGCGGCGGCGGACCGACCCGCGACATGCTGGAGCAGCAGCGGCGTCTTGCCCCCGGTCTTCCCGGCTTCCCGGCCACAAGGATCGAAAAGGTCGGCGATCTGCTCGCCCGCGTCCGGAAGAACTTCGACGAAAACCGCGCCCTTCTCGGCCGTACGCCGCGCTGGGTAGGCGAGCTCTATCTGGAATATCACCGCGGCACCTATACCTCCATTGCGAAAAACAAGAGGAACAACCGGAAAAGCGAGCTTCTCTTCGAGGAGGCCGAAAAGGCGGCCTCCGCCGATCTCGTCCTGCTCGGCGGAGAGTATCCCGCCCGGGATCTCTACAAGTCCTGGGAAACCATCCTTCTCAACCAGTTCCACGACATCATCCCCGGCTCCTCGATCTTCGAGGTCTACGAGGAATGCGACCGGCAGTACGCCGCGATCCGCTCCCTCGGCGAAAGGATCCTCTTCGGAAAGCTCCGGGATCTCGCTTCCCATACCGGAAAGAAGGGCGTCTTCCTCTATAACCCCCACGCCTTTACGGCGGGCGGCGCCGTGAAGATCGGCGGCGAGACCCTTTACGCCGGCGGCGTTCCCGCCATGGGCTGGAAGATCGTCGATCCCGCGCTCCTCCGCAAAGAGAGCCGCGTGACCCTCGGCGAAAAGACCGCCGAAAACGACTTTTTCCGTCTGACCCTCGACGAGAACGGCGAGTGGTCGCTTTACGACAGGAAAAACGGCCGCGAGGTCTTCGCGGAGGGCGAGAAGGGCAACAAGCTGGAGGCCTTCGAGGACTTCCCCCGCGCCTACGACGACTGGGAAATCACCTCCTATTACAAGCAGAAATGCTGGCCGGTCCGCGAGATCTCTTCCCTGAAGCCGATCCGGGACGGCGCGCGCGCCGGATTCGAGATCACGCGCCCCTTCTCCCGTTCGGTGATCA
Organism: Clostridia bacterium; assembly: GCA_017441705.1. Taxonomy (GTDB): domain Bacteria; phylum Bacillota; class Clostridia; order Oscillospirales; family QAMX01; genus RUG11797. Next base: position 15,763 of record JAFRWU010000014.1, on the reverse strand, counting down.
CCCAGAGGATCTGGCTCTACGACGACATCGCCCGGATCGACGTGGAAAACACGCTCGACTGGCACGACCATCACGTGATCCTGAAGGCGGCCTTCCCCGCGTCGGTGCACGCGAACGCCGCAACCTACGACGTGCAGTTCGGCAACGTCGAACGCCCGACCCACGAAAACACCTCCTGGGACGCGGCGAAATTTGAGGTGTGCGCCCACAAGTGGGCCGATATCTCCGACGCCGGCTACGGCCTTTCGATCCTGAACGATTGCAAATACGGCCACAACGCCGAAGGCTCCACCCTGAAAATCACCCTGCTGAAATGCGGCACCTACCCGAATCCCGAGGCCGATCAGGGCAGACACGAATTCACCTACTCCATCTATCCTCACGCCGGGACCTGGCGGGAGGCCGATACGGTGCGCGAGGCTTACCTCCTCAACGAGCCGATCCTGGCCTTTGAGACCGGCGGCGGCGACGGGACCCTCCCCGACGAGTATTCTTTCCTCTCCTCCGACCGGAAGAACGTTCTGATCGAAACCGTGAAAAAGGCCTACGATTCGGACGACGTGATCTTCCGCGCCTACGAATGCGAAAACCGCCGCACCGAAACCCTTTTCACCCCGGGCTTCGCGGTAAAGAGAGCCTGCCTCTGCGACATGCTGGAAAACGAGGAACGCGAGCTTCCCGTGGAAAACGGCGGGATCCGTTACGTCATGGGGAACTACGAGATCGCCACGATCAAGCTGACCAGGGCCTGAGGCTGCGGGAGCCTTATCAAATCGCAAATCGCGGCCCGGGAGTGGGCTTTTGCCCTCTCCCGGGCCGCTTCGTCTGTGACGCGTCGTGACCGAGCCGCAGCGAGACAGCTGTCAGCGTAAGCTGACTGATGAGGTGGAAGTTTGTTTTTGTGGAACGGCGCGGCGAGGACGAAGAGACGGTGTAGGGCGATGGCTCCACCTCATCCGGCTCGGCTGACGCCGACCCACCTTCCCCTCAAAGGGGAAGGCGTTGGAGACCCGCGCCCCTCGAAGGGAAAGGCATTGGGGAGGAGGGACGAAAAAGCCCCCCGGAGGATAGGCGTCCTCCGAGGGGAAGGTATTGGGGGAGGTATCGGCCGGAGGCTTCTCCCGCAGGGGAAGGCAGCTTCCCTTCTGCGCCTTTGTTTTGATACTCCGGAAGAATGAGCGGTCCCGTGATCGTCCCGAAATATCGGCCGTCCGTCCGGGGATGCCGGCCGGGGCTTTCCCTTCGGCCTTTTTCGCTTTATGCGCAAAGGCGCGTCACGGCTCTTTTACGGGCGCTTTCCATCTGCCGACGTTCGGCAGAACGACCGCCGCCGGCTGAAGAAGCCCGTATCCGATCACAAACCCGGTCAGTCCGAAATTCAGCGAAAAGGCGAAAACGTACATGAGCAGCATGGAAAGGACAAACGCGGCGAAGAAAACAATCAGGACGAAAAGCAGCGTCTTTTTCTTCCAAAGGAATCCGACCAGAGCGGCGGCCGCCGTGAAGACCGCCGTATAGAGGAGCGTCTGGAGCGCGGATATGCGCAGCGCGCCCGACAGCCAGGAAAGCATTTCCTCCCCGCCGCAGAGGATCCGCAAAACCGGGGGCAGGAAGCTGAGGATCAGAAGAAAGAGCGCGAAAAGCACCTGAAGAGCCGGAACGGCGATCGCCGTGACAAGGTAGATCCTCGTCCGTTTCTGCTCGCTCCGGGGATACAGGAGAAAGGTCGATACGATCCCGAGAAGAAAAGGCAGGACCGTTCCCGAAAGCAGCAGAAGGTCAAAGCTCAAAACCGGAAGAGCCAGTCTGTCCCCCATATATCGCACCGTAAACAGCACGGCCGACGTGCCGCCGATCGCAAGCAGGAGCGGACCGGTCAGCAAAGACAGGATATACTGCAGACGGAGATCCATCCCTTTTTTCGCGGGATTCCCGGATCCATTCATAAACGCGCCTCCTTTTCGTCTTTTGCGTTTTCAACCCCGGAGCAGAGGACGGGTTTACCCACCCTGCCGCGGCGGAGTGCAGAGCTTCGTTCCTCTCCGCTCTTCTTTTTCGATTATACCATATCTTCGAACCCATCGCAACGCCGGCTGTTTTTCGCTCCGGAACACGGCGGGGATTTCTCCTTGACTTTCCTCTCTCCCTTTGCGATAATAAAGAAAAAAAGAAAGGAATCGCAGTATATGAAAATGATCCCCTTCGGCGCCACGGGTCTTTCGGTCCCCGCCGTCGCCCTCGGCTGCATGCGCCTGCCCCGCCTTTCGGACGAGGAGGCGAAGACCTACGTGCGCACCGCGCTGGAGCTCGGAGCGAATTTCTTCGACCACGCCGACATCTACGGCAGCGGCGAAAGCGAAAGGATCTTCGGCCGCGCCATCCGCGGCATTCCCCGCGAGGATCTCCTGATCCAGTCGAAATGCGGCATCGTCCCGGGCAAGCGGTATGATTTCTCCAAAAAGCACATCCTGGATTCGGTGGACGGGATCCTTTCCCGTCTCGGCGTCGAATATCTCGACTCTCTGCTCCTGCACCGTCCCGACGCCCTGATGGAGCCCGAGGAGGTCGCGGAGGCCTTCGCCGTCCTTCTGGAAAGCGGCAAGGTACGCCACTTCGGCGTTTCCAACCAGAATCCCATGCAGATGGAGCTTCTCGGGAAATATCTGCCGGTGCCCATCACGGCCGACCAGCTTCAGCTTTCCCTGACCAACTGCACCATGATTTCCCAGGGGATGGAGGTCAACATGGCTACCCCGGGCGCCGCCGCGCGGGACGGATACGTCCTGGACTACTGCCGCATCCACAACGTCACCATCCAGCCCTGGTCCCCCTTCCAGTACGGCATGTTCGAGGGCGTCTTCCTCGGAAGCGAAAAATTCCCCGCCCTCAACGCCGCCGTCGATTCCCTGGCCGCAAAATACGGCGTCACTCCGGTGACGGTCACGGTGGCGTGGCTCCTGCGCCATCCCGCAAAGCTCCAGCCGATCATCGGCTCCATGAATCTTTCCCGCATCCGGGAGGCCGTCGCCGCCTGCGATCTGGTCCTGACCCGTCAGGAGTGGTACGATCTCTATCTCGCCGCCGGCAACATCCTGCCCTGAGAAGACCCCGCCAAACAAAAACGCGCTCCGCGCCGGGATCCCGGCGCGGAGCGTTTGTCTGCCGTGCGGCGCTGTTCAGTCTGCCAGAGTGCCCATGGGATCCCAGGCCTCCAGCACGGCCGGTTCCGCCTTGGCAAGCTCCGCTTTTTCTCCGAGATACTCAGCCTCCACCGCCGCCTGATAGACGAATCTGTCAAACCAGCCGTCGGAGGCGACGTAGTATCCCTTTTCGCCCGACTTTTCGCCCCAGCTGTTCTCCACCTTCCAGCGGACCGGCTTCCCGTCCGCCAGATCCACGCCGGTCAGGCACATGGCGTGATTCATCGCCGAATACCAATAATCCAGCCCTTCGGCCTTGGAAAGCGCAAGATCCAGTCCGGTGGTCAGCTCCAGATCGAAGCTCCGGTCGTTCCAGAAGCCGCGCTCCCGCTCGGCATACTTGCCGGCGTCGCTGCCGAACCAGACGATCTTGCCGTCCTTGAGCTGGTTGAGGATCGCTTCCTTGAAATCCTCCATGGAAAGGTTCAGATGCACCACGCGTTTTCCGCCCACCACGTTGCCGAGATGACGGACGGTATAGGTCTTGCCGAATTCCTTGTCGGCGGTCGGCGCGTTGATGATGCTGACCGTCCTTTCCAGAAGATCGCCCACGTACTTTTCGGCAAAGGAAAGCGGCGTCATATCCCGCTCGACGTGGTATTCCCCGTCCTTGTCGGCGTATTCGAAATCGAAGACCTTCGGCGGCTCGGTATAGCAGCTTGCGAGGAAAGAGTAGACTTTCCCTAGCATCTTTTCCTTTTCTTCCTCCAGAGCGTCCTCCCCGGCGCCGTCCCGCACCATGGCGCGCAGGCGCACCGCGCACTTTTTCAGATTCTGGTTCAGAGCGGCGTTCATGGAGCCGGTGTGCGAGGACTGATAGGTCTCGTTATAGACGTCCTTCGGCACGACGCCGTATTTTCTGACGATGTTGGAAAACATTTCCCACTGACCGCCGTCGTGAACGCCGGTGGTCAGGATAAAGGCCACATTCCGCTCGTCGGTGGGCTCGCCGGCGGTCTCCAGGATGCTTTCCAGGAAGTAGTTCGCCCGCTCGAATTTGTCCCAGAAGGCGAGATAGCTCTGTGAAAGCTCGAATTTGTCCAGGTTCAGGCGGTTCGCGATCCTTTCGCGCAGGACGTTGGTGGCGGCGAACAGCCAGCAGCGGCCGCTCCGCTCCTGATTGGCGGCGGGAAGGGTTTTGATATCGATGGAGAAGGTGTGCTTCATGCCGAAGGATTCCTCCGGCGCGAAGGACGCGGCCGAGACGTCGGCAAGGGCAAAGGCGCGGGAGGCGAGCCGGCGCTCCCGGTCGTTCCGGTACCCTTCCGCGTATCCGGCGATTAGGTCCGGGGTCAACGGTCTTTTCATGGAAGGCGCTCCTTTCTTGTTGGCAAAGCTTTATTCTATCCTATCACTTTCAGGCGGCATTTGCAATCACGCGTCGTCTTTTTTCTCTTTCTTCGCCCTGCGGCGCGCGGCGAGAAGCAGAATGAAAAGAATCAGGGAAAGAAGGAGTCCCCCGCCCGCCGCGGCCCACGCCGCGATCAGAGCGGGCGAAGTCTCAGGCGTCTGCGGGCCCGTTTCCCCTTCGGTCCCGGTCTCCTCTTCGGGGACCGGCGCGGTTTCGCTTCCGGTTTCGGATTCCTCCGCCGTTTCCGGCTCGGGCTCCTCCGGCACGGGTTCCGGGAAATACCGCTGCCAGGTTCCCTCCCGGGAATCGAGACGGTAAAAAGAAGTGTTTCCGTCCGCATCGGAAAGCGCCCAGATCGAAAAATCCTTCATCGCCGGATCCCGGTAGTGCCAGGCGTCGAACTCCGTCTCCTCCCAGTCGGTTCCCCTCAACTCGATCAGAGAGGGATCTGCGGGCGGCGCCTCTCCGGGCGCGTCCACGGGATAACAGACCTTTTCTCCGATCCGGATCTGCCGGAAGGGAGCCACGACCTTTCCCTCTTTCTCGTCAAAGAGGTAGAAGCCGGTGTTGCCGCTCTCCGGCTCGATCAGGTAACGGACCGCGGGCCCGTTCCCCTCCGCCGGCCGGAAAATCAGATCCTCCCCCGCCTCATAGCCCTCCAGAGCGACCAGGTCGACGTTTTTCACCACGCCCAGCGTCTGATCCCGGCAGGTGAAGAACTCCGTCGGTTTTTCGGGGCGGTAGATCCGGACGGTATAGGTTTTCTGGTTCCCGTTTTCCGCGGTCACACGGATCTTCAAGTCGTTCCATCCCTCCAGGAGCTCTTCTCCCGAAAGCGAGGCCTTCGCTTTCGCGGAATCGGTCGCGAACTCCGCTTCAACCTTCGTGATCCCGTCCGGCGCATAGGCGGTGTATTCCGTCTTGTCGGGGGAGAACGCCTCGGTCATGTCGAATCCGATCAGGACAAGAGATTTCAGATCCGCGTTTCCCGACTTTTTCGGCTCGGCAGGCTTCGCGGGCTTGTCCGGCGTCTGCGGCTTGTCCGGCGTCTGCGGCTTGTCCGGCGTCTGCGGCTTTTCCGTGGAGGTCTCCTTTTCATAGACCGTGATCTTCACCGTGAACGTTTTTTCGACCGTTTCTTCATCATAGGTCGACACGTCCACGCACTTGACCGTGATCCTGCACGATCCTTTTGCAACCGCCTTTACGGTAATCGAAGCGCTGGAATTGTCAAGCCAGAGGCTGCTTTCGGACACGGTCGCGATGCCCGTATCGGAGGAGGAAACGCTGATTCTTCCCGCGGCGTTGGAAGCCTTGATCGTGAAGGAGGCCTTGCTCCCCTTCTGGATCTTCAAGCTTCCGGCGCTCACCGAAACGCCTCCGGACGCAAAAGCCGCGGACGCCAGGAAAGACGCGAACAGCAGCAGGAAAAAAAGGATCCGCGTGGTTTTTCTCTTCATATGCTTATCTCCCCATGATGGTATTCTTCACTCTGACGTAATCCAGGGACGTGATTTTGCCGTCCATATTGCTGTCGGCCGCCAGCCTTTCGGCCGGATCGGCGATCAGGCGGACCTCCATGATGTGATTTTTGATGCGAACGTAGTCTCTGGACGTGATCCGTCCGTCGGAATCGACGTCTCCCAGGACGGCAAGGAGCCGGAGGATCGTCTTTCCGTCCTTCTCCGCCGCGAGGAGGTCCCCCGTGGCGTAAGCCTCTCCCGCTCCGCGTACGGTCCCGTCGGGGCCGGTCGTCTTTCCCAGAGCGGAAAGCTCGCCCGCGCTTCCCGGGCGGCTGACGGCCAGAACCTGCTTCCCGCAGGAGCACTCCAGAACCGCGTATGCCGGCGCTTCCGCACCGGCGGGCACGGTCGTTTTCGTCTCATAGACGTGCCGGTGGTCCTTTTTCACCGCGCCGCAGAGCGCGCAGACCAGATCGTTTCCCTCTTCCCGCCAGTCGTGTCCCGAAGCCGGGATCGTCTCTTCGTGGCTTTCGCCGCAGGCGGAACAAACGAGGCGCTTTTTCCCTTCCTTCGTGCAGTCGCCTTCCGCAAGGATCTCTTCAGTATAGTCGTGTTCCTCCTCGTCCGCCACAGCAAAGGAAAGAGAGGCGTGCGCCATACCGTATCCCGTGATCCCGGTCACCGACAGCAGATATTCTCCGGCCGGGAGCGGGTCAAGCTCCAGTCCCCCCGCCGGGGCTTCGGTCTCGGCGACGACCGTTTCTTCGCTCTCTTCCCCCGTGCGGGAAAGGGTGTACGTATAGCTTTTAGCGCCGGCATAGGAAAAGGATGGGCTTTCGGAAAGGGTATAGATCGTTCTTCCGGACGAAAGGGACAGATCGGTCACGGAAAAGACCTTTTCGGACGTCTTGCTTTCCGCGGGATAGACCGCCGTCACCTTCAGGGTATAGGTGCCGGGACTCAGCTCGGCTTCAAGAGACGCGAGCTCCGCTCCCGCCTCCGCCAGGATCTCCTTCCCTTCCGCGTCCAGAAGGGAGGCTCTGTACTCTTCGGCGCCGGCCGTCTCCCAGGACGCTTTCATCAGCCGGTCGTCCACCCGGAGCGAAAGCTCCGGTCCGATATACTCCACCCGGAAGCCCGCCTTGTCGGACACGCTCGCCCCGTTCTGATTGGAGGCGGTCACCCAGACCGAATACCTTCCGGCTTCCAGACCCTCCAGACGAAAGCTCGTGCTCTTCCCCACGCTTTTGTCGACGACGACGCTTCCTCCCAGAACCGCGCGCACGCGGTAATATGAAGCGTTGGAAAGCGCGTTCCAGCTCACGAGGACGCTCTCGCCCACCCCCGCCTTCGTACGGTCCAGCGTCACGATCGGGGCGATCGGCGCCATGGAAGCGCTGTCATCCACCAACTGACGGCTGCGGACCACGGCGTTGTAGACCGCGTATTTCCCGTCTTCCAGATAGATGAAATACCCGCTGGAATTGGTATTCGTGCTCTTTTTTACGGCCACCTTGCGCGCCACGGGAGGATTCATTTCATAAAGCACGATATGGGTGTCGGATACGTCCCCGATAAACATGATATGTCCGTTGTTGTACCGGACCAGGCAATCGCCGGGACGCAGGTCCTTGACTTTTACGCCGGTGCGGACGGCGCTCAGGCTGCTCCCCCGGATCCCGGACACGGTCCAGTAACGGGCGGAATCTCCGCTGACGTATCCGCCGCCCAGCACCTCGCACATGAAGGTGGCGCAGCAACCCCCGTAAATCGGGCCGGTGCGCATGGCCTTAACGGAATTGCAGTAAGCGGTTCCCGTCCGGTTCTCGTCGGTGATCTTTTTATACTGGCTGAAGGATTTCTGGCTGGGGAAGCCCAATTCGTTGGTAAAAAGGGTATAGGGCATCCCGACGACCTCTTTCCCCTTCGGGAAATAGTTCAGCCCGTTATACTCGTTTTCGACCGGATTCCACACCATGATCTTCTCGGCGGGGACCCAGCGGTATCCGCTGATCTCCTCAGCCCTGCGCATCATGGCCGACAGGGACGTGGGAGAGGCGGCTTCGGCTTTTTCCGGCGTTCCCCACGCCGCGCACCCCAGAATCAGGAGCAGCGCCAGGAGGAGAGCCGGGATCCTCTTTCTCATAAACACCCCTCTCATACCCGATACAGACTGCGGTTCTATCCTTTTCCCGCAAGGAATACAACCGGAAGCGGGAAAAGGCTGCGTTCTTCCGGGAAAAACTCTCACCGGGATAAAAACATCATATCACGGCGGGTCCGCGTCTGTCAATCGGCGCCGGTATATTTCCCCTTCCGGACGCGCATACTGGATCCGGAGGTGACCGATATGTCCAGGAAGAAAAAGAAAGCGCCGTCGTCTTCTCCCGGGCCGGAAATGCGCGTGGATCCCGAAAACAGGGTCGCGCCGCTTTTCGACGCCGCGGGGATCTCGCAGGCGGAACCGCCCTCCCGGAAAAAGATGGGAGTCCGGGTCCTCGACGACGCGCCGGAGGAGCATCAGATGTGAGAAAAATCCGCCGCAGGAAAGCGATCTGCGGCGGAACTTTTTTGATTTTCATCCGTCTGAATAGAAATACCCTTTCGGGAGGTTTCTATGAAACGTGCCGTTTCCTTTTTCCTGGCGCTTCTCATACTGATCCTCGCCTCCTGCCGCTTTTCCTTCTCCGGCACGGAAAGCGCGCCGGAGACCTCCGCAAGCGAAACCGCCGAAAGCGGGCCCGTCTCTCCGGAGGACGCTTCTCCCCTGTCTCCCGGTCTGTATGAGCTTCTCCGTTTCGACAACAACCGGGACGGGGATCACTTCTCTTCCTTTGCCGTGCGCGGCGGGGAGGCGGCGGTCTGTTCCACGCATTACCGGGAATCGACAAGCGCGGAAGAAAACGAGCTTCGCTTCATCGATCTGGAAACCGGCAGAGTTTCGGACCGGATCGTGATGGAGCCCTGGTATGACCCGGATCGCCGGGGAGAGCCCGAACCGGAGCCCGATCCTTACAGCGAATATCCCGGTCTTTATCTTTACAAGCTCGCGATCGGCGAGAACGGCACGCTGATCCTCTTTAATCCCTATGAATCCTGGGCTGCGCTTTACGACCGTTCCGGCCGTCTTCTGGATATGATCCCCTACGGTCCTCCGGTCGAAAACGTCTCTTCTTCCGGGGAATTTCCCCTTCTTCCCCGTTCCTGTTACGTCGGCGAGGGGTTCGGATACGTTTCCTTCCCCGACGAGGACGGAAAGGAAATCAGCGCCTTCTCCTTCTCGGACGATCCGGATTCCGTCCTGCTTTTTGAAAACGATTATTCCGGTATTTCGACCGGGAAAGGACGGGACGTGGTCTGCACGCGTTACGCGCGCGACGGTTCCCCGCTTTCCTACCGCGTCTTCGATTTTGAAAACAACGTCGTCCGCGCCTCCGTTACCCTTCCTCCGGTTTTCGAAGAGGGGGACTTCTCCTGGAGCGACCGCGATCTTCTTCTCGGGGAAGACTTCGCCCTGATCGCCGTGCAGGCTTTCGCCGACGCCGGCTCTCTCCGTGCGGAAGAGGACGCCTCTCTTTCCTCCGGAGAGGACGAAGAGACCGGGGACCGGTCCGAAAGCGTGGAGTTTCTCTATCTCTGGCGCTTTGACGAAAAGGAAGCCGAACCTCTGGAAGCCGAACGGGCGACGAACTTCTCCCTGCACCGGAAGAATCTCGCTCTGCGGGACGAGATCCTGAAGGAGTATGAGATCACCCTGCATCTGGACGAAGCGCCGCCCTCCGACTATACCCCCTGGGACGACAGCGATCCCGAAAAGGATCCGGTGCCCTCGGTCTGCGTCACCGGCGCCGCGAAGCTGGAGCAATACCGGATCCTCCTTTCCCTGAAGAGATTTCTCGCAAGGCTTCCCGCGGGCTTCACCCACGAGATGTATACCGATTATCCTTACGGCGGCAAAATGCACGACAGCTTTGATATTTACGTGGTGAAGGAGATCCCGGGATCGGCGGCGGCCTTTGCCTCCGGCTTCAGCATGGAGGAATTCCTGATCTGTTTCGCCACCGACGAGTTTTCCGATTCTCATCTGCCCCACGAGTTCATGCATCTGATCGAGGTGCGCATCCACGACCTCCGCGACAGAGTGGGGCCGAACTTCTGGGAGGAGTGGGACGCCCTCAATCCGGAGGATTATCAGTACGGCGAAGACGATTACCGGTCCGATTGGTTCGTCACCTGGTACGCCGCCACCAATGCGATGGAGGACCGGGCCGACACCTTCATGCGTCTCTGGCAGAACCGGGAGCTTCCGTCGGAGGAACGGTACGAGGATCCCTCCCCCCACATTCAGGCCAAAATGCAGGCTCTGATCGACGCCATCCGCGAATCCTATCCCAGCGTGGCGGCCGCGGGGAAAGCCTTCTGGGAGTCGTAAGCCGCCGGAAACCGAAAATGCAAAAGCGCGCGCGGAAGCATCCGCGCGCGTCTTTCTTTTTTCCCTTCGGTCCGGCAGGCGGCGTCATGCCTGCGGGGAGCCGCCCTCGATCACGAGGCAGTCGGCATATTTCGCAAACCCCACCTTCCCGGCAAGCTTCTGCGAAGCCTCGTTGCCTTCACCCGTCGACCAGATGGGAGTTTTCCCCCCGGCGAGGATCTCCCGGACGGCACAGGCTGCAGCCCGGGTCCCGTATCCCCGGCGGCGAAAACCGGGAAGCGTGTTGATGCCGATCTCCCGGATCTCGTCTTCCAGATACGGTACTGCCGGCGAATCGGTTGCGCAGACGAGCCTGCCGTCTGAGAATACGCCGCAGCAGGTTTTCTCCCTCGCCATATCCTCAAAATACTCCCTCAGCCAGAGATCCGCTTTTTCTCCCGGCCAGCAGGCCTCAAAGAACGCTGCATATACGGGATACTCAGAGGGAAACAAACACCGCGCTCCTTCCGGGTTTGCTTTTTCTTTCACGAAAACGTATTTGATCATACGCGACACTTTTCTGCCGGTGGATCTCTCCAAAACTGTCCGAACGGTATCGGCGTCCATTCCGGCATGCAGAAGATCCCGGAAAGAGGGCAAAAACTCCCGCATTTCGTCCCCGAAGGATAGATAGCATTTGCCTTCTTTCACCAGGCAATAAAGCGCAAAAGGCGCGCCGTGCCCGCGCTGGATACGGTTTCTTTCTTCCGAATAAAAAAACTGTACCGGCTCAATCGATTGAAATACGCTTTCCTCCGCGCCGAGCCAACGGGCATAATACCGGTCTGTCGCTTTTCTGTGATCCATGATCCTCACCATCCTCCTCTTGCCTGCGCCGCTTGACAAAGACACAAATACAGATGTTTCTTTCACTGAACGCTCGACACGTTCAGTGAAAGAAACTCATATTCAAAGCCGGAAATCCCTTCTTCAGACGCCCTTTTCCTCCGATGCGATATAAAGCGCGGCGCTCTTCCCGAACGCCTTCCCCAATTCAGCCAGGGCTTCCTCCGAAATCTTGCCCGTTCCGTTCTCTACGCCGTAATAGGGCGTTTCCATCGTAACCGACAGGCGGACGGAATCTTTTTTGCTGAAATAATTCTTCGAATTCGGGCTTTTCTCGTTGTTCCACTTTTCATTCGGGCCCACGTCCCATTCTCCGGTATACTTCAGCTCATTCTTTTCGGTCTCGCGCTTCATGAACTCTCCGAACCGGTCGGTGAACGGCTCCATCGACTCGGTGCTTCGGCTGAAGAAGACGTGATCGTTCTCCTCCCCCATGTGCCAGGGGGAATGGAAATCGAACGTATACCGGAGATCGTGGCTGTTTCCGAAATCGATCAGCTTCCGCACGACGTCGTAGATCGGGGAGGCGATATAGTCGCGGTTGTGATCGTGCGGTCTCCGGTTCTTGCCCTGATCCCCGTCCAGCACGCCGTCGTAATCCACGAAGGGAACGACCAGCAGCGAATACCCTTCGGGCATGTTCCGGCAGAGTTCTTCGGCCGCCGCTTCCAGAACGTAGCTCCCCGTGGATTCGCAGGCGTGGTGTCTCGCGGTCATCAGGATCCATTTCGCTCCCTTTCCGAAGCGCGCCGCGGGGAGAGGCCTGCCCTTAGCCGATCGGGCGAAAACTTCCTTACGGAGCCCGCACCTCTCGCAGAGCGCGTCGAACCGCGGCGCGGGATAGAGCATGTGGTGCGCGAAATACACTGTCTCTTCCTCCGCGGAAAAGGTATAGGTAAACCGATCGTCGGTCCCGCTTTCGGTCCATTCCCAGTTCTGAAGATCGTGACTCACCGCGGCGCCGAACCGGCCGACCCGGTGCGGCGAGGGAAACAGAAAGGTCACGGTCCTTCCGGCGAGCGCCGCGGCGTCTTCCACTGCAAACGCCCAGTAAAACCAGTCGTCCTCCGTGTCTCTCAGATCCCGCTCCACGAAAACGGTGTCTCCTTCGATCCCCTGCAGGACGATGTTGCCGCCGGGAAAATCGGTACGTATTCTCATGATTGCGCCTCCGTTCCTCTTCTTTCTGTCAATACTCGAATCCGCTGTCCTCGCCCAGCGGCTTTTCCAGAAGCTCCGGATGGGCGAAGATATGCTTGATCAGCTTCAGACTGCGGGCAAAATAGAAGCCGTCGGCGATCCGCTCGTCCAGCGTCGCGCCGATGTCCACGACGTCCCGGATCTCCTTCGTGCCGTCGGGCATCAGGACCTCCTCCTTGTGAAGGGTGCCGATGGTGATCATGACGCTGTTGGTCCCGTAATTGTTCAGGTGATGGTAGACCGAAGGGCACTGGATGCTGCCGAGGTTGCTGGTGAGGATGGTGGTATAGTTGGGATCGCCCTCGGTCACCGCCTTCGGATTGACCCCCCAGAAATCCATCCAGCGGATGATCCGGATCACCGGGATCAGAACGAAGCGCGGAAGCTTCGCGAATTTATCCAGGACCTCGTCGATCCCGCCGGTGGAATGCTCGCTTTTCCGGGTCTCCCGGACGTTGCCGACGATCCGGCTGCTGATGGAATCCAGCGTGTCCTCGTCCTTCGGCTTCAGGACCATCAGGGATTCCTCCGCCCCGTCGGCGAAACGGCGTTTGACCACGAAGCTGATGGTGATCTCGTTTCTCTCGTAAAGGCGGTAGCCCTGAATGAACCGGTTCATCAGGGGGCGCTCCTTCACCATGCGCGCCATGCCCGTGACTGCGGCGTGGAAAAGCGTCGTCTTGTAGTCCGGATGCTCCGCGTTGCGCTTTTCCAGATAAGTCATCAGCTCGGTCGCGTCGATCTTGTCGCTGAGATAGACCTCGCAGTCGGTCCTTTTGGGCCAGAGATAGCCCATGATGGTCTGCAGTCCCGGCGCCTTGACCCGTCTTCCGTCCCGCCGGTCGCCCCATCTTCTCTTCGCTTTCTTTTCCTGAGTTGCCATAGTCTCTCTCCTTTATCCGATCCGGAATGTCTCTTCTTTCCGAAAAGCGCGGCAGGGAAAGCCGCGCTTTGTCACCATCCTGCAAAACTCTTTCGTATCGATTTCCGCCGACATCGGCGGGAAGCTGTCGTCATAGTGGTCCAGGAGCACGCTTTTCGGCCTGAGCCTTTCCAGGATCGGAAGGGCCGCGGCCGGAAGATCGCTCTTTCCCTGGAAGGGCAGGATCAGGAGATCGGCTCCCCGGGGATAGGCGGTCTTCGGATCGAGTCCGAGACTTCCCAGGATCATGATCCTTTTCCCTCCGTGCGCAACCTCATAGCAGAGGATCTCCCCCTTCTCCGGGCAGGCAAAGTGCCGGCGGAGAAGCCGGAAAAGCTGCCCCGGATTTTCCCGGGCCTGTTTCCCGAAAAGCGTCCGGAATAAAAGCGCCGCGTCGAACCGGCAGTGTCTTCCCTGAAACGCGCGGACCGTCGTTCCCCCCAGCGTGACGACGCTTCCCGGCCTGATCGTCCTCAGGCGTTCCGCCGGAACGCCGCGCTTCCCGAGGGTGCGGACCGGCGTCTTCGTCGCGAAGATCACGCTCCCGGTCCCCCGGTAAAGAGCGGGGATCTGCAGGACGTGATCGAAATGGCCGTGGGTCACGAACACACGGTCGGCCCTTTGAAGCTCTTTTCGATGAGGAAAGGGGCCTTTTTCGGGATGCGCCGCCTCCGGCGGGATCCCTTCGAAGGGATCGAAGGCCAGCACCGCGTCCCCGGTCTCCAGCAGAAGGGCCGCCGTGCCGTACCAGGTGATCCTCATCTGTTCTTCTCCGCCTCCTCCTTTTCCAGAACGCGGTAGGCGACCTTGCCCACCAGCGTTTTCGGGAGCTCCTTCCGGAATTCGATCTCCCGCGGCAGAGCGTATTTCGCGATATGGAGGCTGAGCTTTTCCAGGATGCGCTCCTTCAGCGCCTCGTCCGGCGTCACGCCGTCGGCGGGAACGATGAAGGCCTTGACCCTCTGCATCCGCCGGGGATCCGGGACGCCGATGACCGAACAGTACGCCACCTCGGGGAGGCCGTCGATGACGTTTTCGATCCTGGACGGATAGACGTTGTAGCCGTTGGTGATGATCATCCTCTTCAGGCGCTGGCGGAAATAGACGTAGCCGTCCTCGTCCATGATTCCCAGATCGCCGGTGTAGAGCCAGGTCTCTCCGTCGGAGAGGACCCGGAGCGTCTTTCCGGTTTCCTCCGGATCCTTCAGATACCCGAGCATCACGGTCGGCCCCTTCAGGACGATCTCGCCCTCCTCGCCCGCCGGCAGGAAGTCGTCGGTGTCCGGCTTGACGATGCCGTAGACCGTGTCGGGGAAGGGGATGCCGATGCTTCCTTCCCGGTATTCATCCCGCGGGGTCAGGCAGCTCGCGGTCACGCATTCGGTCAGGCCGTAACCCTCGCGCACCTGGATCGAGGCGTTGTGCGCCGCAAGGAACGCGTCGATCTTCTTTTTCAGCTCCACCGACAGCGAATCGCCTCCGCAGAACATGCCGAGCAGGAAGCTCATATCCAGCTTTTCAAGCCCCCGGACGTGCAGCAGCGCTTCAAAGATGGTCGGCACGCCGGCAATGAAATTCGGCTTCTTCTTTTTCAGCATCCGGGCGTAGCTCTTGCCGTTGAAGGTGGGCATCAGGACGCAGCACGCGCCGTGGATCAGGACGGTGTGCAGATTGATGCCGAGACCGAAGCCGTGGAAGAGCGGCATGCAGCTCAGCATCTTGAGGCCTGTCCGGAACTCTACGCCGATGGCCTCCCGCGCCTCGATGGCGCAGGCGTTGAAATTATAGTCCGAAAGGCAGATCCCCTTGGGCAAACCGCTGGTACCGCCGCTGTACAGGATGACCGCCGTTTTCGTTTTGTCGAAAACCGGCGCGGGAAGCCCGGTCTTTCCGTCTCCTCTTTTCAGAAAATCTCTCCAGAGAAGATGCGGTTTCCGGGGGAATTTCAGATAATCCTTCCCCTTTTTCAGAACGTAGAGCGCCGCGAGATGCGGGGGAAGCTCGTCCTGCATCCGGCAGGTCAGGATCACCGCCGGCTTTTTGGCGGCCTTTACGGCCCGCTCGGCCTTTTCATAGAACAGATCCACCGTCAGGATCATGCCGCTTTCGGAGATATCGAGATACCCGGTGATCTCGGTCTCCGCCGAAAGCGGATGCACCATGTTCGCCACCGCGCCGATGCGGTTCAGGGCGTAAAAGCAGTCCAGCGCCTGCGGCGTATTCGGCATGCACACCGTGACCGCGTCCCCCGGCCTGACGCCGGAGGCGACGAAGGCGCGCGCCGCCCGTTCGATCCGGCGGACAAACTGC